>JAAZBB010000077.1 GCA_012514035.1 Lentisphaerota bacterium | reverse complement strand
GGGGGCGTCGGCGTCGCGCTGCATGCCGCGGGCGGCCAGCACGGCGAGCACAGGGAGAAAATCGAGCGCGTAGCGCATGCCGTTGATTTGCCAGCCGCCCATGGCGTTTTTGTTCATCATGACCGCCAGGGCGCAGAGGCCGATGCCGCCCCACGCCGCCCAGTCCAGGAGCGGACGTTCTCGAAACCGGTTCCGAAACGCGAAAAACAGGAACGGGCTGGCGAAGGTCAGCGAGGTGCCGGCGCGGCTGATGTCCGGGATCATCAGGTCGGGATCGTTGAACTCGATGACGAAACCCTGGAGAAAGAGACGGACAAAATTGGACGGGACATAGGCCAGGCTTTGAACGCCCCACTTGTCCAAGCGGGTCAGATACCAGCTGTACTCGGGGATGTAGGCATAGCCGCAGTCGAGCAGGTTGCCGAAGCGGATCCAGTTGTAATAGAGATAGATTCCCAGGGCGAGGGCGAGGGCGGGGACGGAAGCCAGGACGGCCTTGAGAAAGCGCCGGGAAAGCAGGGGCTCGCCGGGGCGGAGCATCAGAAGCCAGGCGAAGGGCAGGGCCAGCACCGTCAGCTGGCGAGTGAGGAAGGCGGCGCCCATGGCAAGACCGATCCATGCGCCGGAGCGATGCGCGGCGGCGGCCTCCAGGGCAAGGAACACCAGGACCGTGGCCAGCACATGCGCGAAGTACGTATCAAACGAAAAGCGCACCACCAGCCAGAACACCGTTCCGAACAGAAATCCGGCGGTGGCCCATGCCGCCGTGTCGGTTCGGATGCCGAGGGTCCGGAGCAAACGGAACAGCGCGGTTCCGGCCAGCGCGCCCAGCAGCGGGGTCAAAAGCATGGTCGGCAGGTTCACACCGAACACCGCGACAAGCGGAATCAGGAAAAAGGCGGGAAACGGAGGAAACGGCGAGTAAAAGCGCCCGTGGAACTCCGCGATGTCCTTGTAGAACGCCTCGTGGAATTCCACCCGCCCCTGCAGCATCTCCGCGGCGAGGCGGACATGGGTGTGGACCTGGCCGTGTTCGGCGATATGGCCGGCTTCGCGCAGGACGGGCAGAACATTGAAGATTCCGAAGACGAGCGCAGAGACCAGAAACACCGCTAGGGCGGGATGCCGCCCGGCGCGGCTGGAGATCCAGTCCATGGCGGCGGACCGGTTCATGACGCGGCGGGCGGGAGCCACTGCTTCCGGACCGGGTCAAATTGCTTGAGGATGCGGGCCGGCGCGCCGGCGGCGATGGAAAAATCTGGCAGATCGGACGTGACTACGGAATTGGCCCCGATCACGCAGTGGCGGCCGATCCGGATGTTCCCGACGATGACGCAATGGGCGCCGATCCACGAATCCGGGCCGACATGGACTTCGCCGCAGATCCGGAGCGGCTGTTCCCGGATGCTGCTGGCGGGATCGTCATAGCCGTGGTTGTTGTCGGCGATGAAGCAGCCCTCGGCGATCATCGTGTTGGCACCGATGACCACCCGGTTGACGCAGGAGATCTGGGAAAAATTGTTGATGAAGCAGCGGTCTTCCAAAACGATTTCCGGGGAGAAGGTTTGAGGCGGGTCGGTCCACGGGTAACCGGTCAGCGCCCGCAGGGTGACGTGGTTGGCGATGGAAACCCCATGGCCCAAACGGATGTGCTTTGGACCGTACAATTGCAGCCCGTCGCCAATGGATATCCCAGGTCCGGCTTCCGCAAAAGTTCCGATCCAATAATGCCGCAAACACAATCGCCGGAATTTGTGCAGGGCGGCGAATCCACCGCCGATCCAATTCAAGACACGCATCCGATATTCTCCCTGTCCACCGGGCCGGAATCAGAATCCATAGGACATGCCCAGGCCAAACATTTCATATTCCATGGGAAAAGAGCCGTAGCGTCCGACCCGGGAGCCCGGAGAGAAATAGGCCCGGGCATCCACTTCCGCATCATAAAGGCGGCGCCAATAAGCCTGGGCATGCCAATGATCATTGATGGCGTAATCGAGGGCGAGGGCGAGATAATATCCGTCGGTGTCATCCACTTCGAAGCGGTATCCAGGGCCGATGGCGGCCCAGGCGGGATTGACGTCGAAATCGGCGAAATACCGGACCCAGCCCGCTTCGGCCATCGGTGTGAAGCGTGTGGAGTTCGGATAGCGAGCAAACAGATAGAGCATGGGGCCCCACAGATGAACATCCCCGTCGGTGCCGTACCGGGTTTGCTCCACGTTGCCCCAGTCGCGGGTTTTTGCGGCGACGTGATCATACGTGAGGCCAGCTCCGACATAGGGTATGACTCGATACTGGATGTACAGTCGCGGGGCGTAGTCCTGGATTTCATCGAGTCCCCACACGCTGCCGATGAAATTGATCCGGACGTTATTGTTGTTGCGCCCGTTGGATCCTGTGCGGCGGGTGTCCTTGAGGGTGAAGTGGTGGATACGCGCGCCGAGTTCCAGGCGGCCGTCGTACCATGAGGCAGTTTCTTCTTCCCGTTCGGCCGCATGGGATTGCCAGGAAAAGCCGTGTGTTTCGGGGGCGGTGCGGCTGCCGGACTGGGCCAGCACGGCCGGAGCAGCGCCAAGCAGGCAGAAGAGAAACACGATCCCGGCGTTCGATGCGTTCATCTTGGACTCCTACTCTTCCAACAGTCCGGCGGCGGCCAGCCGGTCCGCCGCCTCCCGGATGCGGGAGAAAGGCAGATCGGCACGGTCGGCGATCTCCAGCAGCGACGGTCCGCCGTCGGACTGGTTCAGCACCCACAGCATGGCCATCTGCTGTTCGTGGCGTTCGTTGGCGCCGCCGAGTAAATCATACAAGCCCCGGCGGCCGAGCTGGGGTTCGCCGTACGGGCATTGATTGCGGAAGGTCGCGTTGCCCTCCACCACGGCGACGGTATCCAGCAGCCGTCGCAAGGAGTCGGCCAAAGACTCGGGCCGGATGAAATCGAGGTTGTCGGCCGAGGTGTGGTATTCGGGGAAGGTGCCATGGGGCGACCGCATGAACAGGCCGACGGGGAGATTGAAGCCGGGCGAACCATACTGGCGTTCGTCGTAGCCGTAGGGCGAAAACGGCAGCACGGCATGGGGGCGCCCGCTGCGACGGAGAATATGGGCCGCGGCCCGGTCGATGACGGCGTCGCCGCGGCGGCTCTGCTTGTAGGTGGGCGTGCCGGGATCCCCCAGGCAGGACAGCACCAGCCCGTGGCGGATCCGGTCCGCCGTTTCGCGGTTGCGGGCGAGCCAGGTGATGGAGCCGATGGTACCTGGAATGAACAGGAACCGATAGGTCAGGCAGCGGGAAACGCCGGCCAGGAGCGCCGCCAGCCGAGCGGCCACGACCATGCCCGAGGCGTTGTCGTTGGCCAGCGACGGATGGCAAATGTGGGTGGAAAACAGGAATTCGTCGGGTTTCGCTCCGGGCAGAACCAGTTCCCCGTAGGTCAGGTGGCCGGGTTTCAGGTCTGCATCAATGCAGACGTCGTATTTTCCGGGGACCAAGGATTGTTTCCGGGAGTCGCTCAGGCAGAATCCCCAGGTCTCGTGGTAGTAGGAGGTGCGGTAGGGGATCCAGTCCGGATGATCGGGCAGGCTGTGCAGATGCGGCCGGAGTTCGTCCAGCGTCATGGTTTGGCGGACGGGCCGGCTGTAGCCGACCACATGCAGATTGTGGTTCCGGAAATCAACGACCGTTCGGCCCTGTGGGTCCCGGATCCAGGCCTCGCGAATGGTCCACTCCGGCGGCACGGTCCAGTCCAGGACCGGGGTGCCGCTGGGCACTTCGTGAATCCGGAGCGGAATTTGCTCCGACAGGATGGCGAGGGTTTGCCGGTTGCCTTCGCCGGTGAGGCTGCGGCAGATGGGAAACAGGCGAGCGGCGAGATCGAAGAGTCCGCCTCCTTCGCGTTCGGCGTCGAAGGAATCGCAGAGGGAGCGGAGGCTGGCGGACGGATCGTTCATGGCGGATTATCCGGTGAAATCGGGGAACAGGCGGTCTTTGGCCGAGAGGACGCGCGGCGGGGCGGGCCAGGCGATGCCGAAGACAGGATCGTCCCAGCGCACGCCGCGGGCGCATTCCGGGGCGAACGGGGCGGACATCATGTAGAGCAGTTCGGTTTCGGGTTCCAGACTGAGAAATCCGTGGGCGCACTGTTCGGGGATCAGCAGGGCACGGCGGTTGGCGGCGGAGAGTTCCTCGGCGACCCATTGCTTGAATGTGGGAGAAGCGGGCCGCAGATCGAGGATGCAGTCCCACACGCGGCCGGCGGTACAGCGGACGATCTTCTGTTCAGGGCAGGGGGCAGCCTGAAAATGCATGCCGCGGAGGGTGAATGCCTCGCGGTTGAAGGACACGCTGCACTGGGCCACCGGAAAATCTACGCCATGGCGCCGGAGTTCCTCCCGGCAAAAGGTCCGGGCGAAAAACCCGCGTTCGTCTTCCAGCGGATCCACATCGATCCGAAACGCGCCCGGGATGAGCAGGGGGAGCAGTTTCACGGCAGAACTTGAAGTTCGGGGATCGGCACGACGAATTTCCCGCCCCATTCCCGGATGCCTTTCATCTGCTCCATGATTTCGTCCCGGAGGTTCCACGGCAGGATGAGCAGGAAATCCGGTCGGGCTTCCATAATTCGCTTCGGCGGGAAAACCGGAATGCGGGTGCCGGGCAGGAACTTACCGTGCTTGTGGGGACTCCGGTCCACGGTGAAGGCGAGCAGGTCGGTGCGAACGCCGCAATAGTTGAGCAGAGTGTTGCCTTTTGCCGGAGCTCCATAGCCGGCCACGGTTTGTCCGGCTTCCTTGGCCGCGATCAGGAACTTGAGCAGATCGCGTTTAACCTTCCGCACTTTGCTTTCAAAGCCCAGATACCCGTCCAGACGGGTCAGGCCGGCCTGTTCCTCCCGGTCCAGGATGCGGGCCACGCCGGGTTCCAAGGACAGGCGGTTGTTGGCGGTGTGGCGGATGAACAGCCGTAGCGACCCGCCATGGCTGGGGAGTTCCGCCACGTCAAAGACGGTCAGTTCGTGAGCGGCGAAAATCTGCTGGGTCGTATAAAGCGACAGATAGGAATAATGCTCGTGGTAAATGGTGTCGAATTCGTTGTGCTGGATCAGATTCAACAGGTGGGGAAATTCGAAGGTGGCGACGCCCTCCGGCTGCAGCAGGATCCGGAAGCCTTCGACGAAGTCGTTGATGTCCGGCACGTGGGCAAGCACGTTGTTGGCCGCCATAAGGTCGGCGGAATACGCGGGCGCCAGGGCGCGGGCGGTTTCGGCGCCGAAGAAGCGGATTTCGGTGGGAATGCCCTTGGCGGCAGCGGCCTCGGCGCAGTTCCGGGCGGGGTCGATGCCCAGCACGGGAATGCCGGCCGCTTGGAAATACTGGAGCAGGTAGCCATCGTTGCTGGCGACCTCCACGACGCGGTGGCTGGGGCCGAGTTCAAAGCGCCGGATCATGGCGGCCGCGTAGTCCCGGGCATGCGCCAGCCACGAATCGGAGAAGGAGGAGAAATAGGCGTACTGGTCGTTGAAGAACGACTGCGGCGTCTGGACCGGCGGGAGCTGCACCAGGAGGCACTGTTCGCACACCCGGGCGTGCAGGGGATAGAAGGGCTCCATCTGGTCCAAGGCCTCAGCGGGCAGATAATCGTTGGCGACCGGGGAGACGCCCAGATCCACGAATGTGCGCGTCAAGTCAGTTCCGCAGAATCGGCAGGTTGGCATGATGACTCACTCCCACACTTTCCAGGGAGCGTGGCCTTCGGTCCACATCCGGTCGAGATCAATCTTGTCCTTCAGGTGGTCCATGCACTGCCAGAAGCCGTCGTGTTGGCAGGCGACCAGCTGGCCATCCCGGGCCAGGCGCTCCATCGGATCGGCCTCCCAGAACGTCGCGTCGTTCTCGATGTAGTCCAGCGCCCCGGGTTCGAGGACGAAGAATCCGCCGTTGACCCAGGCGTTGTCGCCCTGGGGTTTTTCGCGGAAGGAAGCGATGCGGACCTGGCCCTTGGCCAGGCGGAAGGAGCCGAACCGCCCGGGCGGCTGCACGGCCGTCATGGTGGCGAGGGCCTTCTGCTCATGGTGAAAGGCGATGGTGCGGCGGATGTCCACGTTGCTGACGCCGTCTCCGTAGGTGAAGCAGAAGGTTTCGTTGTCCAGATAGGGAGCCACTCGTTTCAGGCGGCCGCCCGTGCCGCTGTTTTCGCCGGTATCCACGAGGGTGATGCGCCAGGGTTCGACCGTGTGCTGGTGGATGGTGGTCTTGTTGCGCTTTAGATCAATGGTGACATCCGAATTGTACAGGAAGTAGTTGGCGAAGTACTCCTTGATCATATGGCCCTTGTAGCCGCAGCAGACCACGAAATCGTCAATGCCGTGGGCAGAGTAGATTTTCATGATATGCCAGAGAATCGGCTTGCCGCCGATTTCCACCATCGGCTTGGGGCGGGCCGTGGTTTCCTCGCTCAGGCGGGAACCATACCCCCCCGCCAGGATGACTGCTTTCATACGTATTCTCCTGCATCAATCGGGGAAATGGATTTTGACATTTCAGACGGATTTATCGGTTTTCACCCGGCTTGAGACGGTCACCATCACCCGATTGCACCCGGGTCGCATCCATGATGCGCCAGCCGGCGTTTTTTAAGCTGCCCGTTTCCACATCTCGCGTATTAATGAACACCATCAAGGTGCCATCATCTCCAGCATTCAGAGATTTCTGTCGCCAGCTGGCTCCGTTTCCCGGGAGGACGTATTCCATGTTGATTTCCCGGTTGCCACCGCTGTAATCCGGACCGTAAAGATCATGATGCAAGCGTCGGGAACCGATGCCAAATCTCCAGTGCGGCAGACTGGACGGAATCACGACCCGCACACTGTTGGCTCTGGGTTCCCATAAAAATGATGCCCTTGGCTGAGCCGCTGGCGCGGGAGCTGGAGCGGCAGGGGAAGAAGACTCTTCTGCATCCGTTGGAGCAGATGCCGGTTCCGCTGATGCGGGAGGCTCGACGGCCACCTCATTCAATTCGTTCATGGTGATGACCGCGCTGCCGGAGTCTGATGAGCTGGATAATCCATCCAATTCACAACCGGAAACGATCAGTTGAATGCCAACGAGCAGGCAAGGCAAAAAACGGAATTTCCAGCAAGGGGCATTTGTTAAGTTCATGAATACTTCTAACATGGAACAAAAACGAGGGTCAAGCATCCGGCATCCGGGCCATGAAACATTGATGAATGATCATCCTCTCGAAAAGCAAGCGGCAACGGACATGAGGTGCGGAAATACTCATTGTTGTCATGGCGGGATGGGATTGGCTGCAGCGCGCCGGCATCGCCCCATGGGTTTTGGGATGAACCATGAGGCTTTCCGGATCCGGCCGGATTGTGCCTGCGCAAACTTGGCGTCCTTACTCCCTTCGGCGGTTCCCGGCCCGATTTGACTTCGGGGCTTTGGTGGGCGTTTGGGATTGGCGGGTGCCGGTTGCATGCCGTGCTGGAGGCCATGATGCCCATTCCGGGATTAATTAAAACGTTCCAGGGAGAAGCCGGGACGCTGGTGAACCGCATGTCAGAGACATGGTCCAATGTGCCGGCACAGCGTCTTTGTGAAATTTCCATTGACGGTGTACCCTTTGGAACCATAGTTTCCTCACAATATGAGAAAGGGAATCCTCAGAGCCTGTTCTGCGTATTCGGGGGCACTGTTTTCCTTTGTTGTTATTGTTGTCTTTTTTGTTTCTTTTTACGGGCATTGGCCGCTTTGGGAAGACCATGGCCAATTTCATCGGATTGTTTTTGAAGTATCACAGGGACTGAGACCATATGTCGATATTCCGGAATTCAATTGGCCTGGGATATACGGGATACACTATCTGGCCAGGTTGATCAGCGGGAGTTCGGCGGTCGGTCTGCGGGTGCTTGATTCGATATTCGTCTTTTCCGCCTGTTTTGCGCTGCTATTTATCTTACGCGAGGCAAAGGCGGGTTTCGCCGTGCGTCTGCTGTGCGTCAGTGCATATTTATTAAGCTACTACATGGGAGGCATGGGCAATACGGCCCAGCGCGAAAGCTTTGCGGCACCGGCCATCCTGCTGGGCCTCCTGCCTTGGATTCGTGGGGCCAACGCAGATCAGCCGGTGTCGGTTCCATGGTATATCGCCTCGGGCATTGGCATGGCAACAGGGGTATTGATCAAGCCTACGGTTTGGCCACTTGGCTTTGTCGCGGTTCTTTGGGCTGTCTGGCGCGAGTTGTTCCGAGGTCAAACCTGGGTCCGCTTGATTGCATGCGGTGCGGGAGGTTGTGTGCCCGTGCTATTGGCCGGGGGGTGGCTTTGGAAGAACGGAGCGGTTGAAGGGTTTTGGAGATGGGGCGTGCACTTTACCAGTTCTTCCTACAGCACGTGGCAGTTGTCGCCCGGAGAGCTGGCCTTGTACATTGTTCGTAATGTATCAACCCGGGGATCTCCCTTTTGCTCTTTCTTGTTTGTGGTGGCCTTGATTTCATGGTTTGCAGCAAATCGTAAGCGGGCCGACAAGTTCTCGCCAAGCCGTCTGATGATTTTCGGTCTGGCCATCTTGGTCGCCTCGGTCGCCATAGTCTGGATGCAGTACAAGGGCACGGTGTACCACTGCATCCCGCTGCAATGGGCTTTCGCCCTGAATGCGGGAATCATACTGGTGCAGGTGCCGTGGGCGCAAAAACTGGAACTGCGCAAGCGAACGGTGTTGGCCTGGTGCACGGCAGGTCTTTTTATGTTTGCCCTTTTCATGGCGGGCGTTGGGATGCAGCGTCCGGAGGGTGGATTTTGGCGTCCATGGAGTTGGGCGCCGACTCCGGGCACCCAGCTTGGCCGGCAAATGAAATCTGTTCTCCGCCCTCGGGAAACGGCCGTGGTATTTGATTATCAAGGACAAAACATCCTGGTTGCACTTGAGCGGGTGTCTCCATACCCATATCCAAACGGCATGTATGTTCTCTTGTCGGCCACCTATCCCCACAACCCGCTGTGGGCGACCCTGCTTGAAGAGTTGGAGCTTGCCTTGCAAAGGCCGGAAGTGCGGTTTTATGTTTTCGAAGAAGTTCAGGACATCTGGCCTGAAGCGGCTCAACTGGTGAAGCCTTTGCTGAATGGCCGTCCGGTTCTGCAACATATTCTGAATACCCAATTCCATGTGAATGATCAGTTGTCCAGCAGGCGTTTTATGGTTTACGAAAAGAAACGGGATGACAAGGTCAACCGATACGAGTCTGCGACAACAGTTCATTTGCCATCTACGGAATAAACCAGGAGACTCATGAATATATTAGTGACCGGAAATATGGGGTATATCGGGCCCGCGGTGATTGCGCATCTTCGATCGGTTTATCCGAATTCAATGCTGGCGGGACTGGATATGGGATATTTTGCGCATTGTCTGACCCATGCGCATCTCCTGCCGGAGTGTCGTCTGAACCGGCAGCACTTTGCCGATGTCCGAAATTGTCCGGGCGAGTTGCTGAAGGATGTGGATGCCGTTGTCCACTTGGCGGCCATTTCCAATGACCCGATGGGCAAAGCCTATGAGGCCATGACATACGACATCAATTATCGTGCCAGTGTTGAACTGGCCCGTCGGGCTCGCGAGGCCGGCGTGTCTGCATTCGTTTTTGCCTCCAGTTGCAGCATGTACGGTTATGCCGAGGGTGGTCCCCGCACGGAACAGGACGCCTTGAATCCGTTGACGGCCTATGCCAAGTCGAAGGTGATGACGGAACAGGGGCTTCAACCGCTGGCATCGGATGGATTCAAAGTGACGTGCTTGCGTTTTGCCACCGCCTGCGGCATGAGCCCTCGCCTGCGTCTGGATCTTGTGCTGAATGATTTTGTCGCGTGTGCCGTGGCCAGTCGGACAATTACCATTTTGAGCGACGGCACGCCGTGGCGGCCGCTGATTAGCATCCGCGACATGGCCCGTGCCATCGAGTGGGCCATCCGCCGCGATGCCGCAGTGGGCGGGAATTTCCTGGCTATTAATGCAGGATGCAACGAATGGAATTTTCAGGTAAAGGAATTGGCACAGACCGTGGCGGACGTCATTGCCGGGGTCGAAATCTCCGTTAACCGTGACGCCCCCCCCGACAAGCGGTCTTACAAGGTTTGCTTCGATCTGTTCAAGAAGCTGGCGCCGGATCACCAGCCGCAGGCCAAGTTGCGGGATACCATCAGCGAATTGCGCGACGGACTGCAAGCGATGAATTTCCAGAACGCCAATTTCAGGGAGTCGAATTATATGCGGCTCAAAGTCCTGGCTCAGTTGCGGGAGTCCGGCTTGCTTAGAGACGACCTGGCCTGGGCATGAAGATTCAGATGGATTCCTTACTGCGGCCTTAATACTTGGCTGAAAGTGCGGCTGGCCTCCTGGGTGCGCGGCGGGGGATGGAGGGGATCGCGCGCGCCTTGCCGCCAGCCCCGGAGATAGGGCCGGAGGCCATACCCGTTGCCTTCGAAGACGAAGCGCGCCACGATGTAGGTGGCGTGGATCCAGCCGGTCAGCCAGCGGTGGCGGTGGAACTTCCGGCGGAAGATGGATTCGCTGCGGCCGTAGTTGTGCCAAAATGTGGGGTTGGGGGTGCCGGCGCCGGTGGTCTTGGAGATTTTGTGCCAAACATGCGCATCGGGCACGTAGCGGATGCCGAATCCCGCTTCGCGCGCGCGCAGGCACAGGTCATAGTCTTCATACATGAAGTGGTAGTCGGGGTCCATCAGGCCGGTGGTTTCGAGCATGGCGCGGCTGAACATAATGACGCAGAACGTGGCATAGTCCAAGTTGCAGGGCCGGTCGAAGCGGCCGTCGTCGGACCCGCGGGTTTTGCGCATGGTGACCACGGGGGGAAAGCGCCGGAATACGGAGCCGGCGGACCAGATCGTATCGGGGTGGCCGTGGTAGTAGATCTTGGGCACGAGCAGACCGGCGCGGGGATGCTCCAGGGCGGCGGTGACAAGATGTCTGGCGAAGCCGGGCTCGACCGTGGTGTCGTTGTTCAGGATGAGGACATATTCCGCCCCGTGGGTCAGGGCGTGGCGGATGCCAACATTAAAGCCGCCCGAAACGCCGGCGTTGGGCTCCAGCCGCAGCACGCCGCAGCCCGGGACGCTGTCCATGACCTGCCGGCAAGCGGACATCTCGCTGCCGTTGTCCACGTACAGCACGGTGAACGGCCGGTAATCCACCCGGGCGAGGCTGTGCAGGCAATCGATGGTAACATCGGGGTGGTTGTATCCGAGTACAACGGCCCAGACATGGGGGCGGGAGGGGGACGACGGCGTTTCCATGCATCAGCCTTTCTTGCGGCACGAATCCAGTTCCCGGACGAAAGCGCGGTATTCCCGGCGAAAGCGTTCGCGGGTGTGGAATTCCCGCGCCCAGGTCCACGCGGCGCGGGCCATGGCCTCCAGGTCGGCGGGCGGCGCGGCGGACAGGTTCAGGACCGCGGTCCGGATGGATTCCACCGAGGCGTCCGGCAAGGCCACCCCGCGGTCCGGGGCGATGTCCACGCTGGCTTCCCGGGTGACCACGGGAATCAGGCCGGCATGCATGGCGGTGAGGACGCAGCCGCCCCCGCCTTCTGAGCAGGAGGGATAGACCATGGCGAGGCATTCGAGGGCCAGTTCGCGGAAGCGCGGGCCGGCGACATCCACCCAGCCCGCGGTGAGAATGTTTGGGGTTCTATACAACAGGTCCGCAAACGCTTTGCGGAAGGCGGGTTCCCGTTCGATGGGGCCGCAGACCGTCAGGTGCAGGTCCGGCAGACCGGCGAAGGCTTCGAGGACGAGATCGAGGCCCTTGTGGACAAAGCCCTCGCTGCCCAGCCACAGGAACCGGCGGCGGGCGGCGGCCAGGTCGCGCCCGTCCGGAAACGGATACTCGAAAGCGTTGGACAGTCGGATGCGGCGGATCGGTTTGCCGGCGAAGGCGAATGACTCGATGGTGAACTCGTTCCCGAGGACGGTGATCAGGTCGGCGTTTTCCGCGGCGCGGTTGGCTTCGATCTGTTTGAAGGGGGCGAGGGCGATGCCGCGCCGCTGCCGCAGGTCGTCGAGCCGCCGCTGCTGGTTGCCGTTGTGCACGAGATGATGGGCGGTGTCCATGTGCGCGATCTTCAGGCAGGAGGATGGCAGTTGGGCGGCATAGCGGTCGAAATTGCGGCGGACGTCCACATAGATGTCGTAATCGGTGCGCGGGAGCGGGCCGCGCCGCGTCCAGTGGATCACGTCCACCGCATAGCCTTCTTCGCGGAAGGCCTGCGCCATGGCCCAGGTCTCCCAGAAATGGGGATGGCTGTGGGGCAGGTCGCGTTCGGTACGGACGAGAACGGCATCCACGATGTAGGACAGCAGGACGCGCCCGCGCGGGGAGGCGCTGGCGGCCGGCGGCAATTCCACGCAGCGTTCGTTGAGGCCCCGCAGCCGCCGGACGGCGCGGCGCAGGGCCGGTCCGGCGGCGCCGGACAGCCAGGACATGGAGAAGGGCGGCGGCATACCGCAGGGGAGTCAATCACGCGCCTTCCGGCCGCGCAAGGCGGAAGTTGACCACGGGTTTCCGGTGCGGATTTCCGGATTTTCCACGGTGTGGAAAAAGTTTTCCATGGCGTGGAAAACCGATCGCTATTTTTTCCATGGCGTGGAAAATGGGGGCCGGGATTTTCCATGGCGTGGAAAATCCGGAAATCCGATGAGTACCGTGTCCAAACCGTATCAGGCCATTTATCTGTCGCCGCATCTGGACGATGCGGTGCTGTCGTGCGGGGGGCAGCTGGCGGCGCGGGTGCGGCGCGGGGAGCGAGTGCTGGTGGCGACGCTGGCGGCGGGCGATCCGGTGTTGCCGCTGCCGCCGCTGGCCCGGGCGCTGCATGCGGAATGGAAGCTGGACAATTCCTGCGCGGCGCGTCGGGAAGAGGATCGCCGGGCCTGCAACCGGCTGGGGGCGGACAGCCTTCACGAATCTCTTCCGGACGCAATGTATCGGCGGCATCCGGCGACCGGCGAGCCGCTGTATCCGGATCTGAGCGCCGTCTATGGCCGGCCGCACCCGGAGGATGCGGCTCGGGCCGAATGGACGGAGGCGATCCGCCGCCTGCCGGCGGCGGAGGAGGTGGTGGCGCCGCTGGGGGCGGGCGGGCATGTGGATCACCGCCTGGTCCGGCTCGCGGCCGAGGCGGTTCACGGTGACGCGCTGCTCTACTACGAGGATTATCCCTATGCGGGGAAGTGGCGGGCGGTGCGCCGGGAGGCCTGGCCGCCGTGGCGCTGGCGGGCGCGCCGGATTGCGCTGTCGCCGGAGGATGTGGAAGACCGGCTGGCGGCGACGGCGGCCTACGTGTCGCAGACGGCCATGCTGTTTGCCGGGGCCGGGAACCTGGACGCCCATGTCCGGCGCTATGTGCGGCGCGTCGGCGGGGAACGGGTCTGGCGGCGGCGCTAGGCGTCCGGGAAAGGCGGTGGCGCGCCGGATCCGGGGCCGTCGCCGGGTTCGGAGACGGGGGCATGCATGGTCTGGAGGAGATGGCGGATGTCGTCCAACCGGGCGAGGCCTAGGCCGGGCATCGCGGCGAGGCAGGCCGCGCCGGCGAGCAGCAGGGCGGCGAGCGGATGTCCGGGCAGGCCGGCCACCGCACCGTGCAGCGCACCGGTACACAGCAGCACGAACGCCAGGAGCCGTCCGGGGTGCAGCTCGGTCCAGTCCACCCAGCACCACAGGCGGGCGCGGAAGCCGAGATAGAGGGCGAGGCCGCCGTAGGCCAGGCAGCCGGACAGGGCCACGCCGCGCGCGGCGAGCCACGGCGTCAGCAGCAGGCTCAGGATCAGATTGACGCCCGCGGCGCACAGGGTGCCGATGCCGACGATGGTTCCGCGGTCCATGGCGACGAGCGTGCGGCCCGCGATGATGACCAGCAGGTAGAGGCCGGGCAGCGGCGCCACCCAGCGCATCAGGGGGATCGCCTGCGCGAACTGGGGGGAGCTGAGCAGGCGGACGATCGGATCGCGGGCGATCCACAGGGCCAGCACGATCGGCAGGCCGAGGAGCAGGCCGTAGCGCAGCATCATCGTGAAGGCCTTGCGCAGGGGGGCATGGGCGGTCAGGTCGTCCAGATGGCGGGCGGGCACGCGGTTGCGGGCCTTGTAGAATTCGGTGATCAGCAGATCGAGCAGGGCGGTGCCGGTGGCGGTGCCTACCCAGGCCAGGTTGAAGCACAGCGTGTAGTCAGCCACGGTTTCGAGGTTGGTGAAGGCCAGCAGAATGTAGCGGTCCTGCATCTGGAAGATCCATTCGCCCATGATCATGGGCATCAGGGGAATGCCGAAGCGCAGGATGTCGCGCAGCAGCGGACGGGAAGGCGCCTGGGCGAGCAGGTTGCGGGGCTTGACCCAGATCAGGGCGACGGCGAGGCTGCCGGCCAGCCAGACGGTCCACAGCCAGAGCATGAAACTGATGTCAATCTGCATCCACCACATGAAGCCGAGCAGCGGCAGGAACCAGGCGTCGGCGTACAGCAGCATCATCAGGCGCGACTGGGCGTACTGGGAGCGGCCCATCAGGAAATAGACGATCTGGGTCAGGTGCACGGTCAGGAAGAGGATCAGGGCGCAGGCGGCGACCTGGTGGGGAACCAGCCCGACCTTGCCGGGCTGCCAGACCAGCAGCAGCCCCGCGCCGGCCAGGGCGACCACGGCGGCCAGCCGCCCGAACCAGGACATGACCGTCCGCAGCGTCCGGTACTGGTCGGCGGCGGGCCGGCCGGGCAGCTTCCTCAGCATGTATTCCAGGCTGCCCAGCGAAAAGATCAGCGTGAGGAACGACACGGTCAGCATGATCAGCGTGAGCAGGCCGTAGTCTTCCTTGGTCAGCAGGGAGGTCAGCAGCTTGATGCGGACGGGGGCGATCAGCATCCGGATCGCCACATAGCCGAAGCTGGCGAAGAACAGGTTGAAGAGCATGCGGCCCCAGCGCGGCGCGGAGGCGTCGGAGGGAGCTGGATTTCCGGCGTTCACGGTTCCGGGGCCATTCGCCGCCGGTGCCAGGCGATGGTGGCCAGCAGGCCTTCATCCAGGGCGACGCGGGGCCGCCAGCCGGTGAGGGATTCCGTCCGTGCCGCGTCGGCGGTGCGGATCTGTTCCATGGGACGGTCGGCGGCGGGATCGAAGTGCAGGGGGACGGCGGAGCCCGTCAGCCGGGCGATGCGCTCGACGACGTCGCGCACCGGGACCAGCTCGCCGCTGCCGAGGTCCAGGGTGCGGCCTTCGAGGTCCGGGGCCGCGGCCAGCCGGATCAGGCCATCGACCACGTCTTCCACATAGATCCAGTCCACGGGCCGGGCACCGCTGCTCAGGCGCGGCGATTCACCGCGCAGCAGCGACTCAATCACATACGGAACCAGCTTCTTTTCGTCTTTCTGGTCGGGGCCGTACACCATGAAGATGCGGGCGATCACGGCGGGAAAATCGTAGAGCGAATGAAACATGCGCGCGTAGGCGGTGGCGGCGGCCTTGGAAGCGGCATAGGGGGAGGCGGGCGGCGATTGGACCGTGTCGGGCTCCTCCAGGGAGCCGGCCAGGACAAAGCGTTGGCATCCGCCCTGCCGGGCGGCGGCCTCCATCAGATTCACGGTGCTGGCCAGATTGGCTTCGAACGTCGGGCGCACCAGCTCCATGCCCCGCCCGCCGGTGACGCAGCCGGCCAAATGGAAGATCCAATCCGGCTGCACGCGGGCCAGCAGCGCGGCGGTTTCGCCGGGAACGGTCAGGTCGGCGCGGCAGGCCTCCGCGCCGTCCGGGAGACTCTCGGGGTGATGGCGGCTGACGCCGGCGACGCGACGGCCGCGCTCCAGCAGGCGCCGGCAGAGGTGGGCGCCGATGAATCCGGAGGCGCCGGTAACCAGAACGGTCCCGGTTGAATTGTCCGCGTGGGTTCCCATGAAGGATTGCTTGGTTGGCTCTGTCTATACTATAAAGGGTGGCATGAAGGCTAGAAAACTTGAGCGGGGGCGTGGCGCATGAAACTCGTGGTCCAAATGCCGGCGCTGAACGAAGAGGCCTCTATCGGGAGCGTGCTGGCTTCGATTCCCCGGCAAATCCCCGGCGTGGATGAGGTGGTTTTGCTGGTGGTGGACGACGGTTCGACGGACCGGACGGCGGAGCTGGCACGGGCGGCCGGGGCCGTCGTGGTCTCGCATGCGCAAAACCGGGGTGTGGGCGCGGCGTTCCGCACCGGCCTGGCCAAGGCCACCGAACTGGATGCCGACATCATTGTCACGATGGATGCCGACGGCCAGTTCAATCCTGGCGACATCCCCAAGCTGATCGCGCCCGTCCTGAACGGGGAGGCCGATTTTGTTTCGGCCTCGCGGTTCCTGGATCCGGCCCTCGTGCCGGAGATGCCGCCTGCCAAACGCTGGGGCAACGACTTCATGGCGCGCTGGGTCAGTTCCATCACCCACAAACGGTTTTACGACGTTTCCTGCGGTTTTCGGGCCTATTCGAAAAACGCCTACCTGCGGTTGAACCTGCTCGGGAACTTCACCTATACCCACGAAGTGTTCTTGACTCTGGCCTTTGCCGATGTGCCGATCCGGGAAGTTCCTGTCGTCGTGCGCGGCGTGCGTGAACACGGCAAGAGCCGCGTGGCCAGCAACCTGTTTCACTACGGCTGGCGCACGGCGTCCATCATCCTCAAGACCTACCGCGACTACCGGCCGCTGAAGTTCTTCTCCAAGATTGCCGGCGGGCTGGCCGGGATCGGCATGCTGCTGTTGCTGTTCCTGTTGTCGGTCAAGATCCGGACGGGCGGTTTCTTTCCCCACAAGTGGGCGGGCTTCGCGGGTGCGGCCTTCCTGGGAGCCGGCGGCGGAGTGTTCCTCGTCGGCATCGTGGCGGAAATGCTCGATCGCATCCGGACGTCGGCCGACGAAGCCCTTTTCCGGATTCGCCGGGTGGAAGCGGACGTGCGCCGCTTGC
The DNA here is from genome assembly GCA_012514035.1 of Lentisphaerota bacterium. Taxonomy (GTDB): domain Bacteria; phylum Verrucomicrobiota; class Kiritimatiellia; order CAIQIC01; family Lenti-01; genus Lenti-01. The sequence continues at coordinate 80,927 of JAAZBB010000077.1, read as the reverse complement.
TGGGGTCTGGCCCTCGGCCGCCGGCCGGCTCCGGTTCCCCGGCGCCGTAACCGGAGATGACGGCAGGCACGGGCATGGAACTCGTGGCAGGTGGTTTCCTGCTGGCCCTGCGGGTCTGCGGGGCTGGGTGGCTGTGGACCTTTTCGAAACGTGAGTTCCGGCCAGATTCCGGCGGGGAAGTCTTCCTGCTGCGTCTGGGGCAAGTCCTGACGGCGGGGCTCTTGCTCAATCTTTTGCCGGCCCTCGCCCTGGCCGCGTGCGGCGTGTGGACACCGGTTTCAGACTGGGTGTGCTGGTTGATTGTTCTTGCGGCGGGGGGGATCCGCGCAGGCCGGGTTGCAAGAATCTCCGACCTTTCCCTGTGGCGCTTCGGTGGAGGGTTGGCGCTGGTTTGGCTTCTGACCAGTCTGCCGCTTCTGCGGTCGCCCCGTTCCGAATGGCTGGCGGGGGGCTGGGATCCCGGCATCTACCAGAACAATGCGGCGGTCATTGCGCGCGATGGCGGATTGCAGGGCCGGCCAGTCTCCATTTACGCGGCCATGACGGCAGAGGAGCGGACACTCTTTTCCGCCGCGGAAGGCGAGTACCGGGAGATATTCCCGGCGGTTCCCATTCGGCCCGCGGATGGTTCCCTGCCCCTGTATTTTTTCCATCTCACCCCCGTGTGCGGGGCCTGGTTCCTGCGTATGGGCGGCCCGGGCCTGTTGTTCCGCCTGCCGGCAATCCTCGCCCTGTGGGGCCTGCTGCCGATGCTGGCGTTGTGCGGGTCGATCGGAATGGGCGGCTGGCGTCGATGGGGAGTGCTGGCCTGCTGGCTGATCTCTCCCTTGTGGTGGTATCATCAAAGCCTGCCCACCACGGAAATGCTGTATCTGCTGCTCCTGCTGGGCGGGGTTTTGATGTATGTCCCGGCTGCGGCGCGCGGCATCCGGGTGCCTTGGGGCGCGCTGGCCGCCCTGTTCGCGGCCACGATCAACCATCTTAATGCCGCCGTGCTGACCGGGATTCTGTTGGTCGTGGCGGCTTATGTTGAGGGGCAGGCCCGCACGCCCGGACGCATCGCGCGCATCGGACTTGGATTTGGTGCCATCGCCCTGGCCATTGCCTGGAATCTGCATTTTGCCGGGATCACGGTGATGCGGCTGGAAGCGAAAGATCAGGTGCTAAGCATCATCTGGGGTGCCGGAGGTGGTCTGGCAGTCATGGCGCTGATCCTGGCTTGGCGGCCGATTCCGGCCGCCCTTCGGGCCCGGGGAGGCCGCTGGATTTGTTTCGCTGGCGCCGCGGCGGGGATCATTCTGGCCGGGATGGCGCTGGGCGCGGCCGTTGCACCTTGGCGGCCGGCCATGATCGAGGCGGCTTGGCGACTGCCCGGGGGACGAATACTGGTTTATCTGCTCCATATCCTGCCTTTCCAGGGGGCGTTGGCCATGGCGTGGGCTGGCATCGGATGGACGTGGCTTCTTCTGACACGGAATGACGCCTGGCGGCCGACTCAGATCATGGCGGCGGGACTGGGCCTCATTTGCTTCGTACTGTGCTTGCAGCCGGGCATTGCCGCAATCTATCCCTGGGCCTTGCGGCGCATCGTGGTCTTTTGGGTGCCGCTGCTGGCTTGGCTTCAGGCCTTTGTCCTTGTGCGCATGGTCCAGGTCGTCCAGCAGCGGGGCGGAGGATGGCGGTGGGCGGTTATGCTGATTTTGGTTCCGCCGTTGGCGGGAGGATGTCGGCTTGCCGCGGCCGCGCATCGCGTTGGGGATTACCCCGGATTTAACCAGGTGCGGGCTTCGTGGGAACAAGTGATCGCCCCCAACGACGTGGTGGTGGCGGACGATGCGCGCTGGGGCACGCCGCTGCTGCTGGCGGGCGGGCGCGACGTGATCAATGGCAGTTTGCTCTGGCAAAGCCAGGATGTTGAATTCCAGCGCCGTTTCATGGCCGCCTTGCAGCGTCTGCGCGAGACAACCGGCCGCCGGGTGCTTTGGCTGACCAGTACGGACAGGGAACGGGGCATCTATCCGGTGGATCTGGGCGGGGCGGATGCTCCATTGGTGGAGATGTCGTATGCCTTCCACACGGTGATCCATAGTGCGCGGGGCGATGAATATGCCGTGGCCTCGCGGGAACGCCGGTTCCGGCTGTATGACTGGGACGGGACCTGTTCACGACCGGAGGAATGATGACGGGATTTTGGAGGCGCGGATTCGTGCATCGGAATGCTGACCCGGCCCGACCCGGCCCGCCTCCCGGATCGGTGCAAAGGAAGACCGCCCTGCGGCTGGGGGTTAACGCCCTGTTTTACCTGCCCAGCGTGGTCGGGGGCTCGGAAACCTATCTGCTCGAATCCCTGCGGGCATTGGCGCGCCGGCCGGATCGGCCCCAACTGATTCTGTTCTCCAACGCTGAAAACGATGCCCTCTTGCGGAGCGAATTCCCAACGGCAGAGGTCGTTGGTCCGCTGGTCGGCGCCTCTTCTCGACCGGCCCGCATCCTGGCGGAGCAAATCCGGTTGCCCGGCCTGGCGAAGCGGGCCGGGCTGGATGTCTTGTGGTCGCCAGGCCAGACTGCGCCCCTGCGCGGTGCCTGCCCGCAGGTGGTCACGATTCACGACATGCAGTACAAACGCTTTCCGGCGGATGTCTCCTGGCTTGCCAGGCGGGCCATGGATGTACTCATCCCGCTGTCCGTCCGGCATTGTGTTGCCGTGGTTGCCCCGTCGGAATTCGCCCGGCGGGAAATCCTCAAATGGACGGGGGCGTGTCCTGAGCAGGTGAGGGTGACCTCGGAAGGGGTGGATCCCGCCTTTGCCGAGCCGGCCGGACCGCCCCCGGCGGAGGTGCGTGGGCGGCCCTATATCCTCTGCGTGGCCCACACTCATCCTCATAAGAACGTGGCCCTGCTGGTGCGGGTGTTCAAGATACTCTCGGCGGAAATTCCGCACCGACTGGTACTGGTGGGGCAGGCGCGCCGGGGAGAGCGGGAAGTCGCGGCTGCCCTCGGGACCGTGCCTGACGGCCGGGTGATCCGCTTGTCCAAGGTGCCCCGGCCCGAGCTGATCGCCCTCTATCAGGCCGCCGACTGGTTCGTGTTCCCTTCCCTCTACGAAGGCTTTGGCCTGCCCGTGCTGGAGGCGATGTGCGCGGGTACGCCTGTTTTGACAATGTCCGAGGGCTCCATCCCCGAAATCGGCCGGGATGCCGTATGCTATGCCGTCGGTCGTGATGAGATCGACTTTGCCGCTGCCCTCCGCAACGCCTTGGCCCTGCCGGTTGGGGAACGCCGGCAGCTCGTCGCGGCCGCGCAGGCCCGCGCGGCCGCCTTCACCTGGGAGGCCAGCGCCGGCCGCCTCTGGCAGGCCCTGGTTCAAGCCGCAGCGGGAAATGAATCCTCGTGGATTTCCGGAAAAGGGGTATAATCCATGGGCATGGATAAGCAGCAGTTGGTTGATTATTTTGCCCGGGTGGATCAACAATTGACCCAGCCGGCCGAACTGCTGATTTACGGCAGTGCGGCGTTCATTCTCTTGGATGAAGAAAACCGGACCAGCCTGGATCTGGATGTGGCCGGACCCTATTCCAAGCTGGATTTTGATGAATTCTGCCAAGCCTCCCGGCTGGCCGGCCTGGAGGTCAACCCCATCGATCCAGGCGCGCCGGAACACGTCGAATGGATATCGGGCGCGAGGCTTTGCTTGGCTGCCCCGCATACAACCGAAACCATCACGCTCTGGCAGGGACGTCACCTCGTGGTCAAGACCGTTGGCTCCGCCGATCTGGTGGCCAGCAAGTTGATCCGCTATGATCCGATTGACCAAGGCGATGTGCGCTATTTGGTCCATCAGTCACGAATGACCCATGACGATGTGGTCAAGGCTGTCGAGCGTTTGCCGGCAGGGTTCCGCCAGGATGCCTTGGTGCGCGAAAATCTTGGAAATTTGGCGATGGATATGAAGTCATGGACGAAGGAAGCATGACGCCGCGCGAGCAGCTCCAATATTGGTACGAACTGGCCTTTTTCCCGCCGCGTCTCGACGAGTTCTGGGGCCAGGTCAAGCGCGGGGCCATCGGCCGGGAGGCCGCGGCCGAGGCGATTCGCGGAGCCCTGTTGCTGCATCTGGCGCTGCCGGAGAGCGGGTACGCGTCCGTGCGGGCCTTGAAAAGGCTTGCCCAGTATCAAGCCAGCTCGAAGCCCTTTGCCCCCGTGACGTTCTTGAACAACATTGCCCGCTATCTGCAAGTGCAGGTGACTCCCGACGTGGATCATGTACCGCCCGGGATGGTGCGGGACATCGGATTGCCGCCGTTTTGCCGGCCGATGCGGAGCGTCGCGTCGCGGGTTGCGGAATCGAGGTGAAATCATGATCAGCCAGTCCTTCACCATTGTGTTATTGAGCCTGTTGTGCGGGGCGCTGTTCGCCGGCCTGGTACTGGTGTGGCGGCGCAAGCCCGGAAGCAGGAGCCTGCAGATTTCCGCCACGGCGGCGATCGAGGAATTGAAGGCCATCGGCGTGCTGTCGGTCTTCAAGGCGGTGACGAAGGAGATCGTGACCGCCCGCGACCATTTGCTGGGCGATCTGGGCCAGCGCTACCTCGAATGGCTCTTCACCTCCCGGAAGATGGCCATGATCTTCGAGTTCGACATCGATTTCCAGTATGATCTGCGCGATTCCGCGTTCACCGTGCAGGAGGAAGGGCTTGGCCGCTACCGGCTGGTGATGCCGCGCTGCGACTACGTGGTCCACGTGCGCAACGTGACTTTTTACGATGAACAGGGCGGCAAGCTGCTGCCCATCATTCTGCCCGACGTGATCAACCGCATCCTCGGCGGCGGGTTCAACGAAGTGGACCGCAACAAGCTGATGGAGGAAGCCAAGGCCCAGGCCGAGGCCCTCGCGCAGAACCTCGCCCGGCGCTTGCGGTCCGAGGTGCAGACCTCGGCACGCCAGACCATGGAAATGCTGGCCAAAAGCTTCGGCGCGACTTCCGTGCGCGTGGATTTCTCCGACGCGGAGCCCCGCAAGACCCAGGTGATCGAAAGTCCTGCGCCGGCGGCGTCATAGCCGCACGACCCGGAACCCGTGGGCGGGGACGCGGAGAGGACCGGCCGGAACGTCCTCGCCGGTCCAGAGGTCGCAGCCGGGCTGCGGCAGGTCGACGGTGATTTCATCGCGGCCCTTGTGGATGGCGCACATGATTGTTACGCCGTCGAGCGCCCGCTGGAAGACCAGCGTCTGCTCGTCCGGGGCAGGCAGCCAGTGGAAAGAGCCGCGACGCAGGGCAGGTTCGGCTTTCCGGATGGCAATCATACGCTGGTAGAACGCGAAAAGATCCAGGTCCGGAGTGCGCGGGCTGGCTTGCGGCAGCGGCCCGCGGAAGCCTTGGGTTTCGTCCTCGCAGGGGATGTCCTGCCATAGCATGGGTTGGCGGCAGCAGGGATCGTTGGCGCCCCACATGCCGACCTCGGTTCCGTAATAGAGCATCGGCGCGCCGGGGCCGGCAAACTGCCAGACGGCGGCGAGTTTCAACGCCTGCCGGGCCTCAGGGCCGGGGCAGTGTGTTTTCAGATTGGGGTTGTCGGCCACCTTGGGCCAGCCGAAATAGCTGTCCCAATCGGTCAGGGGCGGGCAGGCGCTCTCGAGCATCGTCAGGATCCGGCCGGTATCGTGTGAATCGAGCAGGTTCTGCAGGATCAGGATGGTGCCGGGGGCGTGGCGCGCATGCAGGGAATCGATGCGGGCGCGAAACTGTGCGGCCGGCAGATGCGCGGAATTGGTCGTGAAGAAGGCGAGGGTGGGATAGGTCCATTCGTAGTTCATCACGGCCGCGAATTCGTCGGGCTGGAGCCATTCCTGGGCGGGGCCGACGATTTCGCCGGTGGTGTAGGCCTCGGGATTGATGGTGCGCACCAGGGCGTGCCATTCGCGCCAGAAGCCGTGGGGCACGCAAAAGGCAACGTCAAGACGCCAGCCGTCGATGCCTTCCTCCGGCCGGTTCTGGCCGGAGGGGTCCATCCAGCGGCGGGTGATGTCAAAGAGATACTGCTTGATGCCGGGATGGAGCGTGTCGCCGGTCCGGCCAAATTCGGGCAATCCGCCGTGCCCGCCCCAACCGGCGTAGCGGAACGTGCCGTCATCGTTCCATTTCGTGATCTGGTACCAGTCGGCGTATTTCGATTGCGGGCCGTTTTGGATGACATCCTGGAAGGCGAAGCAGCGGGTGCCGGAGTGATTGAAGACGCCGTCAAGGATGATGCGCATGCCGCGGGCATGGATTTCGGCTACGAGGTCGAGAAAAAAGCGGTCGGCAGCGGTCCAGATCCAGGTGGCGGGGTCTTCCGTTTCCCGGGCGGCCGCGAGGGCCTGCAAATCGCCTTCCCGGTCGGGGCCGAGGGTGGGATCGATGTGGTGGTAGCAGGTGGCATCATATTTATGGAGGGATGCGGCCTGGAAGACGGGATTGAGATAGATGGCATTGATGCCGAGTTCCTGCAGATAGGGCAGTTTGTCGCGCAAGCCGACGAGGTCTCCGCCAAAACGGCGATGGAACACCGTGGCCCAGAAGATCGCCGCGTGCGGCTTTTCCCACTCGGCGCGTCCGTACCATTCCATGCCCCAGGGACAAACCTGCCAGCCGGAGATGCGCTCGCCGCCGAAATCCTCGGGGCGGGGATCGGATTGCGGCGCACCGTTGCGGAAGCGTTCGGGAAAGACCTGGTACCAGATGGCGTCCTTGGCCCAGTCGGGAGTGGCGGTTGGATTTTCTTGCGTCATGATATAGGCGGGTGGGGATGGGGGGATCATGGAACCGGGCAAAGTGACTTGAGCCAGGACAGGTATGCGGGGGCGCGCGGATCGCCCTCGGGCGGGGCAAACGGCGCTTTTTCAGCGGGTTGGAGCGGCAGGTAGGGTCCGGCCTTGGCCTCCAGGAAGATGGTGCCATCCTCCAGCGCAACCCAGGTATGGAAGATGCCGTGCGGTACATCCGCGACCATGCCGGGGCGCAGCGTGGATGAATGTTCGACCTGGCCTTGCGCGTCGAAGATCACCACGCCGAGAAGCCCGCGCAGCAGCACAAGGGTCTCGTCCTTGGCGGGCGCGAGGTGGCGGTGCGGGGCCACATAGGTATCGGCGCACATGGCGTTGAAGAACCGGTGGCAGGGATGATCATCCGCGGAGTGCAGGTTGAAATTCTGCCGCCGCCGCGGCGCCGCGGCGGCGGCGGCAGCGAGCCGGTCCATGAATGCGGCATCAAACAGGCGAATGCGGGTCGTCATGGGCCCACCCTATTAGCAAATCGCGCCAACGGACGGAAAGCGAAAACCCCCTCCGCCCGTTGCGCAGCCTTGACTTGTCCGGTTGGGAACGGGATATGGGTTCGTGGATATCGAGTTCCAAACCCGAATATCCAACGCCCAAGATCCAAGGCCTAGGCCTGGACCTGGATAGCCTTGGCGGACTGCCAGACGCCGTGGATGTTACAGTAGGCCACCGCCTGGAGTGTGCCCGACTTGGCCAGCTTGATGTTGGCCATCATGCTGGGATTCGTCAGGGCGGGCCCGGGCTGGTCGGTGGTCGAGTCGCCATGGGCCTTGAATTCGGCGTGGGCAAGCTGGATGGGCAGCTTGGCGCCGTCGGGCAGAAAGTACAGGGAAATCCAGGCGATGTAGTGCTGGACGGTGTTGGGATGGGCGATCGCCTTGCCCAGGCCCGCGCTCACCGTGAAAAAATCCCCGGCCTGGACTTGATCCGGAGCCTCGATCACCGGTGCGTGTTTCTCGACTTTCCAATCGGCATTTTGAATGGTGCTGCTGAATTCGGACATGTTGTTCTCCTGGTATAAGGTTCTGAAGGCCCTACGGTAGCATGCTTCTGCCGGAGATGCCACCCGGACCGGGCAAAAAAGTTGGCAAAAAAAAGTTGAGAATGGAAGTTGACCCGTCCTTGTTTCTAATGAAAGAATCCTAGGCAAATAAGAGATAAAGTGCATCCAAGGAGGTTCCGCATGAGATTCCTGACGGTCCTTGCTCTGGTCTTATGCCTGGCGGTTCCCGCTCTGGCCCTCGAAGTCACCCTGAAAGACGCCGGCGACCTGCGCCTGCAAATCTACGGCTATGTCCGGGCTGACATGTCCTATGAAACCCAGGCCACGGCCCCGAAGGCCGATTTCGCCTTCTTTGTCCTGCCCGAAGCGGCCGGCGAGGAGGACGCCCAGTTCCATGTCGGCGCGCGCGAAAGCCGCCTGGGCCTGAATATCTTCGGCCCTGATGTCGGCGCCTGGAAGACCATGGGCAAAATCGAAACGGACTTCTACGGGTCGGGCAACCCCAATTCCTACAGTCCGCGCATCCGGCTGGCGTTTGTGGATGTGGCCCATTCCTCGGGCTTCGCGCTGCGCGCCGGCCAGGACTGGGAAACCTTCATCGAGGTGATTCCCCGCATCGTCAATTTCGCCTATCTGGCGGATGCGGGGGCGCTGGGCCTGCGCCGGCCCCAGGCCCGGCTGACCCAGGAACTCAAGATCAGCGATGCCACCAAGATCGTGGCCAGGGTCGCCGCGGCCCAGACCGTCGGCGAAGATCTGGACGGCGGCGGCACCGATGACGGCGCGGATGCCGAATTCCCCACGGCTCAGTTCAACGTGGCGCTGCATCAGAAACTGTGGGCCGAAAAGCCCGCCCGCTTGGCCGTCTCCGGCCACTTCGGGCAGGAAACCGTGGATGCCGTTGACAGCAACAAGGTGGTCACCGCGAATGATTCCGCCGATTACGACACCTGGTCCATCCAGGGCTCTGTTTTCCTGCCCCTGACCAAATGTCTCGGCCTGCAGGGCAACATCTGGCAGGGCGCGAACCTGGACACCTATTACGGGGGCGTCGGGCAGGGCGTGAATACCGCCTTGGGCACCGAAATCGAGGCCGCCGGCGGCTGGGCGCAGCTGCTCTACGATCCTAACGACAAGCTGTCCATCGGACTGGGCTATTCCGTGGATGATCCCGATGATGAAGATCTCAGTCCCGGCATGCGCTCCAAGAACGAAATGTACCTGGTCAACGTGGCCTACAAACTGACTCCCGCCGTCACCGCGATGGCGGAATACGCGCGCATGACCACCGACTACCTGGAGAAGCCGGACGCCTCCAGCGACCGCGTGCAGGTGGCCATGAAGTATTCCTTCTAGGATCAGTCCAAGGTTCGCAGGTTGAGGCCGCCCGGTTCCCCGGGCGGCCTTTTCCTGAGTTCAACATCCCGCCGCAGGCCAGTTGCCTGCGGGTGATTGGCAAAGGGTGGATTTGGGAATCGTGCGGATTTGGGTGTCCCGCACCTCCAATCGCTTCCTGTGCATCCGCAAAATGTGCAACTGCCCGGGATCGAAAACGGATTCGAGCCATGGGTTTTGGATCGGGAAATGGCAGATGCGAACTCTCCGGGTGAGCCGGAATCGGAAGGGGACGGGCAAGGGCCATCGGGACGAGGGCGTCCCGGCTCCAGGCGCGTCGGAACGAGATGGAGGCGCGCATGGATCAGCCGCCGCGGTTCAAAACAAAACCTGGCCGCGGGAAGCGGCCAGGTCGATATGCGTACCGAAGAAGGGCGGCGGATTAATCCAAGTCATGTCCATACCCTTCCGTTCGATTTGAATCCTGTTGGTATTCGGATCGAGCAGGGTTCCCGGAGGTGCGGACCGCGTTCCAGGGTCTCCCGTTCTTGCTTTCCCGGCCTGGTTCTGACACCCTCAGCCGACAGAAACATCCGTTGACGGGCAAGGAGGCTGGGCGATGAATAGACGGTGGATGGCGGTGGTCTTGGTTTCCCTGATGGGTTCATCGTGCGCGACGATGCCGGGCTCGAAACCGGTGCTGTGGGTGGGGATGACACCGAACTATCCGCCGCTGGCCATGATGCGGGACGGCAAGGCGGCAGGCGCGGAGTGTGATTTTGCAGACCAACTGGCGCGGGATCTGGGGCTGGAGTTGAAATTGATTTCCGTGCCGTGGGAGCGGCAGTTCGACGAGCTGGCGGCCGGGAAGGTCGATATCCTGATGACGGGCCTGACCGTCACGCCGCCGCGACAGGCCCGGGCGGCCTTCTGCGATCCCTATATGGACAACCCCCTGATCGCGGTGACGCGCCGCGGCGAAGCAAGCCGCTATGCCTCCGCCGCGGAGGTCATCGGGGCGGCCGCGGACATCGGCATCTTGCAGAATACCTCGGCGGACATTTTCGTCCGACGCCGATTCACAAACGGCCGGATCCTGCCATTGGCTTCTCCCGACGACGCGGTGTTCCATCTGGCCAGCAAGCGCATCGATCTCTACGTGGATGATCTGGCAGCGGCGATGGATCTCGTCACACGCAACGAAGCCAAGCTGGAACTGGTGCCCATCCCCTTGCAAGCGCAACAGCTGGCCTGGGCGGTGCGGCCGGACGATGTCGAATTGCGGCAACAGGTGAACGCCGCCCTGGCGCGCTGGCGCGCCAGCGGCCTGCTGGACCGGATCCTCGACCGCTGGCTGCCTTATCGGCCGGCTTTGATCGAGGCGTGGAACGGGCACGGCGCAGTCCCCCCGGACCACAAGTAAAATCCGGCCGTCGGCCACCCCGCCGGGGGCAGGACCTGCTCCTTGAGTCCGCGACCGGCGACCGGCATCCCGGCATGAAAATGCTGAAAACAAAACGCAGATGGTCCTTCATCTCCGGCGTCGCGGGGGTGTGGTTGTGTGTCGCCAGCGCGGCCATGGCCCAATTTGCCAGCTTGGAACCGGCTTCGACTGCTTCGGGCTATCTGGCGCGGCTATTGGTCAACGAGTCGCCGTTTCCGGGGGAACGGGGTTACTTGAGCGAGGACGATACGAAGGCCACGATGCTCTCGATCCTCTGGGTGCTGCATTCCCGCATGAACCATATACCGGAGGGCTACAAGCAGGAGGAAATCGCGGCGATCCGCTCGCAGAACATCCTGGACGTGATCACGGCGAAAAACCAGTGCGAGGGCTTCTTCAAGGATGCGGCGGGGAAACCGGCAACGGCGCCGCGGGTGGAGGAACGGATCCGGAATCTGCTCAAAATCGCCAACAGCGGGGGCAAGCCGGGGCGCTTTGCCAGCCTGCTGGCCTTCGGACAGGGCTTGGCCAACGCCTATTTGAGCAGCGGTATTCCCGGGGCAGACCGGTTCGCCGGACTCACCATCGTGAACCAAATTGCGGTGACCGGGCGGGCGTATTCCTGGATGACCGGGAAGGACTACTACAGTCCAGGCGGCAACTTCGTGAAAATCCCCGACGCCCAGCAAGGCCTGCTGGGCGGCAACCGCTTTTTCACCCTGCGAAAGGACCCCCAATGAAATCGATTGCAGCCATCGGGCTTCTGGTTGTTGCTGCCGCCGCCTGTGCGCAGGAGGAGGTGCCCGCCAGCGCCGAACCCGCGCCGCCCGCCGCCTCATTCGCTCCACCCGCTGAATTGACCGAGCCCACGTACCTTTTCGAGATCGTGCGGCATCTCTACCGCTGGTACATGGACGAGGCCGACATCGAACAAGAGTCGGGGGGGGAGGATTTCACTTTTCGCGTTTGGCGGCGGGACGTGAAGTTGGATGAAGGCGACCGGAGTGTGATTGCCGAAATCGATCTGCCCCTCCGGGGCATCGCGGTGCAAGTCAAGAAGGCGGATTACACGATCGAGGACCTGGGCATTGACGTGACAAGCCGGGGGTATCGAATCATCAATGTGTCGCGCGTGCCCGTGCCGGCGGAGGCCCCGCCCGGCGCCGTGGCCGTGACCATTCCAGTGGCGGAGATGCGCAATTATCTCTTCCGGACCCGTTCGGAGGCGGAATTTCCCGACGCGGAAATGTACGAGCGGCTGCGGGTGGCGCTGCGGGAACATCTCGGCCTCGATCCGCAAAAGCGGGAGGCCGGGGAACAGATCGTGCACGTCGCTCCGCTCTCGCCCGTTGCCAACGAACTATGGGCCTTCGTCGAGAACCGGAAGATGCTGATCCGATTCGCCTCCGACATGGACATCGAGGAACCCGCCATGTGGTCGCTCCAGTCGCTGGCGATCCGGACCTACGACATTCTGACCCAGACCGTGGTCTCGCTCAACGAAGTCCCGGGCAGCAATGCGTTTCTCACGCGCGACCAGGTTGGGCGCGCGCTGTTCAATTGTATTATCCTGGGCCGCCGGCTGACGGTGATCAATCCGTCCCCGGATGCCGCCGGGGCGGCATCGACCGGCAATGCGGCTGCACCCGGCCTGCCAAGTTCCAGCCCGCCATGATCTTTCGAGTGCCGCCGAGTGATTTCTACTGCTCTTTCGCCCGCGTCATGGCGAATAACAGGCTCGATAGGCGGTCAAGATAGGCGAGGGCTGTCGAGAAAATCCGGTCGGGATGCGATTCCCGGGCGCGGACAAGTTCTCGTTCGGCCCGGCGGCAGACGGCGCGGGCCCAGTGCGCGCGGGCGGTGACTTCATCCGTGCCGGGTCTGACAAACCCATGCAGCGGGGGCCATCCCGCCAGGCGGCTGGCAATTTCCTTTTCCAGCGCGATGACGGCGTCCATCCCGAGCGCAGCCTTGCTGTTGGCCAGCTCGCTGCCGACCTGCAGGATCTGTCCTTGCAGGGATTCGATCAGCATCGCGTCCGGTTCCCCGGCAAGCGCCACTCGCAAGAGGCCGAGGGCGGCATTGAGTTCGTCGAGCGCTCCCAACGAATCAAAGAGGGGATCGGATTTTTTCAGGCGCAGGCCGCCGGGAAGAAAGGTGAAGCCGTCATCGCTCATCGCGCAATGAAAATTGCCGAATCGGCCCGCCGTGCGCAAGTCCGGAACATTTCGCTGTTTTCCCCTTGGGATGCGGCGTGCTACGGTTCGGGGCCAGCACCATGCAAAGGGATCTCCGCCAGCCGGCTTTCTGGACTTGTCCGCTCTGCGGGGCGGCCGGACCGTTTGCGCGGCTCGTCGATCGCAATCGCCGCCGGCACCGGTTGTGCGGGCGGTGCAGGTTGATTTTCGTGGAGCCGGAATTCCGGCCGACGCCGGCGGCGGAGAAGGCCCGCTATGCCAAGCATCGCAACGGGCCCGGGGATGCGGGCTACGTGGCCTTTTTGCGGCAGGCGGTGGAGCCGGCCCGGCCGTTTCTGCATCCGGGGATGCGCGGCCTGGATTACGGCTGCGGGCATACCCCCACGCTCAGTGGAATGCTGCAGGCCGAGGGACTGTCGTGCGCAAACTACGACCCTTTTTTTTATCCCGCATGGCCCGCGGACCTGTTCGATTTCCTGTTTGCGACCGAGGTGGTCGAGCATTTCCACGAGCCGGCGGCGGAATGGCGGCGGATGCTTGCGTTGCTCAAGCCCGGCGGCATTCTCGTGGTGATGACGGCTCTGTGGACCGACCTGGAATTGTTCCGGACGTGGGGATATGCCAGCGACGAAACCCACGTGGTGTTCTACCACCAGCAAACGCTGGAATGGATTTTCGCCGCGTTCGAGCTCCATGCGCTCACCCGCGGCAATCCGCGGGTGAACGTGCTGCGCAAGGGCTGAAACAAGCCGACGGGGCTACTCGGATTTCAACGCCGGATATTTGGCCTTGATGGTCGAAACGTAATAGGAACCCTTGGATTCGGCGGCGAGAAAACCGTCATAGATGTCCTGAGGCACGCCTTGGTAGTTGTAGACGTCGGAACTGTTGACCAGTTGAATGGCCAGGGTCTGCGTTTCGGCATCGTAGCCCGCCTTGGCGATCAAGGAGGATTCGACGGGGTGCATGAGGATTTCGGCGGCCACGGCGACCACGGTCAGAAGCATCAGAGCGGCGAGTGCCAAAGCGGTCTTTTTCATGATGAAATCTCCTGTGGGTTACTTCCAAAAGCATATCACTCCAGAGGAGTGAATGCAAGGGGGGCGGCAACCGGATCAACGGGCGGGCGTGGCACGGAACAGGTTGGGTTCGCCCAAGGGCCTGAGATCGTGGAGAGGCAGGACCTGGCCGCGCTCGAGATGACGCAATTCCTTGCGGCCCAAAGTGTCGAAATCCCGGTGCAGGAGCTGCAGCCGATGGATGTGGCCGTCGGAACAGCACGCCGGACACACAGTCTGGCCCTTGGCCTGGGTGGGCGAACCGACAACGCGGCAGCGGATGGCCTCCGGCGCAGGCCGCGGCGCGGCAGGGGTGAGCACCAGGAAGGCATACGCCAGATGGCGAAGGTCGCGCTTCAGGGTGGAATTGAGGATCTGGAGCGCTTGGGAAATTTGCCAGGTCCGCACGTCGTGGCAGGGACCTTCCAGAGGGCAGGCGAACTCGTGGGGACAGGGCGCCAGCAGGTGCAGGCCGAGTTCGCCGAGGGCGAAGGCACGGAGTTCCCGCATGTAGTCGCCGGATTCGTGACGCAACGGTTCGCACAGGATGAGGCGTCCGCGGGGTGACAGGGCGCGCGCCGCACGGGTAAGAACCAGCCGGCGGCTGGCGGGGGCAAACTCGTTGAGGACGTAGTGCAGGAGGACGACATCGAAGGAATCGTCACCGGGATCAAAGTCTTCGAGCGGGGCGGCATTCGTTCGCAGGGTGGTGTCCGGCCAGCGCGGGGTGCGCAGGGCCTCGAAGAGGTTGTGAAGGCCGCGCAGGGCGGCGCGGGAGTGGTCCCAGGCCGTGAGCGCGACCGGGCGCCGGCCAAGATGGTCCAGCAGCGCCCACGAGGCGGCCCCGGTGCCCGCGCCGAGGTCGAGCACGCGCAACGGCCGGACCGTTTCCGGGAAAGGCGGCAGTTCGGCAAGAATATGCGTCAGCCGGGCATGAGTCTGGGGGGCGAAAAACAGGGAATAGGCGGCGCAGGCGCGGGTGTCCTTCAGATAGGGGGCGGCCGCGGCTTCGGCTCGTCCGGTGGTAAAACGGTCGGCCAGGCGGACGATGTCCGGCCGCAGCCGGTGCAGGACATCGCGGACGGCGCTTGCGTGCGTTTCGGCGGCGGCGACCTTCAACCAGCAGGCTTCGAGTTCGGTGGGATACGTGACGGACATGTCAATGATCAGCCTTGGAATGAGGACGGGCGGAAGGCGTTTTCGAAAAATGCTGGTAACCGCCGGGGCGCAGGGGGACGGTCTTGCCGCCGGCCAACTGAAGGATTCTCCGTTTGGGGTTGGCAAGGATTTCGCCGATGCAGGTGGCCCGGAGTCGGGGAAAACGGGTTTGCCAAATCACCTCGAAGAGCATGCGCTTCTCCGGCGCGATGGTGAAGAGCAGTTCGAAATCTTCGCCGTCGCCCAGCGCATGCGCGAGGGGCTGGCTGGTTTTGCGCGCAGTCCTTGAGATCGGGATGGCCGCGGCCTCGAGGCGGACGCCGCGCTTGGAGGCATCGAGCAGGCGCGGCAGATCGGCGGCTAGGCCGTCGGAGAGGTCCATCATGGCGGTGGCATGGCGCCGGTCCGCCAGGAATTGGCCGGCGGCCAGGCGCGGCTGGAAAAGCAGATGATGGCGGCAACCGGGCAAATAGGCACCGCCGAGGGCCCCGGTCACGTATACCAGGTCGCCGGGACGGGCGCCGGAGCGCAGCACGGCGGTGCCGCGCGCGATGCGGCCGATGCCGAAGACGTGCAATTCCAGGGTGTCGCCTTCGGCGGTGTCGCCGCCGAGGATGCCGAGGTCCCATTTTTTTGCGGCTGCGGCCATGCCGGCGAACAGTCCGCGGATCCGCGTGACCGGCGTGGCGGCCGGAGCGACCAGGTCCGCCAGGATCCAGACCGGTTCGCCGCCCATCGCGGCGATGTCGGACACGACCCGGGCGACGGCCTTGTGGCCAACCTGCCGCGACGGCGTGGCCGGTTCAAAGTGGCGGCCCTCGATGACGGGATCGGTGGTGAACAGCCAATCAATGCGCGAGCCGGGCACGCGGACAACGGCACAATCGTCGCCCGGGCCGACCACCGTGTCCGCCCGTTGCGGCAGGAGCGGGAGCACGCGCCGCAGCAGGCCGTTTTCGCCGATGTCGCGCAAGGTTTTCACGGTGGGGCTTAGATGGCCGTCCATCGGGCGTAGATCGACAGCGGCAGCAGCCGGTCAGGGGCGGAGGAGTGGGACAAAGCCAGTTCGCCTGCTTCGATGCGGCCGCCGTAGGGTTTCATCAGGTCCTGGAGCAGATTGCGCAGCATCAGGGCGGAGGCCTCGATGTTGTAGGTGGTCAGCAGCAGGAGGCGGGGTTTGTCGGTCATGGCTTTCCGGCAAAGATCGAGCAGTTCGGGGAGCTGCCGTTCCACTTTCCACACGTTGCCGTCGGGACCGCGGCCGAACGCCGGCGGATCGAGCAGAATGCCGTCATAACGCGAGCCGCGCTTGATTTCCCGGCGGACGTATTTGACGGCATCCTCGATGATCCAGCGGATCGGCTTGTCCGTCAGCCGGGAGGCGGCCTGGTTTGCGCGGGCCCAGGCGGTGGCGGGTCTGGAGGCATCCACCTGGGTGGGAACCCAGCCGGCTTCGGCGGCGACCAGCGTCGCGATTCCAGTATAACCAAAGAGATTGAGCAGCCGCGCACCGGGCGCAGCGGTTTTTTGAATGACGCGCCAGTGAGGCGACTGTTCCGGAAACACGCCGAGATGCTTGCTGGTGTCGGAAATCCGGGCCAGAAACGTCAGTCGGTCGACTCGCAGCTGCCATTCGCGGGGGCATCCGGGCCGCAACTCCCAGCCGCGGTCTTCATCGTGGATGGCCTGGGCCTTGTCCCATTCAGAAGGAGGCAAAACGGGTTCCCACCAGGCCTTGGGCTCGCCGCGAATCACCATGATCGGCCCGAAGCGTTCAAGCTTGCAGCGGCGGCCGGAGTCGATCAGCTCATAATCGGGAAAACCGCCGAGCGCGACCTGGATGGGGGGCAGGGGATTCATGAGGCATGGTTTTTCTTATGGCAACATGACCGAGCTAATCCGCGGCGGGAGGGTCGCTGCCGACCATCCCGAAACGGCGCATGAATCGCTTCATGGTCGTGCCCTGGACGAGGATGGTGAACAGGATGATGCCCAGGGTGAGTTGGATGATGAGGGTTTGCTCTTCCGGCGGCACCAGCGCGGCGCCGATGGAGACGGCCAGGGCGATGGGCAGCGCGCCCCGTAAGCCGCCCCACAGCATGATGAATTGCATGGGCCAGGTGATCCGGTTCTCGCGCCGGCTGAACAGGTTCCAGCCCAGGGCGGTCAGGCCGACGATGAGGGCGCGGGACAGAAGCACGGCGACAATCGCCACGCCGACAGCGGCGCCGACTTTGTACAGCCGCCCGAGGTTGTGGATCAGGAAGGATTTCGTCAGCCCCAGCAGCAGGAAAATCATGCTGTTGGCGATGAAGCACGCAAAGGCCCAGAAGTGATGGATGGCGCGGAACATGTCCTCGCCGAGATAACGCCGGCCATAGTAGCTGACGACCATGCCCGCGCCGCAGGCGGCCATCACGCCCGAGAATTTGAGATAATAGTTGGCCAGGATGAAGGCGGCATAGGCCACGACAGTGGTCAAGCCCACCTCGACCAGCGGATCGTGGCGGGACAGGCGGATGATTTGCATCATCAGCCACCCCACGACCGCGCCGACCAGGAGGCCCCCGAAGAAGACCACCGCGAAATCGCGGGGCACCGAGGCCAGCGCGGACAGACTCCACGCCTCGGCCGGATCGGCCAGCAGCAGGCTCCCGGCGACAATGGCCGCGACGATATCGAACATCACGATGGCGGTGGCGTCGTTCAACAGGCTTTCGCCGTCTACCAGCATGGTGAGGCGCTTCGGCGCCCTGAGTTCATTGAAGAGGGCGATGACCGCGACGGGATCCGTGGTGGAGATCAACGCCCCAAAGAGCATGGCGGCGTTCAGGCTCAACGGCGTGAATCGGGCGACGATCAGGCCCGTGACGGCGGTGGCGACGAGCACGCCCGGCACGGCCAGGACCAGGATCGGGACGAGGTTGCGCATGAGCTCGCGGATGTCGAGGTTCAGCGCGGCGTCGAAAATGAGCGTCGGGATCAGGATGTAGAGGATGAAGTTCGGCGTGAGATGGACGCGCTGCAAAATCTGCAACGGCGGGAAAAGTCCGCCGAGCTTGTAGAGCGCCATGCCGATGACCACCAGGCCGATGGTGTAGGGGATGCGGAGCTTGCGGAACATGATGCCCGAAAACAGGGCCACCAGCAGCAGCCCGACAAAACAGGCGATGATATCAACCGGGAAGTCTTTCATGCTGGAATTATGAAGCTTCCGGAGGCGCTTCGTCAAACTGCAAACGAGTCGTGCCCGCCGGATACAAAGGTCCGGCCTCGTGGTTTTTCGCATGGGCGAGGACTTGTCATCAGAAAGGAGATGGCCGGAAGGAGCGACAACAACCACGGCGTAAGACCAAGTCGGCCCCGCGCGGATTCCGGCTTTGACCGCGAAGACGGACTCGGAGTAGAATCGCGCCATCAAAGCTCTGAAAGGGTTTGTCCCATGCGCATTCCGATCTTGCTGGGCGTAGTGCTGTTGGCGGCCGGATGCCGCGACAAAGTCGTTCCGCCGGCCCCGGCGCCGGTGCCGGTGGTGGCGGCCGAGGTCATGGTCCGCGACCAGCCGGTCTATTTCGAGGCCATGGGCCAGACGCGCGGTTCGCAGGACGTGGAAATCCGCGCCCGGGTCGAAGGCATCCTGGAGGCCATTCATTTCCGCGAAGGCGCCATGGTGGAGCAGGGGGCGTTGCTCTACACGATTGACCCAAGCACGCTGCAAGCCAACCTGGCGCAGGCCAAGGGCAATCTCGTCCAGGCCGAGGCGGCACTCGACAAGGCCCGGCGCGACGTGGCGCGGCTGACCCCGCTATGGGAAAAGAGCGCCATCTCGCGCCAATCGCTGGATGACGCCCTTGCCGCCGAAAACACGTCGTCGGGGGCGGTTGCCACCGCGAAAGCCGCCGTGGACAGCATGGAAATCCAGCTCGGATACACCGAGATCCATGCGCCCATCGCCGGCCTCATTGGCAAGACGGAGGTCAAGCCGGGCAATCTCGTCGGCCGGGGCCAGAATACCTTGCTGACGACCCTGTCGGCCCTGGACCCGATTCATGTGCGTTTCAGCATCAGTGAGCAGGAATACCTGGCGGTGCGCCATGCCTATCCGGAAGAAGGGCGGGACGCGCCAAGCGCGCCCTCGTTCGAACTTATCCTGGCGGATGGCACCGTTCATCCGCACCAAGGCGCGGTGGTGTTTGCGGATCGGAACGTGGATCCGGCCACCGGCACGCTGCTGCTGGAGGCATCCTTCCCGAATCCCGGCCAGGTCGTGCGGCCGGGGCAGTTTGCGCGCGTGCGGGTGCCGGTGCGCCAGGTGGCCAACGCCATCCTGGTGCCGCAGCGGGCCGTGCAGGAGTTGCAGGCGACCTATTCGGTGTACGTGGTGGGCGCCGACGACCGGGCTGAATTCCGGCCGGTCAAGGTGGGGGCGCGGGTCGGCAACCTTTATCTGATCGAAGCCGGCCTGCAGCCCGGCGAGAGGGTGGTGATCGAAGGCGGACAGAAGCTGCAGAACAACATGCCCGTATCGGTGACTTTACAGCCGGCCGTCGGGGAAGCTTCCATCGCTACCGAGTAAGCCATGGCGCATTTCTTCATCCGCCGGCCGATCCTGGCCATGGTCATTTCGATCCTGATCGTGCTGGTCGGTACCCAAACGCTGCTAAAGCTGCCCATCGAACAGTATCCGCAGCTTTCGCCGCCCAACATCCAGGTCACGACCACCTATCCGGGCGCCGATGCCGAGGTGGTCGAGCAAGCGGTTGCCACTCCGATCGAGCAGCAGGTCAACGGCGTGGACAACATGCTCTACATGAAGTCGCTCAACTCGAGCGACGGCCGCATGCAGTTGAGCGTCACCTTCCAGGTCGGCAGCGGCCTCGACAACGCCAACATGCTGACCCAAAACCGGGTAGCCCAGGCCCAGTCGCGCCTGCCCGCGGAGGTCACGGCGCAGGGCGTCACGGTCAAGAAGGTCAATCCCAGCATCCTGCTGGTGGTGTCGCTCTATTCGCCGAAGGGCACCTACGACAGCCTGTTTCTCAACAACTACGCGGTGCTCAACGTCCGCGACGCGCTGCTGCGTGTGCCAGGCGTGTCCCAGGTGGACATGGCGGGCGGCGCGGAATACGGAATGCGCATCTGGCTGCAGCCGGACAAGCTGGCCAAGCTCGGCCTGACGCCGGCGGACGTGATCGGCGCCATCAAGGAGCAGAACGCGCAGGCGCCGGCGGGCCAGATTGGCGGCGCGCCATCCCCCGCCGATCAGGAGTTCACCTTCACCGTGCGCGCCCCCGGGCGCCTCTCCACCCCGGAGGAATTCGGCGATATCCTCGTCCGCTCGACGGAGGATGGCCGCCAGGTGCGGGTCAAGGACGTCTCCCGCATCGAACTGGGGGCGGAATACTACAAGTCGTTCGGCCGCTACAACGGCAAGGATGCAGGCCTGCTGCTGGTCTATTTGCTGCCGGGCGCCAACCAGATCGAAAGCGCCAACGGCGTCTACCGGGCGCTGGAGGAGTTGAAGGGCTACTTCCCGGACGACGTGGACTACGCGATCACCTACGACTCGACGCCGGCGGTCACGGCTTCCATCGAGGAGATCGTCCACACCCTGTTCGAGGCGATCCTGCTGGTGGTGCTGGTGGTGTTCGTCTTCCTGCAGAACGCCCGCGCTACGCTGATTCCGCTGATCGCCATTCCGGTGTCGCTGATTGGCACCTTCATCTTGTTCCCGGCGCTGGGATTCACGGTCAACACGCTGACGATGTTCGGCCTGGTGCTGGCGATCGGCATCGTGGTGGACGACGCCATCGTTGTGGTCGAGGCCGTGATGTCGCACATCGAGCGCGGCAAGTCGGCCCGGGAGGCCACCGAGCAGGCGATGCGCGAGGTGACCGGGCCGATCATCGGCACCTCGGCCATCATGGTGGCCGTGTTCGTGCCGGTGGGCTTCATCGGCGGGCTGACCGGCCGCATGTACGCGCCGTTCGCCCTGACCATCGCGGTTTCGGTGATCATTTCCACCTTCAACGCGCTGTCGCTCAGCCCGGCGCTGTCCAGCCTGCTGCTCCGGCCCGCCCATATCGAAAAGTCCCCCTTGCGCTGGTTCTACCGGGGCTTCAACCGCGGATTCAGCCGCACCACGAGCACCTACATGCGGCTGGCGACGTCGCTGGCGCGCCGGGCGGGATTGAGCCTGGTGGCGATTGCCGGCGTGGCCCTGCTCGGCGGCCGGCTGGCCGCCATCGTGCCGACGGGTTTCGTGCCCATCGAGGACCAGGGCGTGCTGCTGGCCAACGTCCAGTTGCCGAACGCGGCCTCGCTGGAACGCACCAGCGAGGTGGCCAAGCGCGCCGAGGACATCCTCGCCACCACGCCGGGCGTCGCGTCGTACAACGTTGTCGGGGGTATGTCCATCCTCAGCGGCACCTATACGCCCAACACCGCGACCTTTTTCATCCGCCTGACGCCGTGGGAAGAGCGCACTACGCCGGAAACCAGCCTGCGCGGCATCGTGATGAGCCTGCGCCAGCGCCTCGGCGCCATTCCGGAGGCGATCGCCTTCCCGTTCGTGCCGCCGTCCCTGCCCGGTTTCGGCGCCGCCGGCGGCTTCGACTTGTTCTTGCAGGACCGCAGCGGGAACCTCTCGGTGCAGGAATTGAATGAACAAGTCCAGGCCTTTCTCGCGGCGGCGAAAAAACGGCCCGAGTTGACGGGGCTTTTCACCTCGTTTGATCCCACCGTGCCGCAGATCGCGCTCGAGGTGGACCGCGAAAAGGCCCGCACGCTGGGCGTCCAGATCAACGACGTGTTTGCCACCTTGCAGGCCTCGCTGGGCGGGGCCTATGTCAACGATTTCAACCGCTTTGGCCGCCTCTACCGCGTCTTTGTGCAGGCCGATTCCGACTTTCGCCAGAAGCCGGAGGACATCGGCCAGTTCTACGTCCGCAGCCGGACCACCAACGCCATGATCCCGCTGTCTACCCTCGTCAAGGTGAATCCGTCCGCGGGCACTGAAATGACGATCCGCTACAACCTGATGCGGTCGGTGGAAATCACCGGGCAGGCGGCGGAGGGCTACAGCTCGGGCCAGGCCATGGAGGCCGTCGAAGAGGTGGCCGCCGAAGTCCTGCCGCGCGAGATGGGCCTGGCCTTCACCGGCCTTTCCTACCAGGAGAAAACGGCCCCAAGCTCCACGCCGACCTTGATCCTCGCGGTGGTCTTCGTCTTCCTGCTGCTGGCCGCGCTCTACGAAAGCTGGAGCCTGCCCTGGAGCGTGATGCTCATCACCCCGACGGTCCTGCTGGGGGCGTTCCTGCCCGTATGGGCCTTCGGCTTCGACAACAACATCTATGTCCAGATCGGGCTGGTCATGCTGATCGGCCTGGCCGCCAAGAACGCCATCTTGATCGTGGAATTCGCCAAGATGCAGCGCGACGCGGGCGCGGAAACGGTGGAAGCCGCCATGGCGGCGGCCAAGCTGCGCTTCCGGCCCATCCTGATGACGGCCTTTTCCTTCATTCTCGGCGTGCTGCCGCTGGTGCTGGCCAGCGGCTCCGGGGCCAACGCGCGCAAGATGATGGGGCTCGCCGTCCTGTTCGGCATGCTGACGGCCACGCTGCTGGGCGTCTTCCTGACGCCGTCGTTTTTCGTGGCGGTGGAACGCCGCGGCCGGCGCGGAAAGGAGGGCGCGCCATGAACTGCCGTTGGATGGTCGGCCCGCTGCTGTTGATGGCCATGGCGCTCGCCGGCTGCGCCACGGGCCCCGATTACCTCCGCCCGGAAATCTCCGTGCCGGAAGCCTGGCGGATGGGCGAGCCCGCCACCAATTCGCTGGCCGACCTCCCGCTGGAAGCCATGTATCGCGATCCCGTGCTGAACGAACTCATCGCGACGGCGCTGACCAACAGCCCCGACATCCGCAGCGCCATGGCCAGCATCGAGAAGGCGGACGCCGCCCTCCGTATCCAGCGGGCCGACTACTGGCCCGCCATCAACGGCTCGGCCAGCTACACCACCGCCCGGGCCGGCAACGTTCCGCCGTTGCCGGGGGCCGAGGCGGATGAATACGATCTGTTCGGCGCCTTGTCCTACGAGGTGGACCTGTGGGGGCGCATCCGCCGGCTCAACGAAGCCGCTCGCGCCCAGTATCTGGCGTCGGAGGAGGCCCGGCGCACGGTGGAAATCGGGCTGGCGGCCAACGTCGCTTCGACCTACTTCAACCTGCGCGCCCTCGACCGCCAGCTCGAAATCGCCAACGAAACCCTGGCCTCGCGCCGGGACATGCTCGAGTTGACCCGCATTAAATATGACGATGGCAACGGGATCGTCTCCGAACTCGACGTGGCGCAGGCCCAGACGCAGGTATCTTCGGCGCAATCCTCAATTGCCAACCTACGCCGGCTGATCGCGGTCACGGAAGACGCCTTGAGCATCCTGATCGGCAGCAATCCCCGCGACATTCCGCGCGGGCTGGACTTGATTGCCCAGTGGCAGCCGGAAGACGTGCCGGCGGGCTTGCCGTCCGACGTGTTGCTGCGCCGCCCCGACGTGCGCGCCGCTGAACAGAACCTGATCGCCGCCAATGCCAACATCGGGGTTGCGCGGGCGGCCTTTTTCCCGGTGATTTCCCTCACCGGCGCGCTGGGGCTGCAAAGCGAAGACCTTGGCGACCTGTTCGACACCGGCCTCTCCAAGGCGTGGAACTTCACGCCCAGTCTCGCGGCGCCGATCTTCAACGCCGGCAAAATTCGCGCCAACGTGCGTGTGGCCCAGGCGCAGCAGAAAATCGCCCTTGCCGATTACGAGAAGGCCATCCAGAACGCCTTTCGCGAGGTCAACGACGCCCTCGCCGGCGTCCGCTTCATCCGTGAAAAACTGGCGGCGGACGAGGAAACGGAGCAGGCCGAAAGCCGGCGGCTCGAACTGGCCCGGATGCGCTACGATGGCGGCGTGGCGAGCTACAGCGACGTGCTCGACGCCCAGCGCTACCTCTTCAGCGCCCAATTGACCGCCGTGCAAAGCCGAAACGATCTGCTCAATGCCTCCGTCCAGCTATACAAGGCCCTCGGCGGCGGTTGGCCGGGCGGTGTGGAAAACTACAAGCCGTAGGGGCACAGGCCCCGGAAGGACGAACATGAAAATAATCATTGCCGGCGCTGCGGGCGGCGAAGTCACCGGGTCCGCCTATTACGTCCAGACCGACAAGGCGTGCGTGCTGGTGGATTGCGGCCAGTTTCAGGGCACCCGCAAGTCCGAGTCGCTCAACCGCTGGAAACCGCCGTCCCGGATCAAGCTGGATGCGGTGCTGATCACCCACGCGCACCTCGACCATACCGGGCGGCTGCCCTTGTTGGCGAAGCGTGGCCAGCGCGTGCCGGTCTATGCCACCGAAGCGACGATCGAAATGACTGCCCTCATCCTCCGCGACTCCGCGCATATTTTGGCCGGCGACGTGGCGCGGAAGAACCGCAAGCTGGCGCGGGCGGGGGAGCCGCCCGTTGCGCCGCTCTACACCCCCGAAGATGTCGAGGATGTCATCGGCTGGATGCAGGCGGTGCCATATCATGAGCCGGTCCCGGTTGCGCCCGGCATCCAGGCGGTCTGGGCCGAGGCCGGCCACATGCTCGGATCCGCCTCCATCAAGCTGATCGTCGAAGAGGATGGCCGCCAGAAGATGGTGGTTTTCTCGGGCGACCTCGGACCGCGGAGCGCGCCGATCCTGAAAACCTACGAGCCGTTCCACCATGCGGACATGGTGTTCATCGAATCCACCTATGGCTCTCGAGACCACCGGGCCTTCGACCAAACAGTCGATGAATTTGTCGCCATTGTCCGGGATGCCATCGCCGCCGGCGGCAAGATGCTGGTGCCCACGTTCGCCGTGGGCCGCGCCCAGCTCATCGTCAGCCTGCTCGGCTGGATGTTCCGCGAAGGCAAAGCCCCGCCGTTCCCGATCTTCCTCGACAGTCCGATGGCGATCCAGGCCACGAACATCTATACACAACACCGCGAACTGTTCGACGACGAAGCCCTGAAGTACACCCGCGATCGGCGCCTGCGCGAGGATCTCAAGACGATGAAGCTGTGCGTCACGGCCGAGGACTCAAAGCAGATCAACGCCCAGCCCGGACCGTGCCTGGTGATGGCGGGCGCGGGCATGTGCAACGCCGGCCGCATCCTGCACCACTTCAAGGCCAGCCTGTGGAAGCCGGAAACCCACGTGCTGATCGTCGGCTACCAGGCTGTCGGCACGCTGGGCCGGATGCTGGTGGACGGCGCCGACAAGGTCAAAATCTTCGGTGAACCCATCGCGGTGAAAGCCAACGTCCACACCATGGGCGGGTTCAGCGCGCATGCCGGCCAGACCGACCTGCTGGCGTGGCTGGAAGCTCTGGTCCCCGCCAAGCCCCGAGTGGTGCTGACCCACGGGGAAGCGGAATCGCGGCTCGGGCTGGAAGCCCAGATCCGCCGGCGCTTCGGCCTGCAACCGCAGTTGCCGGACCTGAACGAGGCGATCGAACTATGACCTCGGATCCGCGGATGGAGCGGAGAAAGGGATATGGATAAGCGACGTGGTTGGGGACTGATCGCCGGCCTGGGACTGGCCGGAACCTTGGTGGCGGCGGCCGCCGAAAAGCCGGATTGGCAGGTTGAACTGGTGCCCAGCCTGTGGGTGGCCGGCCTTTCCGGCGATGGTGCGATCAATGGCCGGGACGTGGATTACGACCGTTCGACCGGCGATCTCCTGGAACACCTGGAAGCCGGCGGCTCGCTGGCGGGCAAAATGGTGTACAAGCAATTCGCGCTGGGCGGGCAGATCGACGGCTATGAACTGTCCACCGACGCCTTGAAGCTGGATGGGGTGCCGCTGGCCGGCCAGATGGATACGGATATGCTGTTTGCGGAACTGGCGGCCGGCTATGTATTCAAGGGCTGGAAGGAGGGACAGACGTTCACCCTGGCGGCCGGCCTGCGCTATGCGCATATCGAAAGCGATCTGGACGTTACCGGCGCCGGGACGATCCGGCATAGCCAGGACCTGCTGGATCCCATGGTCATCCTCTGGCCCAGCCTGCCGTTGTTCGCTTCGAAGATCCAGGGCATGAGCCTTGTGCCCGCCTTTTCCATCGGCGGCGGCGGCGATTCCGACCTGGTGTTCGAACTCTATCCGCAGCTTCGTTATCGGGTGACGCCGCATGTCGTGGTGCGGTTCGGCTACCGCGTCGTCGGCTACAAGGTCAAGGAAGATCCGGACAACGAGCTGGATTTCAAATTGTCCGGCTTCATTGCCGGTTTGGGCGCCATGTTCTGAGCCGCGTGGCACCGGGCGGCTAGCCGCGACCGGACCGGCACCATGGAATTCCATCGCCGCCGGGCACGAATTCGGATATACTCGCAAGTGCGTTAAGGAAAGGTGCGGATATGCCAGGCAAAAAACGGATTTTGAAGATTGCGGGCCGGCTGTCGGATCCCTTCCGTTTTGAAAACGGGAAGAAATTCCGGCTGAACAAGATCAATCCCGGCGACACGCTGTGGCTCAAGTCGGAGGACAAGGGCAAGGCCCAGGAAGGGCTGCAGGTCGGCATCGAGGCGCTGGCCGAACTGCAGGACAAGCTCTATGCCCAGGACCAGTGGGCGGTGCTGCTGATGTTCCAGGCCATGGATGCGGCTGGCAAGGATGGGGCCATCAAGCACGTCATGTCCGGCGTGAACCCCCAGGGCTGTCAGGTCTTCTCCTTCAAAACCCCCTCCGCCGAGGAATTGGACCATGATTTCCTTTGGCGCTGCCTCAAATGCCTGCCGGAACGCGGCCGCATCGGCATTTTCAATCGCTCGTATTACGAGGAAACCCTTGTGGTGCGGGTCCATCAGGAACTCCTCGCCCGGCAGAAACTGCCGCCGAAGCTGGTCACCAAGCGGATTTGGCAGGAGCGCTTCGAGGATATTCGCGCTGTCGAGCGCTACCTGTCCCGCAACGGCGTGCTCATCCTCAAGTTTTTCCTGCACGTCTCGAAGAAGGAGCAGAAGAAGCGCTTCCTGGAGCGAATCGAGAATCCGGACAAGAACTGGAAGTTCTCCGCCGGAGATGTCGCCGAACGGGAACACTGGGACGACTACATGGCCGCCTATGAGGACATGATCCGTCACACCGCGACGCCCGAAGCCCCGTGGTACGTCGTGCCCGCCGACAACAAGTGGTTCACGCGCATTGTGGTCGCCGCCGCGGTGGTCAAGGCCCTCGAGAATCTCGACCTGGCCTACCCCGCGGTGAACGAGGCCAAACTCGAAGAGCTGGCAGCAGCCAAACGGCAGTTGGAAGGCCAAAACGGTCCGCGCCGGAAGCCATAACCGGCTGGCCGCCGAGCGCCCGGATTCCCTGCCTTGTCCTGGCGGGGAGGGGAAACTGGCGGGATGGGGGGGCGGCGAGGAAAGGTTCAGCCGACGGGCGCGTCCAGATCCAACAGCCCGGTGGTGGCAACTGGAATGCGCTGCATCAGGTCCGGGCCGTCATTGTGGATGTTGTTGACCCGGGTTCCAACCGGATAGCTCTCCACGTCGACGCGGCTATCGGCGACCATCGCCACGAGGTCCTGCCCGGTTGCAGCGGGATCCAGCCAGCCCGCTTCCCGGTCAGGCATCAAAACCACCGGCATGCGGGGATGGATGGTCTTGAGGTTGCCGGTTGCCGGCTTGGTGAGCAGCGCACAGCTGGTTACCGATACGCCGTCGGGCCCGGTCCAGACGGATTGCAGGCCGGCAAAGGCGATCACCGGCGAATCGGGACAGTGCAGGAAGAAGGGCTGTCGACCCCGGCGACGCGGGGCGCCGCCAGCCGGCTCCTTCGCCATCCACTCGTACCAGCCCCGGACAGGCATCAGGCAGCGCGCGCTGCGCAGGCTGTCGCGCCAGACGGGCTTGCGCGCCGCGTCCTCGGAGCGCGCGTTGAACGTCAGCGCCGGTGGTTCGGGCTTGGGCCACCAGGCTGGAATCAAGCCCCACCGGGCGCGCCGGAGTTCCCAGGCCCCCGTAGCGGCCCGGACAATGACAGGGACCTGCGCAGTCGGCGCCACGTTGAACATCGGTTTGAACCAGCCGCGGAAGAAGCACTGGACGGTCCGGTAATGCTCGCCCACGATTTGTTCATCCGGCAATACGAAGCGCCCGCACATGTTGCCTAGGATAAGCCATGCCCGCCCGGGCGCCAAACCCAATGTAGGCACCCGGCCGGGGCGCATCGGCGATTGGGTGCAATTCCGAAACCGGAAGGGCAGCCTCCGTGTCGCCCGCCGTGGTTTCCGCGCTGGCGACGGGAACCGGGCAGGACGGAGCCGTGCCCCTCCAGAACAGCCGTTGCGTACAGGAGGAATCCAATGCAAACGTGCGATCCAATCGCAGATGACCACCGTTTCCCGGGCGGCCGCCGTTTGCGATTTGACAGGGGGCGGCCGCCGGCAACATAGTCCCCGCCATGAAAGATTTCCCGGTCGAAATCGTCGCCGGTTTGGTTGGCTTGGTCCTGACGGCCCTGTTGGCAGGCATTGTCTTCCGGAAGCTGCGGTTCCCCGTCACCATCGGCCTGATGCTCGTCGGCATGGCGCTTTATTACCTGGGCGGGATGTCTCCCGCGCTGCACGTTTTGCAGCGGATTCACATGACGCCGAATTTCATCCTCTACATCCTCCTGCCGACGCTGATTTTCGACGCAGCGATCAATCTCGACGCCCGCGAACTGATGCGCAACATCGTGCCCATTTTCATCCTGGCCGCGCCCGGCGTCGTGTTTGTCACGGCCATGGTCGGCCTCGCGGTCGCCCGGTTCACCCCCCTGGGCCTGAACGCCGCGATGCTGTTCGGGGCGTTGATTTCGACCACGGATTCCGCGGCGGTCATTGCGCTGTTCAGCGAGTTGGGAGCGCCGAAAAGACTCGCCCTGCTGGTGGACGGCGAGAGTCTGTTCAACGATGCCACGACCATTGTGGTGTTCGACATCGTGGCGGGAATCGTGGCGAGCAGCCTTCTGCTGAACGATCCGGCGGAAGCCTGGCAACTCACCACCCTGGTCCGGATTCCCGGCCAGTTCCTGCTGGTGTTCTGCGGGGGCGGTCTTGTCGGCGCCGCCGTCGGCTGGGTCATGATGCTCATTGTTCGCTGGTCCCGGCACGATCCCCTGGTGGAAGTCGGCCTGACCACGGTGGTGGCCTACGCAGCCTTCGTTTTGGCCAATTACTATTGCCGCTTTTCCGGTGTCATGGCGGCCTGTGCCGCCGGGATGGTCGTGAGTTATTCCGGCCGCCGGGATTTCGACGCCAGGACCCTTGCCGGCATCCGGAACTTCTGGCGGTTTGCCGCTTTCATGGCCAATGGCTTGATCTTCCTGCTGCTGGGCCTGACCGAATCCTTCCTGATTCACGATGCCGGCCGGTTGTTCCATGTGGCCCGGGCGATAGGCGTTGCCATCGTTGCGGTCTTGCTGTCGCGGGTCCTGATCGTGGGCTTCACGGGCCTGTGCTGCAACCGCTTTTCCAGAACCGGCAACCAGATCACTCTGCCGATGCAGTTCCTGATGTTTTGGGGCGGCCTGCGCGGTGCGCTTCCGATTGCTCTTGCGGTTTCCATCGCACCCGGCCTGGTGTCGCCGGCCGAACGCACTCTCGTCATCCAATTGACCCTGGGGGTGATCCTGTTCACCATCCTGGTGCAGGGACCCACCCTGAAACGGTTCATGAACCGCTTCGGCATGATGGGGGCGGCGATGGAACGGGCAACCGGCCCCTGAGGACAACGTGGTTTCGCTCGGAAGCGCGAAGGAGGGCTTGTTCACAAGGGTTCGGGAGTCTATTCTGCGGGACATGTGCTTCCGCGGCATCTTCTTGTGCCTGGCTGGCGCCATGGCGGCAAACGTTGTTCTGGCAGACACCTGGACCGGGGCGGGCTGGACCGTGCGCTTCAACCTGCCCGATCAGAATTCCACGAACGCCGGGCCGGACGAATTTGTCATTCGCGATGCCTTTCTGGCGCGGATCAATGCCCTGGACAACAACGACTGGGCCTGCCTGGCGACCTACACCTTTACCAATCAAGTTGTGGCCGGCCAGCTTCTGGAGGCGCTTGGCCAGGCCCTGACGCGCGGCGCGAAGATCGGCTTCGTGGCGGACAAGGGGGTGGATATCGCATCCAACTTCTGGCCGGGTCTGTCCCTGTCCGGGCTCGCCGCGCGGTCGGTGAATCCGTTGCAGTTGTCCCGGTGCCCGTTTCCCGACGGCATCATGCACAATAAAACCGGGGTGTTCTGGTACCGGGCCGCCACCCAGGCCTGGGTGCTCTCCGGGTCGTGGAACTTCACCGGCGCCGGGAGCTCCGAACAGTGGAATATCCTGACGGAAATCCAGGACAACGCGCTGGCCGGGGCCTATTCAAACGAAATGCGCGAGTTGCTGGAAGGTCGCTTTCATTCCGATCCGGCCAAGTCGCATGCCCACGACGGCACGCGGTTCCGCCTTCCGGGCATGCATGCGGATGGCTGGGTGCGGTTTGCCCCGTATCCCAGCGCCGCTCCGGGCGGATCCAACGCGCTGACCGACATCACCGCCGCAATCGATGCCGCCCAGGAGGAAATCTTCTTCGGGCTGAACCTGCTGACACGGTCGAACGTGGTGGAGGCTCTCGCGCGCGCCTGCAATCGCGGGGTCGTGGTCCATGGCGTGATCCCCAAAAGCGATCAATACGCGCCCGACAGCGTGTATTCAGCGCTGCTCCAGCCGGTGCACTACGCCACACGCAACCGTGTTGTGATGTTTCCCGCCTACTACAACGCGGAGCGCACCCGTCGGGACGGAGGAAGTTGGGATCTGGTCCATGCCAAATACATGGTGATCGATCCCCGCGGGGCGCGCCCGTGGGTCATTCATGGGTCGGCCAACTGGACCTGGAGCGCCCTGGTCAGCACCTCCACGAACGACGAGAACGTGCAGTTTCTGCCGCACGCCGGCATGGCCGCGGCGTTTCTGGCCCACTTTGCCCGGATGTCCGACGGCGTGCAGCCGTGGTGCGCCATGGGCAGCGGCGGGTCGTCCGCCTCGGCCTGGCTGGACTACTGGCTGCCGGACGATACCCTGCATGAACTCGTGTGGACCGGCGACCTGCACAATCCCGCGTCCTGGACCAACCGCGTTCAGCTCCTGCCCGCCAGGCGCGGTACCAACACCCTGAACCTGGCGCGGGATCCCCTGCCGCGGTTTTTTCGCGTGCAGCGTGTTCCGCCCGCCCTGTAGCCCCCGATCCCCGTGGGAGCCTGATTTTGGGATTTGCCTCTGCCGGGTCGGCTGATACCCTGCACCCGGAGTGATGGCTGGAGGAGGGTATGAACACCATGCACGGCAACGAAAACGAATGGATTCAGCGGCTCAGCGCGAAGGCATCAACCAGCAGCCAGGTGGATTCCGCCCTGTACCAGAAATATGACGTCAAACGGGGCCTGCGCGACATCAACGGCAAGGGCGTTCTCGCCGGCCTGACCCAGATCGGCGATGTGCAGTCGCATCCCGAAGGCGATGTGACCGGTCCCGGCCATCTCATCTACCGCGGCATCGATATCGAAGAACTCGTGGCCGGTTTTCTGGCGGAGAAGCGGCCCGGCTATGAGGAAACCTGCTACCTTTTGCTGGGCGGGGAACTCCCCCGCGCGGGCGAACTGGCGGAGTTTTCTGCGCGGCTCGGTTCATACCGGGCGCTGCCCGATGACTTTGTCCACGACTCTCTGCTCAAGCTGTCCAGTCGCGACATGATGAACGCGATGGCTCAGAGCATCCTGGCGATGTATGTACTCGACGACCGGGCGGAAGATGTTTCCCTCCCGAATGTGCTGCGGCAATGCCTGAAACTGGTGGCCACTTTCCCGCTGCTCGCGGCCTACAGCTACCAGGCCTATGTGTATTACTATGGCAAGGGCAGCCTCGTCATTCATGCCCCGCAGCCGGAATTGTCCACCGCGGAGAACTTCCTGCACATGCTGCGCAATGACAGCCGCTACACGCCCCTGGAGGCGCAGCTGCTGGATCTGGCGTTGGTGCTGCATGCCGAACACGGCGGCGGCAACAACTCGACCTTCACCACCCATGTCGTCACCTCCAGCCTGACCGATACCTATTCGGTCATCGCCGCCGCCATGGGCTCGTTGAAGGGACCGCGCCACGGCGGCGCCAACGCCAAGGTCGTGGCCATGTTCGACGAGCTGAAACGCGAGGTCAAAGACTGGTCCAACGACCGGCAGGTGGAGGACTACCTCTACAAGCTGCTTCGAAAGGAGGCCTTCGATCGCTCCGGCTTGATCTACGGCATCGGCCACGCCGTGTATTCCACGTCCGATCCCCGCACCCAGATCCTGCGCGGCCAGGTGCAGAAGCTGGCGGCCGAGAAGGGCGTTTCCGAGGAAATGGATCTGTATATGCGCGTCGAGCGCCTCGGCCCGCAGATCATCGGCCAAGAACGCAAGATGTACAAGGGCGTCAGCGCCAACGTGGATTTCTACTCCGGCTTTCTTTACCGGATGCTGGAAATCCCGACGGAACTGTTCACCCCCATCTTTGCCATGGCCCGCATCGCTGGCTGGAGCGCCCACCGGATCGAAGAACTGGCCAACGGCGGCAAGATTATTCGCCCCGCCTACAAAAGCGTGGCCGCCCGCCGCCATTACGTTCCCCTGGCCACCCGCGGCGGGGCCTAGGGCGTCTTCAGATGGGGGGGCGCCTTCCCTACTCCAAATTGTGCGGCTCGGTTTGGAGTGCGGGGACAACGACCAACGGGAGGCGGCCCCGCTTTGGCTGCTGGGCTTTCCCGGCTGTTCCGGCTGGCCATTCGGCTGCCCCCGAAAAAAGCGGAGTGGCGCTCGCCGAGTCTCGCTTTCCGCCGCACTCCAAATTTGGTCGATCGTTGTCAACGAAACAGGGATGCACCTACTTCCGGCATGATTCAAGAACCATGCAAATTGGGTGGCATTGGGCCGGTTGAGATTGGTAGGATGCGGATTTAAATCGGAGACAAGCCATGGATGAGCTGTTGGAAATCATCAGAAAGAACGCCCGCACGAGCGTAGAGGACATCGCGAAGATGATCCAGTCGACCCCGGCCGAGGTCGCCGCGCGCATCGAGGACTATGAAAAGGAAGGCACCATCCGCGGCTACCGAGCGCTGATCAACGAGGATCATCTGCCGGATGATCACGTAACCGCAGTTATTGAGGTCAAGGTGCAGCCGGAGCGCGAGGGTGGATTCGACCGCGTGGCCCGGCGTATCAGCGGCTTTCCGGAAGTGGTGAACATGCACCTGATGTCGGGCAAGTACGACCTGCTGCTGTTCGTGGAGGGCAACACCCTCCGGGAGGTGGCCTCGTTCGTCAGCGAGCGGCTGGCAACGCTGGACGGCGTACTGTCCACGGGAACGCATTTCATGCTCAAGACCTACAAACAGGACGGGGTGCTGATGGACGGGGACAAGCACGACGACCGTCTGCAAATCAGTCCCTAGGCTGCGGAGAAGGGCAGTCGGGCCATGAAGGGCAGAAGCAGAGTTGCGGCGCATGTGCAAGTGCTCCCGTTTTCGGGTATCCGCAAGTTTTTCGACATCGTTGCATCCCGCAAGGATGTGATCTCACTGGGCGTTGGCGAACCAGACTTCGACACCCCATGGACCGTGCGCGAAGCGGCCGTCTGGTCGTTGGAACGCGGGGCCACGCACTATACCTCGAACCGCGGCGATCCCGGATTGCGCAAGGCTATCGCCCGCTATGTGGCTCGGCAGTTCGGCGCGGAATATGACTGGGACCGGGAAATCCTCGTTACGGTGGGTGTCAGCGAGGCCATCGACATTGCCCTGCGCACGATTGTGAATCCCGGCGACGAGGTGATCTATCACGAGCCGTGTTTTGTCAGCTACCGGCCCAGCATTATCCTGGCAGGAGGCACACCGGTCTGCGTCGAAACCCGCCGCGAGGACCAATTCCGCCTGACCCGGCCCATGCTTGAAAAGGCGGTCACGAAAAAAACACGCGTGCTGATGCTCAATTTTCCCTGCAACCCGACCGGCGCGGTGCTGGCCAAGTCCGACGTCGAGGACATTGCCGACTTCTGCATCCGGCACGATCTGCTGCTCCTGACAGACGAAATCTACGCGGAGCTGACCTACGACTCGAAGCACGTCAGCTTTGTTTCGGTGCCCGGCATGAAGGAACGTACAATCTTCCTGCACGGCATGTCGAAGGCCTGGGCCATGACCGGCTTCCGCATCGGTTATGCCTGTGCCCCGGCCGAGATCTCCGAGAACATGATGAAACTGCATCAGTACGCCATCATGAGTGCGCCCACCACGGGCCAGATGGCCGCGGCCGAGGCGCTGGAACGCGGTGACGAGGCCGTGGCCGCGATGCTGGGGGAATACAACCGTCGGCGCAATTATCTGATTGCATCGTTTGCCGATATGAAGGTTTCCTGCCATACGCCGGCTGGCGCGTTCTATGCCTTCCCCTATATCGGCGATTTGGGCGTGTCGTCGGAGGATTTTGCGATGCGTTTCCTGGAGGAACAGAGCGTCGCGGTTGTGCCGGGCGATGCGTTTGGCAAATCCGGCGCGGGTTTCTTGCGCTGTGCCTATGCCACCAGCATGGAGAACATCCGCGAAGCCATGAAGCGCATGGCCATCTTCGTCGCCAACATCCGCGCGGAACGATAAATTAATTCTGTCCCCATATTCGAGTTCTGAAAATATGGCACTGGATACAGTTAATTAACTGTGTTGAATAGTATTGTGTATAATTTACTGATGTTTAAGTAAATATATATAATTGGATATATTTTATTTAACTTATAATTGGTCATACTTAATTAATTCCCGGCATTACGCGCGCAGGAGTATTTTGCCGACAGATGGGAGGGAGGATTACGGCCGCCAGAGATACAGTCGGCGCGGGGTGGTCGCTTCCGAGATCAGCGACTGGATCGCGGGCAGAGGTGACCGGGCACCCAGCAGCAGGCCCCAGAAGGTGTTCTGTGTTTCGTATCCGATGACCAGAATGTCTTCGACTCCCAACATTTCAGCGGTGGCCGCCATGGCGTCGTCCCAATAACCAATACCGTCGATCAACTGGTGCTTCAACGCGTCTGCAGCCGTAAACAGGCGTCCATCGGCGATGGATTTTAAATCGGATTTCTTGAGGCCCCGGCCCTCGGCGATCAGGTTCACGAAACGCTCGTGCATCGCATCCACGGAATCCTGCAGGAGCGCTATTTGTTCTGGATCCACGGGGTGGAAGGGATTGAGCAGATCCTTGTTCCTGCCCGACTTGATGGTAGTGTCAGTTACGCCGAGTTTGTCGCTGAGACCCTGGATGTTCAGGGTCTGCAAAATCACACCGATGGAGCCGATGAGTGCCGTGGGCTGGGCCAGGATGCGGTCGGCGGGCAATGAAATGTAATAGGCGCCAGAAGCTGCCATATCATGGACCAACACGGTGAGCTTGCGGCCGGGACGGCTTTCCTTGAATTGCGTCAGTTCACGATGAATCTCGTCGGCGGAAGTTACCTCGCCGCCGGGCGAATCCACTTCGAGGATGATCGCCGCCACATGGGGATCCTGGCGCGCCGCGCGGATTTGCCGGAGGCAGTCCTCGACGGGATCCGTGGTGCCGAACCAGCCGCCATCGAGCTGCCGGGTCAGAACGCCGATGAACGAAATCCGGACAACCTTGGTCGTGCCTGAACCGTAGGAGTGCTTCTGAATGAACCGGGGATATTCATCTTCGCCCTTTTGGACCCGGCTGGGCTTGCCCGGGCCGGTCAGGAGGCCGATGGCCGTCAAGTTGAGCAGCAGACTCAGTCCGAGAACGCCGCCAAGCAGAATGATGACGATCCAGAACGGCCAATGGCGGCATTTCACGCGTACCCCTTGCATCGATCCTTGACTTTTCATTTCCCGGCAACCTAGCACATCCCAGCAAAAACGGAAAAGCCGAAAACGGAAAACCGGCTTTTCCAGAATAAGGGGATATGGATAGGATGGCCATGACATGAAACGGTTGCACATTGCCTATTACATCACGGCCCATGGCTATGGCCACGGAGTGCGTTCCAGTGAAATAATCGGGGCTTTACTGGCGGCGCATCCGGCGGTGAGCATCACTGTGACGACCGACCTGCCGGAGATTTTTCTGCGCAGCCGTCTGCCGGATGGCGACGGGCGGCTGGTGGTCCGGCCCGGGGCGTTTGATGTGGGCATGGTGCAGAAAGACTCCATCCGCGTGGATGTGGCCGCCACGCTGGCAGCGACACTGGAATTGCTGGAGGAACGGCCCCGGCTGGTTGACTACGAGGCGGAAGTGCTGCGCGGGGAAGGCGCGGATCTGGTCGTGGCGGATATTCCGTCCATCCCGCTGGAGGCGGCGGCGGCAGCGGGCATCCCGGCGGTGGCCGTGGGCAATTTCTCATGGGACTGGATCTATGCGCCGTTTGCCCTTCGCGATCCGCGCTGGCGGCCGGTGGTCCGGATGTTCGAGGAGGGATACCGCAAGGCAAAGCTGCTGCTGAAATTGCCGTTTTCCCCGGCGATGTCCATCTTTCCCCGGCGCACGGACCTGCCGCTGCTGGCCCGACCGGGGCGGGCCCGCCGCCGGGAACTCGCGGCTTTGACGGGGGCGGATGCCAACAAGCGCTGGGTATTACTATCCTTCACCTCCCTGGAGTGGAACGAACCGGCCCTGGACGCGGTTGAAGCGCTGAATGCGTTCGAATTCTTCACCGTCAAGCCGCTGGAGTGGACGGGACGGATGAACATTCACGCGGTCGATCGACGGACCATCGGGTTTTCGGATGTGCTGGCCAGCTCGGATGTGGTGATCACCAAGCCGGGCTACGGGATATTGAGTGACTGCGTGGCGAATGCCCGACCGATCATTTACGCTGAGCGGGAAGATTTCATTGAATATCCGATGCTGGAACGGGAACTAAAACGTTTTTTGCGGAATGTGCACATTCCCCAGGCCGATTTGTATGCCGGCCGGCTGGGTCCGGCCTTGGCGGCGATCGAATCCGCCACCGAACCCCGGGAGATTCTCCCCCGGGGTGGGGCGGAAAAAGCGGTGAAAACCCTGATCGGATTAATGTGATCCTGCACGCGTCGTGAACGAATGCGGGCGCCGGAGATGTGGAGATCACCCGCCGTCCGGCCAACGACCGGCCGGAATCACAGGCCGGCGTCCAGTTTCTGCGGATCCCAGCTCCGCAAGACAGATTCATTGGCGGGGGTGGGAATGCCCAGCTCCCGGCCCAGGCGGCAAATGGTGCCGGCCAGGAGATCGATTTCGGGATGGCGGTTGGCTTCGACGTCTTGCAGCATAGAGGTCTTTTCATTCGGGGGCAGCGAACGGATGAGTTTTTCTACCCGCTTCGGGACCTGGTTCATGCCGGGAATGCCGAGAGCAACAGCGACAGCCGCGGCTTCGTCCATTAGCGTCCGCGCCAATTGCATGGCGGCGGGGTTGCGCTGGAGTTCGCGGTTCGGGGCGCGGAAGACGGCTTGTGCCTGGTTGAGGCCGATGTTCAGAATGAATTTCCGCCACTGAGCGCTGCGCATGTCCGCCGGGATATCATGGGCGATGCCCAGCCGTGAAAAGAAAGCGGCGACAGCGGTTACCCGGGCGGATGGCGGCTCATTGAGCGCTTCGCCGAACACAATCTTGGCGGTGCCCTGCTGCACGACGGCATGTCCGATGCGCATGGCGCTGTTGCAATTGACAAACCCATGGAGAACGCGGGCCCAGCCGAAGGCATTGGCCAGGACATCCTGGGCGGTAATGCCGTTGAGAAGCGGCAGAATCTGAGTGGTGTCGGACAGCACCGGGGCAATGGCGGGGAGCGCGGATGAGAGGGCGGGGGCTTTGACGGCGACGAGGACAAGGTCGGCGGTTGGGCCGGGATTGTCCGGGGAGACATACTTCAAATGGAGACGCCGGCCGTTGAGGGATGGCGGGTCGGCGCGGAATCTGGCAATGCGCTGGGCATCGGCGATGATGCGCAGACAGGTCGGATCGCGGGCGACGATCTGCGCGGCATAGAGCGTGCCGATGGCGCCAAGCCCGAGAAGCGCAACATTGCGGATGGACGCCATCTGATCTGGTGGCTGTATCATGCCGCAAGGATACCGGGGACAGCCGATTCGGGCAAGCCAGGGGCGGATTAATCCGGCAGCAGTTTCAGCAGGGCCCGGGCCAACGGATGTGATGGGGATACCGGGTGGAAGGTCCGGCCGGTGCGGCGAATCAGGCCGCTTTCCAGCAGTGCGTCAAGGTGAGGTCGAATGGTGCAAAAGGCCATCTTCAGTTCCTGTTGCAGGGCATAGGTGGTTTGGGGAGATTTCAACAGCGAGCGGAGCAGCGCAATCCGTTTGCGATGTCCCAATCCTTTGGCGATGCGACGCAGCCGTTCGCCTTCCTGATCCCCGCCGGTTGTGAGGCTGGCCTGCAGGGCATTGACGATCGGAGCGGCAGAATAGACCAGCGGGTCGGCGCCGAGACGGTAGATCAGCTTCGCGCCCCGGTACTCGGTTTGAAGGATTCCACGTGATTGAATGCGGCGAAGTTCCTGACTGGCAGCGGATACGCCGATGCCCATGGTCTTGGCCATCGCGGACACATGATCTCCCGGGTGGTTGCAAATGTGATGCAGCAGCCGGATGCGCGTCTTGCCGGACAACATCCGGCAGGTTCTCCACAGGGTCGGACTCAGCCGTCGATTCATGGGCTTCAGGTATTGTTTTTATAAAAACAGTATCTATAAAGTTTTTATAAAAACCATACCTATGAGTCAAGATGCTGAAGATGCAGTGAGGCAGGACCAATGAGGGTTACGGCCGGCGGGTGACGAGGAGCCGGACTGCTTCTCCGTCGGATTCGGCGGGCTGGATGAGAAACGAATCCAAGATAGCCGGCAGCAGGCAGGTGGAACGGCGTTGCAGGATCATGGCTGGCTGGCCCGGGGTGCGGATGCGCACGTTTCTGTTGATCGGGAAGAGAATCAGGAAACTGGAGGAGTCGTGTGTGATGCTGCAGGGCGCGGTCAGAGTCCATTCCTCGACGTGGAAATGGGGAGAGTCCAGCACGAGACGTACAGCGTGGCCGGCCGGTTGGGGGATTCGAGGCTGGATGGGGGCGACGGGACTGTCCGTCAGGTCCCAATTGATGGCGCGCAAGGCCTGCTCCACGTGGAGGGGGCGGGGGCGGCCTTCTTTGTCCAGCCGGTCCCAGTCGTACAGCCGATAGGTGGTGTTTGCGTCCTGCTGGATTTCGAGCAGGAGGCATCCGGCGCCAATGGCATGGATGCGTCCGCCGGGGGTGTTGAAGACCATGCCGGGCAGGGCCCGGAACCGCTGCAGGAGCGCCGGAATTGTGCCGGCCGCGCGGGCCTTTTCAAAATCGGCGGGGGTGACACCGGGCTTGAATCCGGAATAGATGTGGGCGTCGGGAGTGGAGGAAAGCACGTACCACATTTCGCTCTTGGCTTCGCCGCCCAGGCGCGCTGCGGCGTCATCGTCGGGGTGGACCTGCACGGAGAGGGTTTCGCGGGCGTCGATGATCTTGACCAGAAGCGGAAAGGTCTTGTCCGTACGGCCGTTGCCCAACAGGTCCGGGCCGCGTCGCGCAATGGCTTCGGACAGAGTGGCTCCGGCATCGGGGCCGTTGAGGATGCGGGTGCGGCCATCGGGATGGTCGGAAATTTCCCAGGCCTCGGCATAAATTCCGGGATTGAGCCGTCGGTGGAATTCATGGAGGAGACGATCGCCACCCCAGATGTACTCCTTGTACATGGGCTCCAGCAGGATGGGCA
Organism: Lentisphaerota bacterium; assembly: GCA_012514035.1. Taxonomy (GTDB): domain Bacteria; phylum Verrucomicrobiota; class Kiritimatiellia; order CAIQIC01; family Lenti-01; genus Lenti-01. The sequence goes on along the minus strand of JAAZBB010000077.1, from coordinate 41,045 downwards.
TGTGGAGGGTCGCGTCCATTGGGGTCCGATTGTGCCTTGGGGCGGGAATGTGGACAAGAAAAAGAACATGGGCAAGCGGCAGCGACCCGCCGGACAAGCGGATGTTTTTCTGCTTTACGGTGCGGCGGAGGAACCGCAGACTGGCTGCCAAGTAGAGAGGACCTGGGCACGATGAAAAAAGTCATTCCCGGATTATTGGCGATGGTTTTGATCCCGGTGGCGGGCTTCGCGGCATTTCAGGCCGGGGCCCTGGCCGGGCCGAACGAGGGTCCTGGAATCGCCTTCGCGGGTCAACTTACGCTGGGCCTGCTGAACGGCGAAGCGCATGAACATGTGTATGACAATGAAACGCTGGACGGAAGCCGCCGGCAGTTAAGCCGCCTCGATTGGGAGTTGAAGAACGTGGTCGTGGGCGGCGGCAGCGGGTCGGTTCGCCTGCTGGACAAACTGACGGTGAATGGCGGCCTGTGGCTGGCGCTGTCGGAGGGCAGCGGCGAAATGGACGACTACGACTGGCTGGAACCCGCGTCCGGGAACTGGACGCATTATTCTCTGTCGGAGGTGGATGTGACGGCTGGCTACATCCTCGACCTGAACGTGGCCTGGGACCTGCTGACGCGGGAGAATCTGCAAGCGCGGGTGATGGCGGGCTACAAACAGGACGGCTGGACTTGGGAGGACCGCGGCCAATATCTGCTCTATCCCGAATACGGCTACGTGCCGCAAGACCTGGGCGGACTCAACATGATCAATTACGAGCAGGAATTCCGCATGCCATATCTGGGCGCAAGCGCGGACTGGCAGTTGAACAACTTCACGTTCTCGGGGTATTTGACCTACAGCCCGTATCTGTGGGCGACGGATTGGGATGAGCACGTGTCCCGTGGCTTGCATTTCAAGGAAACCTTCGAGGGTGGCGACATGCTGGGCTTCGGCCTGGAAGCTCGCTACGCCCTCCGGCAGGGAACCTTCCAGAACCTGTTCCTGCTGGCGGCCCTGGACTACCAGCAGGTGGATTTGATCATCGGTGACATGGAAGTCTACGACACCCGAACGGGCGAATACGGCGGGGATGCAGACAACGCCGGTATCGAGAACGAATATCTGGTCATTTCGCTTGGTGCGGGAATGACCTTTTGAACGGAAGGAAAGGATTCCACATGGAGCGGTTGAGAAAAACCGGATTGGCCTTCGTCATCATCGGAGCCGGCTTTCTGGGGATGGTTTCAGCGCAATCCGCGCCGACCGGCGTCGCGGGCAGCGGGCCTGAGCCGGTTGCGGCGGAGGCGCTGGCCGATTGGGCGCATCGCCTGTGCGCAGTCATCGAAGAGGGAGCGCAACTGCTGGCCGAGCATCATCTGGCGCCGGCCGATGGACAAGCGCGGGCGGCGCTGCTGGAGTCGCTGATCCGCACCAGCGAGCCGTCGGTGGTCTTTCTGGACGAGACCGAGTTGGCGACGAGGACCCAACGGCTGTCCGAGCGCGAGTGGGACACCGGCCTGGTCCTGGTTGCTCTCGAAGAGGGGCTGCCCAAGGTGGCGGCGGTGCGGACCAACTCGCCGGCGGCGGCCGCGGGCATTCAGCCGGGGGAATGGATCGAGCAGGTGGCGGGCCGCAGCCTCCAAACCGGTGCGGCCCTGAGCTATGTCCGGGAACTGTTGGCCGAGGGCGACGAGGCGGCGCTGGAAATTGGCGTGCGGAGCGTGGACGAGGTGAGCCGGGCGGTTACCGTGGAACGCCAGCGGAGCGAAGCGACTTCACTGACGACTGTGGAGGAACTGCCTGCGGACATGGGGTACATGCGGGCGGCTGGCATTTTCCCCGGGGCAGGGGCCGAAATTGCTGCCGCGTTGGCCCAATGGCGGGAAACCGGTATTTTCGGGGCCATCCTGGATCTGCGCGGGGCGGCCGGGATGGCCGAGTTCGAGATTCCGGCTGCGGCGGCCGGATATGTGCCGGCGGGCACGGTTCTGTATGCGATGACCGATCGCCAGGGCCACGAACTGACTTCGATCCAGGCGCCGGCCCCGGCAGTTTCCTCCCTGCCATTGATGGTGCTGGTGGACGAGGATACCACCGGGGCGGCGGAATTGCTGGCCGCGGTGTTGGGCGGCGGCGTGAAGGGCGCCATGATCATCGGGCGTCCGACGGCCGGCGATCCGATGATTCGCGAGCCGGTTAAACTTTCCACCGGCCGGTATGCCCTGCTGGCCACTCGTCAACTCAAGGTCGGCGATGGCACCATCTACGCCGGGACGGGCGGCATCACTCCCGATGTGCTGATCACCGAGGCCGCGTTGAACGAGACGGTTTACGAGCCGGATGCGCCCGCCTTGCGTCCGGGCAAGACGCTTTCGGACGAGGAAAAGGAAGACAAAGCCCTGCGCGACCGCACGCGCAATGACACCTATTTGCGGCGGGCGACGGACGTGCTGCTGGGTCTGAAGGCGCTCGGCTATGCCCGATTCCGTTGAAGCTCCGCGTCTGGCTGTCCCCACGCCGGAGACCATCCGGCGCGCAGCGAACCTGATTCGCGCCGGGGAACTGGTGATTGTTCCGACCGAGACGGTCTATGGCGTGGCCGCCCGCGCGGATGTGCCGGAGGCGCTCGCGCGACTCTATGCGGCCAAGGGCCGCGATGCCGCCAAGCGCGTGACGTATTTCGCCGGAGGGATCGACGCCGTGGACGCGACGGGCGTCCGCATGGATGCAGTTGCCGCGCGGCTGGCGGCGGCTTTTTGGCCGGGGCCGTTGACAATGATCCTGCAAAACGCGCAGGGGGGATGGGATGGTTTCCGGGTGCCGGCGCATCCCGTGGCGCTGGCCTGGTTGCGCGAAATGGATTTTCTGCCGGCGGTGACCAGTGCGAATCGCAGCGGCCAGCCGCCTGCATTGACGGCGCCGGAAGCCTGGGCGGCTCTTACGCCGCAGGTGGCGCTGGCGCTGGATGCGGGACCCGCGCCCGGCGGGAAGGCCAGCACCGTGGTGAAGGTGGAGCCGGGCGGATGGATTCTTCTGCGGGCAGGACCGATCAGCAGCGCCGAATTGGCGGCCGCGGCTGGAGTCGCAGCGCAGTCATGAAGAAACCTGCGGCCGGGGGGAGCAGATTCCCCGGAACGAGCCCGATGTTCCGCTCTGGCGGAAAGAAAGCGCCTAGCGGGCCATGTCTTCTTCGTATTTGCCCTTGATGTTTTCGAGGAAGTAGCTGTCCTTGGACTCGGTGGTCTTGAAGGCGTTGTAGACGTCCGCCGGCACCGCCTTGAAGAAGTAGGTGTTGGCGGGCTCGCCCATGGTGACCGCCATCAATTGGGTATCCGGGTCGTAACCGGCCTGGACGATGAGAGCAGTTTGGACCGGCTCCATCACCAGGCCCGCTGCAAAGGACAGGGTCGCGAGCAGAATCAGGGAGATTGAAACCAAGGCCGTTGTTTTCATGTGGAAAACTCCTTCTGTTTGGTCACGGTGCAAAAATACCATCCCGGAATATGATTGCCAATGCAACAAGTGGCGAAACAGAACGAATTCGCCGCCCATGACCAGCGCTGCCTATCTGGCCGCGGTTGGGCGGGGAGCCCGGCAAAGGACACAACCTGTTGCTGCCACTGGCGGAAACGCACTGGAATTCCGCCTCGCGCCGACAAGGACCCCGCGCGCCGCCGGGGCTGTGTCCGGCGGCGGGTTTTGTTTTGACGCCGATGGAAGGGCCCTCTAGCGTATACCGGTCATGGACAGGCTGAAGATCATCTTGATGGGATCCGGCGCCCTGGCGTGTCCGCTGCTGGAAGGCATCCTGGCGGCGGAGCGCGATGAACTGGCGGCCGTAGTGACGCAGCCCGACCGGGCGGGCGGCCGGGGCCTGCAGCGCCAGGCCTGTATTCTGAAAACACGGTCGGAACAACACGGCCTGCCGGTCTTCACGCCGGCCGCGGCCAGCGAGGAATCTTTCGTGGCCCGAATGGCGGCGTTGAATCCCGATCTGATCATTGTGGCGGCCTACGGCCAGTTCCTGAAATCCAACCTCCTGGCCGTGCCGCGCCTGGGGGCGATCAACGTGCATCCCTCGCTGCTGCCGAAATATCGCGGCGCCAGCCCGATCCAATGGGCGCTGGCTAACGGCGACCGCGAGACCGGCGTGAGCGTGCTTTACGTGACGCCCCAAATGGATGCCGGGGATCTTCTGGCACAGGAGGCAATGGAGATCGCCCCGGACGACACATTCTGCCACCTCGAGTCCAAGCTGGCGACACTCGGCGCGCGCCTGCTCGCGGGTGTGCTGGACAATTTGCGCGCCGGCCGGACCCGAGGCATTCCGCAGGACGGGTTGCGCGCGACATTTGCGCGCAAGCTGGTCAAGGATGACGGCCGCGTGGATTGGAGCCTGCCGGCCGAAACCATCCGCAACCGGCTGCGGGGATTCCATCCCTGGCCCGGAGCCTACACGAATCTGCCCGGCGGCAGCCTGCTGAAAATCCACGCGGTTCTCGTTGAATCAGGCCCGGCGGGCGTCTTGCCGGGGATGGTCCTGGAATCGAGCCCGGCCGGCCCCCTCGTGGCGACCGGGGTGGGGGCCCTGCGGCTGACGCAAGTCCAGCCCGCGGGCAAGAACGTAATGTCCGGTGCCGCTTTCCTGCGCGGGCACCCCCTGCCCGCGGGAACCCGACTGGGCGCATAACCTTTGAGGGTCAGCAGGCGGCGCGTATTGAATTCGGCACCGGGATGACAGCAAGGCGGACATGAACGGGAACTGGATCAAGGAAGGCGTTGGCTATGCGGGTTCGCTGATCATCCTCTGCTCCCTGCTGATGACCAATGTGTTTCGCCTGCGCCAGATCAACCTGGCGGGCGCGCGGGTTTTCGCGCTGTGAGGGCGCGATGAAGGCGTTGCCGGTGCGGCGGGACGCGGCGCTGGTCCTGGAAGGCGGCGGCATGCGGGCGCAGTATGCCTCGGGGGTGATGGATTTCTTTTTGCAGATCGGCCTCCGCTTCCCGTATGTCATCGGTGTCTCGGCGGGCATCTGCAATGCGGCCTCCTACGTCTCGGGGCAGTTCAGGCGCAACCGCGAGATCTTCACCCGCTTCGCGGGCGATCCACGCTACTTTTCGTGGCGTAACTGGGCTCGCCAGGGCAATCCCTTCGGCATGGAGTTCATCTTTCGCGAGATTCCCCGGCAGATTCCCTTCGATTGTGCCGCATTCGAGGCTTCGCCGGCGCGGTTTCGGATCGGCGCGACCGATTGCCGGACCGGGCGGGCCGTATTCTTTGACAAGGACGACGCGCCGATGATCGACGCCCTGCTGGCGAGCTCGTCGCTGCCGATGGTCGGGCGGATGGCGCGGGTGAAGGGGCGGCTGTATCTCGATGGCGGAATTGCCGCGCCGATTCCGTTCGAGCAGGCCGCGGCAGACGGTTTTCCGCGGCGCGTGGTGGTGCTAACCCGCAACCAGGGTTTCCGCAAACACGCGCCCCGCGCCGCGCAGCGGGCGGCGATCCGCCTGAAATACCGGCATTTTCCGGAACTGGCCGAGGCGATTCTGCGTCAGCATGCCACCTACAACCACGCCCTCGACGAACTGGAAGCGGAGACCGCGGCGGGACGCCTTCTGGTTATCCGTCCCTCGCAACCGCTGGCCGTGGGACGCTACAGCCAGGACCGCGCCGAACTCGAACGCCTCTACCAGAACGGCTGGTCCGATGCCGCCGCCGCCGCCGGAAAACTGCGCGATTTCCTTTCCCCCTGATTCCTGCCAAAGTATTGAAATGTCCGCGGGCCCCGCACCATCTTGGATTACGCTGGCAGACGTAGCGGTTCACTTTCCCATCCGGCGGGGAGTGCTGGCCCGCATCCGGGGGCATGTCCGCGCGGTCGACGGCGTATCCCTGGAAATTGCGCGCGGCGAGACCCTGGGCCTGGCCGGGGAATCCGGCTGCGGCAAGACCACGCTGGGACGCGTCTTGGCCGGACTGGAACAACCCACTGCCGGCACGGTCCGGCTGGAGGGGCAGATTCTGTTTGCTCCGGGGCGGAGCAGCCCGCTCCCCAAAAACCAGCGGCGGCGCATCCAGATGATCTTCCAGGATCCGATGGCGTCGTTGAATCCGCGCCTGCCGGTCTGCGAACTGCTCACGGAAGGGTTGGCCGAGCATCGCCTGCTGCAGGACGAAACGCGCGAGGCGGCAGCCACGCGTCTGCTGGCTGAGGTCGGGCTGGATGCCGACGCCTTGTGGAAGTATCCCTTTGAGTTTTCCGGGGGCCAGCGCCAGCGCATCTGCATCGCCCGGGCTCTGTCCCTGCGCCCGGATCTGGTTGTCTGTGACGAAGTGGTCAGCGCTCTGGACGTCAGCGTGCAGGCCCAGGTGATCAACCTGCTGCTGGAACTGCGGCGCCGGCATGGACTGGCCTACCTGATGATTGGCCACGACCTGAGCGTGTTGCGGCATGTTGCGCATCGCATTGCGGTCATGTATCTCGGCCGGCTGGCGGAGATCGGGCCGGCGGATTCGATGGTCGTTGCCCCGCGGCATCCCTATGCCCAAGCACTGGTGGCGGCGGTGCCCGTGCCGGGCGTCCGCCGGAAGCGCCAGCCCCTTCCGGGAGAACCCCCCTCCGCAGCCAAACCGCCGCCGGGATGCCCCTTCCATCCGCGTTGCCCGCGGGCCATGCCCATCTGCAGCCGGGAGGCGCCCGCCGCCCGCGACGTCGATGGCCATCGCACCTGGTGCCACCTGTTCTGAGTTGCCGGTCGGCAAAAACAGCGGATCAATCCCGCCGGCCGCCAGCCATCCGGAACTGTTCTATTCGATCCAGATCGGGGCGACGTGGCGGATGAATTCCTCGGGGCGGTTGGGGAACAGAACCAGCATCTTGATGTTGTTGGCGGAGCATTGTTCTTCGATCAGTTCGAGCCGGCGCCGGCTCTTGCCGTGCAGGTATGCCTCGCCCCGGGCGTACGCAATGATGGCCAGCACACCCTGGCGGTCGGTGGCATTTGCGTAATGGAGGGCCTGTCCCAGGCCTTCGTGCCATTTGTGCGGGAATTCAACTTCGATGGCGTATTCGCCGGTGAGAACATCGATGCGTCCGCCTTCGATGCGTTTCTCGGTCTGGCCATGCCAGTGCCGGGCGAGTTCATCGCGCCAGAGGCTCTCCCGGCCGCCGGACGGCAGGTCGAAGGTCAGGCTTTCCCATGCTCCGACCCGGATGGCGGAACCCAGGAACAGCACCATGAGGGGGACCATGGCCAGGCGGACCGGTCGGGTACGTGCCGGGAATGGATTCACGCGAGACACCATACGACAATTATCCGCCGGGGCAAGCAATCCCCGTCGGCGGTTATTTCGTGCAATCCGGATTCCTGACGAGGCCGGGTGCGGCCAGGCCGGGAGCGAGGTGGAGCGGCGGGTCTCCCGAGAACAGGAGCCCCGGGGGATTTGTTTGGCCAGCCAAGGTGGCAATCCGGTAGAAGCCGCGGACCGGGTTGCTGATGGCGTGGGCGAGGGAGGCGCTTTCGGCCGGCGCGGTGGCAACCATCGCCGTCACGGAAAGCCATGGACCGTTTGTCAGGGAGGTGCAGAAAAACAAATCGTAGGAAAAGCCTTCCTCCACCGGGCCGAAGATCACATGCATCTCCTGGCGGTCGGTGGCGAGAGCAGAGATGCGGACAGGAACGACCTCGGTCACGGTGAAGTCGGCGGCCACATAGTGGAATTCATAGTTGTCCGCCAGGCCGCCGGACACCGTGATCGCGCCGGGGTAGGTGCCGGCGGGAGTGGTCACGTCCACCGTGGTGCCGGCGACCGGCTCGGCGATCAAGACCGTGGCGTCATCGCCCGCCACGAAGCCGGAATAGTGAAAGGTCAGGGGCGGATTGGGTGCGCCGTAGGGTTTGGTTTGCGAATCGGCCGTGACGGTCAGGGGGGCGGGCGCGACGGCCAGCAGGTCCGCGGCGGAACCTTCGTACAGGACCTCCTGCACCGTGCCCGTGACCGCGTAGCTGCCGGCATTGGTGGGCGGCGAGTCCATGCCGTTGTAGGTGATGTCCACCTTCAGGTCCGCCGGGGCCGTTGTGAAGGAGACTGGCCGTGCTGCCCCGTTATAGGTTTGCCACAAGTCGAAGAGCGTGACGGTGGCCAGGGCCTTCATCACCATGAAACTATTGGTGAGGCTGGGAGCCGGTTCCCAGAGGTCATTTCCGTCTTGCGAGGCCACGATGCTGACAATGCCGGTGTTGGTGAAAGACAGCAGGGGCCCATTCAAAACGGCAGGGCCATCGGCCACCGAGAATTCAACGTCCAGGTCCGAAGTGGCGGTTGCCGACAGCAATATCTCGTTGGTGGCGATCTGGTCCGGCAGGGCCGGAAAATCAATGTTCTGCGAGCGGGGCACGCCCGTGCCGGCAAACAGAATGTTGGTTTGCGGAAAAACGGCATCGCTGTCGAAGCCCAGCGCGACCTGAAAGCGGCCGGTGACGGCGGGAGCGAAGACCACGGTGAAATTGGAGACACCCCCTGCTTCAATCAGTGCGGGAATGCCGACAACTTGGAAGGTGTCGGTGCCCGGCCCGGTGGTGGACCAGCCGGCGATGGACAGAGAAGCCGGGCCGTCATTGCAAATGGCCAATGTGTTGGTGCGGCTGGCGCCCCATTCCACCGGGCCGAAGTCGGTGCCCTTGGTCAAATCGGGCAGATCGTTGTTCACAACGCCTTCGCCATTGGTGCCCAGGACCGCCAGTTGCGGGGACTCGTTGCCGACGACCAGCGGCAGGGAAAAGCGGGACTGGGCGGCAACGGCGGAGCCGTCGCGGGCGATGAAGTCGAGAACATGCACCCCGTCGGAGAGACCGGCGGTATCCACACTGACCGTAGTTTCCAGGATGCCGTTCGTAGGCCGGACATGAAAGAGAATGGACGCGCGCGGGAGAATGTCACTCTCCCGGGCGTTGTCGTTGAGATAATCAGAAAAGGAATAATCGGTCACCAGGCCATTGGTGTCCACGGCGCTGATCCAATAGCCGAGGTGGATCAAGCGGCCTTCCGGGCCGGGACTGCGGGCGAAGACGGCTCCGGAGGTGGAGGGCGAGGATGCCAACCGGTCGTACACCACGCCGTTGGCATTGGTCAGGGCCGGGTGGGCGTTGATCGCATCTTTCAGCCGATCCAGCAACTGGGCCGCTGTTTCCCCCTGGGCGGCAATGATGATGTTCGTAACGGCCACGCCGTTGGTGAGGGTGATAATGCTGGTGATGGCGTCACCCGCGTTGGCTCCGTTGGTAGTATAGGTGGCCAGTTCGACATACTCGCGCGCAGGATAAATGGAGGGAATCAGACTGTTCGCTGCGAGGCCAACGCCGAGCGTCAGAGCGGTCGCGGATTCTTGCGAAACCGATGCGGAAACCGGGAGGTGGTCGCCGTCGCGATCGTAGTTTGTGTAGACCAGTTCCAGCCGGTCGCTGCAGGCTGTGGCACGAACCGCCAGGCTGGAGTCGGCATTGACGGCGTCGGCCAAGGCCGCGACGGCATCGAACAAGGTGTCCGTCAGTGTGACGGTGGCGGAATGGGTCCAGTCGCCGACGGTCACAGACAGCCGGTTGCCCGGCGCGGGTTCCAGAGTGACTAGGTTGGTTTGAAACCGGCCGTCGAGATAATAATCCAGGGATGCGGCGGGTACGCCTTGGGCGTGGGCGATGGCCGTAACCTGCACCGGGACAGTGCCAGTAACGATTTGAAAGGGGGCGGGGAAGGGGACGGAGATCACGGGCGGGGCGGCGAAAGGGGCCGCCAGGGGATCGCCAGCGAAGAGGCCCTGGTACGGGGCGGCCACGGACATGGCATAGGCCTCGCCGATGGTGAAGCCGCGGGCATAATAGAAGCCCATGACGGGATCGGGAAACTTGGCCAGGTAGTTGCACGGTTCAGCCACGGTGCCGTAGGAGGCCGTGGCGCCGATTCCCATCCAGTCGAGAATGGTGGACTGGTTTGTGGAATTCTGGAAGTCCTGGATCATGCCGCCGGAGGAGGTCATGTGATCAGCATAGGCTCCGGGAAGCCAGACGTTACTGCTCCGGACGACGGCGGGAATGCCGCCATAGCCATCCTGATAGCCTATAACATGGGTTTGCCCCGATAGGTTTTGATAGAGCGGCGCAAGCACGAAGTTGAGGGGCAGGCCGGGCAGGGAAGTGAAGGAAAACTGCGCGTCGGAAAAGAGCTGTTCGCGGATGCCGCGGGAACCACCATAGATCATGTGCAAATGGATGTCCGCGGGAGGGAACGAGGATTGGGCCGCGACCCCGCGGTCGACCACCATCTTGGCCGTGGCCAGGTTGGATGCGATGAGATGGAAGGCCACGAATCCATTGGTTCCATTCCAGCCGTCGGCAGACCGGAAAGCGCGCTCGGCGCGATAGTATGCGTTGCTGGTGTATTCCGGGAGTTTGCAGCTCCGGGGAGGGTCGAAATAGCCCGGGGCGTTCTGATAGCCGTAAAACAGGGCGGCGCTGACCCCTTCAACAAAGCGAATCCGGGTGGGAAATTCCCAGCAAAGCACCACATAGTCGATTAGCGCTTCAAGCCCCTCGGCCGTGATGTGGCTGTGGATGGGATCCAGCAGCAGGCTGGAAAATTCGTTGGAGTTGATCGACACGAGGTTGGTGGCAATTCCCAGCCGGCAGACGTGGTGCGCGGGAATGCCATGCGCGGCGGCGTAATACTCGCCTAGTTCGACCGAATCAACCGAGTTGGTGTTGACCACGACCAGCGTGCGGAAGGCATTCGGGGAGCCGGCCATGGCGCATACCGCCAGCAGGAGGCCTGTCCCTGCCGCCAATCGAAGGTTGCCACGGTTTCGGTTCACGAAGTCACTTGCCTCTCCAAGATACCGATCGCGCAGCCTCCGTCAATCCGGCAGCAACATATATTAAATATAATATGTGAGTGTCTGACACCCATATATCATAAACAAAATGTCAGTGTCAGGCACTCATATTTGGCTTGCGAGGACAAGAACGGATTGGCAGAATGGCAACATGGGTAGAAAACGGCGTGTCGAATACGAGGGAGCGATTTATCACGTGACCCAGCGGGGGGCGGGCCGCGGATTGATTTTCATGGATGATGCGGACCGTCGGCGGTTCATGGAGAACCTGGACTGGGCCGTGGGGCAGGATGGCATTCGCCTCTATCTATACTGTCTCATGCCCAACCATTTACATTTGCTGGTGGAAACCCCGCAAGGCAATCTCAGCCGCTTCATGCATCGGTTGCAAACGGCCTACACTTTGTATTTCAATCTGCGGCACGACCGTACCGGTCATCTGGTGCAGGGGCGGTATGGAGCGGTTCTGGTGAAGGGAGATCGCTATCTGCTGAATCTGTCGCGGTATATCCATCTGAATCCCGTGGCCCACGAGCCGGCTGCGCAGAGGTCGAACAGGCAGCGGCTGGCTCGCCTGAACGAGTATATCTGGAGTAGCTTTCGCAGTTATTCCGGGCTGGCGCCTGTGCCGGAGATGCTGGATGACAAACCTCTCCTGGCCTTAATGGGCAAGAAAAGGATTGCCGATCGACGCGACGCCTATCGCCGGTTTGTCGAGGCGGGCCTTTCGTGGCCATTGTCACGATGGGAGCAGGAGAGTGGATTTGACACGTCCCGCGACAAGCCTACGGAGCAGGACTCCCCGGTCCCTGTGCCGGGAGCAATTCGCGGGAACCGCTCGGAGTCTGTGCGGCGGGTGGCGGCTCGTATCGAACCGGAAGAGGTGGTTCGCCGGGTGGCATCGGCATTCGGCGTGGAGGAGGAGTCCCTGTTTCGGCGGACCTATGGCGGCGGCGCCCGGACAGCGGCTATCTACATGCTGATGAGGCACAGCCGGATGACGCAGCGCGCGGTGAGGACCTATCTGGGGTTTGGGACACCGGGCGCCGTGTGCCGCCAGATGGAACGGTTTCAGCGGAAAATGAGGGCGGATCCGGAACTCAATGCCTTCATCCAGAAGCTGTCGGCGGCCATGACCTCCGCCGGCTAGCCGGCTGAATTGTCAACATTGTCAGTGTCTGACACTGACAGAGGGGGGGTAGCGTTGGGTGAAGCGGACGTAATAAAAGAGATTTTCAATTTCCAGGGCGATGTTGATGTTCTGGACGACGAGGTTGGGGGTGGGCTTGAGCTGGACAGGGGAGAAGTTGAGGACGCCCTGGATGCCGGCGGCGGCGAGCTGATCGAAGACCGTCGCGGCGGCGGATTCCGGAACGGCCAGAATGGCGACCAGGATGTCGTGCTCTCGTACAAAGGCGGGCATCTGGCTCACGGCCAGAATGGGGATGGCGGCGTCGGGCTTCAAGCGGTCGGGCTTGTTGTCAAATCCGGCGACAATCTGGATGGATTCGGACGAGAAGCCCGGATAGTGCATCAGGGCGGTGCCGATCTTCCCGCAGCCCACAATGATGACCCGTTGCTGGATATGGGTGCCGAGGATGGAGTCAAGCCCTTGGAGCAGGGCATCGATGGGATAGCCGCCGCGTTTGTTGCCCACTGTCAGCCGGGCCAGGGAAATATCCTTGCGCACCAGAGCGGCGGATATGCCGGCCGCTTCGCCCAGATTATCCGAAAATACCCGCGTCAGGCCCAGTGACTTGAATTTCTGCAGGGCGTTCTTGTAGCGAACGAGGCGCTGGATCATGTCTTTTTGGATTATAATATTCTGTCTCATCACATTAACCCTATGAATAGTATTTATTATGTGACCAGCGAACGTTAAGGAATGCATATATGTAAATCAAGTGAAAATTTCTATAAAATGAACTTGAAAGCAAAAAAGCGTTTTCATAGCCTGTGCACATTTACATTCCGTATTTACGGAGGTTTCGAATGGCAAGGAAAGAACAGGTGGTCGAGCCGGTGGCGGACAACAAACTGACGCCGGAGTTGGAGGCGTTCATCCGGAAATGGAAAAACGTGCCGGGCAACCTGATCATGGTTCTGCACAAGGTGCAGGAACATTTCGGCTACGTGCCGCGTCCGGTGGCGTTTCAGGTTGCGGAGCAGCTTGGAATTCCGCTGGCCAAGGTGTACGGGGTGTTGACGTTCTATCACTTCTTCAAGCTGAAGGCGCCGGGCCGGTACCGGATTTCGGTCTGCATGGGCACGGCGTGCTACCTGAAGGGGGCCGCGGGCCTTCTCCAGGAGCTGGAGCACATCCTGGGGGTGGGCCTGAACACCGTGACGCCAGACGGAATGTTTTCGGTGGAGGCGGTGCGGTGCCTGGGGTGCTGCGGGCTCGCGCCCGTGATGTCGGTCAACGGCACGATGCACGGCAACCTGAAGCGCGAGGACGTGGCCGGGATTCTCGCGCAGTACAAGGCGCAGGCATAGACCGCAACGGAAACGAGGTGCAGGATGGCGAAGCTGAAACTGGCGGATTTGCGGAAGCTGCGCGCGGCGTGCGCGGCGGGCGGGGCCTCTGCGGGCCAGGTGCGCATTACGGTGGGCCTGGGCACGTGCGGGATCGCGGCCGGGGCGGCGGATTTGCTGGCGTTGTTTGAGAAGGAGCTGGCGAAAGTCGGCCTGGGCGCGGTGCAGATCCGGCGAACGGGCTGCATGGGGCTTTGCCACAGCGAGCCGACCGTGGAGGTGGCCGTGCCGGGGATGCCGACGGTGGTCTACGGCCGCGTGGATGCCGAGACGGCGCGCAAGATCGTGAACCAGCACCTGGGGCGGAAGTTGCTGGTGAATGATCACATTTTCGACAAGCCCGTGGCGGACCTGCCGGGCCGGAAGGCGTGAGGAGACGGACATGGCGATCAAGACCTATTTGCTGGTCTGCACCGGCGCGAACTGCGGAACGCAGGGCGGTGCGGAGCTCTACGAGGCGCTGAAGCGCGAACTGGGAGAGCAGGGCGTATCCGAAACCGCGCAAGTGGTGCGCACTGGCTGCTTCGGCCTGTGTGCGCAGGGGCCGATCGTCAAGGTCCTGCCTGACGAGATGTTCTACGCGAAGGTGCGGCCGGCGGACGCGCCGGAGATCGTGGCGGAGCACGTGGTCAAGAGCCAGCCCGTGACGCGGCTGCGGTTGAATCCGCCCCCGCCCGGCGGGCGCGCAACATCCGGCGACCGGCCTGCTTGCCAGAAGCAGGTGCGGGTGGTGCTGCGCAATTGCGGGGTGATCGATCCGGAGAAGATCGACGAATACATCGCGCGGATGGGCTACGAGGCGCTGGCGAAGGTGCTGACGGAGATGACGCCGGACCAGGTGGTCGAGGAGCTCAAGAAATCCGGCCTACGCGGCCGCGGCGGCGCGGGGTTCCCGACATGGCTGAAGTGGAAGTTCACGAAGGACGCGCCCGGCAGCGAGAAATATGTGGTGTGCAATGCGGACGAAGGCGATCCCGGGGCCTACATGGACCGCTCGACGATCGAGGGCGATCCGCATTCGATCCTGGAGGCGATGGCGATTGCGGGGCGGACGGTGGGGGCGTCCAAGGGCGTGATCTACATCCGCGCGGAATATCCGCTGGCGATCCAGCATCTGGAGACGGCCATTGCGCAGGCCCATGAGTACGGGTTGCTGGGCAAAGACATCCTGGGAACGGGCTTTGATTTCGAGGTCGAGATCCGGCTCGGGGCCGGGGCGTTCGTCTGCGGCGAGGAAACCGCGCTGCTGGCGTCGATCATGGGCAAGCGGGGCATGCCGATTCCGCGCCCGCCGTTTCCGGCGGTCTCGGGCCTCTGGCAGAAGCCCACGGTGATCAACAACGTCGAGACCTACGCCAACATCCCGGTCATTTTGCTGAACGGCGGCGAGGCCTTCGCCCGCATTGGCACGCCGAAGAGCCCCGGGACGAAGGTGTTTGCCCTGACGGGCAAGATCATCAACTCGGGGCTGATCGAGGTGCCCATGGGCATCACTCTGCGCGAGATCATCTACGACATTGGCGGGGGCATCCGCGGTGGCAAGGCCTTCAAGGCGGTGCAGACGGGCGGGCCCTCCGGCGGCGTCATCACGGCGGAGTATCTTGACACGCCGATCGACTACGAGCACTTGCAGGAGCTGGGGTCCATCATGGGCTCGGGCGGGATGATCGTGATGGACGCGGACGACTGCATGGTAGACGTGGCGCGGTTCTACCAGGAGTTCTGCGTGGACGAAAGCTGCGGCAAGTGCGCCCCCTGCCGGATCGGCACGCGCACCCTGCTGAACCTGCTCGATAAGATCACGGCGGGCCGGGGCGGGGCGGAGGATCTCGACAAGATCCGCGAGGTGGGGCTGGCGATGCAGAAGGCCGCGCTGTGCGGGCTGGGGCAGACCGCGCCCAATCCGGTGCTGTCCACCATGAAGTATTTCGAGGAGGAATACCGCGCGCATATCCAGGACCGGCGCTGCCCGGCCGGGGTCTGCAAGAAGCTGGTGACCTACGAGATCGATCCGGCGAAATGCATCGGCTGCACGCTGTGCGCGCGCAAGTGCCCGGTGAACACGATCGCGGGCGAGCGGCAGAAGCCGCACCGGATCCTCCAGGAGAACTGCATCAAGTGCGGCGAGTGCCTCAAGGCCTGCAAGTTCGGCGCCGTGAGCCGCCGCTGAGAGGGATGGAACGATGAAGACCGTCAAGCTGACCATCAACGGGCTGCCCGTGGAGGTGCCGGAAGGCACCACGATCCTGAACGCCGCCAAGCAGGTGCAAGTGAAGATTCCCAGCCTGTGTTACCACCCCGACCTGCCGGCCTGGGCGGCCTGCGGCATCTGCGTGGTGAAGGTCAAAGGATTCAGCAAACTGGTGCGCGCGTGCGTGGCCCCGGCGGCGGAAGGCCAGGAAATCCTCACCCACGACCCGGAACTTTACGCCATCCGGCGCACGGTGATTCAAATGATCCTCTCGACGCATCCGGACGACTGTCTGCAATGTCCGCGCAACCAGAACTGCGAGTTGCAGCGGCTGGCCGCGGAGTTCGGTGTGCGGGAGGCGCCCTTCGGCAAGCGGCTGCGCGACCTGCCGGAGGACGATTCGACCGGCTCGCTGATCCTGAATCCGGAGAAATGCATCCTGTGCGGGCGCTGCGCGGCGGTCTGCCAGCAGATGCAGGGGGTCTGGGCGCTGGAATTCATCGGGCGCGGCGAAAACACGCGCATCGCGCCGGCGGCGGATGTGACCCTCAACGAATCGCCCTGCATCCAGTGCGGCCAGTGCTCGGCGCACTGCCCGGTGGGCGCAATCTACGAGCACAGCCACGCGAAGGAAGTGTACGCGGCGCTGGCGGATTCGAAGAAGCACTGCGTGGTGCAGATTGCCCCGGCGGTGCGCGTGGCCCTGGGCGAGGATTTCGGCTATGCACCCGGCACGCTGCTGACGGGCAAGATCTACTCGGCCCTGCGGCGCCTCGGATTCAACGCGGTGTTCGACACCAATTTTGGCGCCGACCTCACCATCATGGAAGAGGGCTCCGAGTTCGTCGAACGCTTCGTGCACGGCAAGGGCGAGCTGCCGCTGATCACCAGCTGCTGCCCGTCGTGGACCGACTACATGGAAAAGTTCGCGCCGGACTTCATTGCGCACTTCTCGACGGCCAAGTCGCCGCAGGCGATGGTCGGGGCGCTGGCGAAGACCTACTACGCCAAGCGGATCGGGCTGGATCCCAAGGACATCTTCGTGGTCTCCATCATGCCCTGCACGGCCAAGAAGTTCGAAATCCGGCGCAGCGAGGAAATGCGCAGCTCCGGCCAGCAGGACATCGATTACTCGCTGACGACGCGCGAGCTGTGCCGGATGATCAAGAGCGCCGGCATTGACTTTTCGAATCTGCCCGACGACGAACGGGTGGACTCGCTGCTGGGCGACTACACCGGGGCCGGCACGATCTTCGGCGTGACCGGCGGCGTGATGGAGGCCGCGCTGCGCACCGCCCACTGGGCGCTGACAAAGGAGCGCCTGCCCTCCATGGAGCTGACGGCGATCCGGGGTCTCGACGGCGTGAAGGAGGCCACGCTGCAGGTGGCGGGCAAGGAAGTGCGCGTGGCGGTGGCCCACTCGATGGCCAACATCGAGAAGGTCCTCGACAGGGTGCGCGCGGCACGCAAGAAGGGGCAGGAGACACCGTACCACTTCATCGAGGTGATGGCTTGCCGCGGCGGCTGCGTCGGCGGCGGCGGCCAGCCGTACGGCGCCACCGACGAGATCCGCGCCCGGCGCGCGGCGGGCATCTACCGCGACGACGAAAAGAGCGCCTTCCGCTGCTCGCACGAAAACCCCATGATTAAAAAACTCTACCGGGATTTCCTCGGGACGCCCCTCGGCCGCAAATCCCATGAACTGCTGCATACCGGCTACCACGTCCGCCTGAAATACAAGCGCTAGGAGCCCGGGGCGTGACCACAGCCGACGGGTTCCGGGTTTTCCACGGCGCGGTACGGCCGCCGCCGGATTTTCCATTGTGTGGAAAAAGCGCAAAATATTTTTCCATTGTGTGGAAAAAATCGCCGTTTTTTTCCACACCGTGGAAAAATCCGGAAGGGGGCGTGGCGGCGTCCGGCGGGGCGGCAGGAACGGCTGCCCCCGCGGCACAAGGTTGCGGGGCGCCGGGGCGGGCGGCATGAGCTATCAGCCGTCGAAATACACGCTGGGCGAGGAAATCGCCCACGCGGTGAGCCACGGAGCGGGCGCCCTGCTGGGCATCGCCGGCCTGGCCGTGCTGATGGTGGTGGCGGTGGTGCGCGGCGAAGGCGCCTGGCAGGTCGTGCCCTGTGCGATCTACGGGACGGCCATGGTCGGGATGTTCACGGTTTCGACGCTCTATCACAGCTTCAAGAATCCGCGCGTCAAACGCGTGTTTCGCGTGCTGGACCACGAAATGATCTTTCTGATGATTGCCGGCACCTATACGCCCTTCCTGCTGATCACGCTGCGGGGGGCGCTGGGCTGGGCGCTGTTCGGCGTGGTATGGGGCATCGCGGCGGTCGGACTGGTGTTTCAGGGATTTTGCACCGGCCGTTTCAAGAAAGCGAGCACGGGGCTGTACGTGCTGATGGGCTGGATCATCGTGGTCGCGCTCAAACCGCTGCTGGACCACATGTCGCCCGCCGGCATTCGCTGGTTGCTGGCGGGCGGGCTGTGCTACACGCTCGGGGCGGTGGTCTATCTCTTCAAGCGCGTGCCGTATCACCATGCGATCTGGCACCTGATGGTGCTGGGCGGCGGCGCCTGCCACTACTTCGCCATTCTCTGGTACGTTTTGCCGTAGGGCCTGGCCGGGATTTCAGACCCGGCGCAGCAGGTCGAGGACGGCTTGCACGGCATCGTCCACGGAGATGGCGCGCAGGGCCTTTTCCGCGGCGGCGGACCGCCGGGGGATGTCGCGGGTGCGCTGGGCGGACCGTTGCAGGATGCGCACCTGTTTGCCCAGGGGCCCGGTCTGCCCGGGATTGGTGATGCCAAAGAGGCCTGCCACGGGTGTGCCGAGCGCGGCGGCCAGGTGCATGCCGCCGCTGTCATTGCACAGCACGGCGGATGCCAGGGCCAGGACCGCGGCCAGTTCCTCCAGCGTGGTCTGGCCGGACAGGTTGAGGCCGTTGGGGGCCGCCGCCGCGGCGACTTGCTGACAGATTTCCGCTTCCGCTGCGGTGCCCAGGGTGATGATGGAGCCGCCGGTATCCGCCATGAGCCGGGCGGCGGCCAGGGCGTAATTTTCCGTGGGCCACTGCTTGGCCGGACCCCGGGCCGCGCCGGGCAGCAGGGCGATCCAAGGCGGCGGCAGTGCATCCAGGCGCTTGTGCATGGCGCCCAGAACGGTCGGGGGCACCGTCAGCGCCGGGGGCGTGAAGGTGCGGCGGTTTTCCCCGCGGAAGAACAAATCCAGGTATTCGAAAACCTGATGGGCGCGGCCCGGCCCGCCCAGGGGACGCCGGATTTCCGTCAGCATGACATCGCGCGGAAAATGGCCGGGCATGCCGATGCGCCGGGGAATTCTGGCCAGATAGGGCGGCAGGGCCGAGCGAAACGAGTGCGGCAACACGTAGGCGACGTCGATTTCCAGTTCCCGCAGGGTTCGCACCAGCGGTTTGAGGCCGGAGGTTTCGGACGGCAACGTCAGGATCCGGCTGGGGGCGGCATGCAGGGCCCACAAGGGGGCCAGGAACGGTTTGGTCAGCAGGATGATTTCCTCGTCCGGGTGTTCCCAGCGGTACATCTGCAGGGCCGGCATCGACAGGATGGCGTCGCCCAGCCAGTTGAGGCCGCACACCAGGATGCGTCCGGGGCGGACGGGGGGGGGCGCGGTTGCCGGGGTTTTGTTCACCAGGTGTAACGGACCGTATAGGTGAAGGATTTCTGCGTGCCCGCCTTGACGGGAATCTCGAACTCGATGGAGTGGGGGGCCGCTCCGGGCACATGCTCGGCGCTGGCGGCGATGATCTCATGCGTGTCGCCCCGGTACAGATGTTCGACGACCACGATGGTCTGGTCGTCGGGGGTCTGGTTTTCGAGGGTGATTTCGAAGGATTCCTCGGCGGCCATCCGCGGAGCGTCTTCGGAGTAGCCGGTGCGGACGCGTCGGCCCTGCAGCCCTGCGGCGGGGCCCAGATTGAGGGTTGCCGTTTCTCCAGGCGGGAGGGCGGGGAGCCAGTCGTTCCCGATCCATTCCAGCGCGCCGTCGGCCTGTCCGCGCAGCAAGCGGAGTTCGCCGGGCGGCATCGGGGCGGCTTGTTCGTTCCGGATCGTCAGTCGCGTATCAATCGTCGCGGCGGATTCCGTGCCCAGGTTCCAGTCGGTCCGGCGGTTGCGCTGGTAGCGGTCGAAGCGGACACCGTCATACACCCGGCGGAGATCGACGGGCAGCGCGGCGACCGAGGACAGGCCGGCCAGCACCTCGCCGTCGGCGGACAGGTCGACGGCGAAGGGCAGGTCGTAGGTGGCCACGATGGCCGCGGAGGCCGCCGTCCGTTCCGGCACCCACGCCAGGCCATCGGCGGAATAACGCAGGGGGGTGGATTTGCCGGCGCGCGGATCGTTCGGGGGGGGAACCAGCGGCGCAAACTGGCCCTTGTCGGTCAGGGCCAGCCGAATGCGGGCCCCGGCGAAATCGCGTCCGGCGCGGTTTTGCAGTTGGATCCGGGTGGACAGCGCCAGGGACCGGTTGTCCTGCGCGAGAATCGCCTCATGAGAGGCCGCCCAGGTAATGCCCGACGCTGCGTAATGGAGCTGCACAGCGGCGGGCGGGGGCCGTCCATCCGCCAGTTGCCAAACCAGCGTCGGGGTGCGGGCGAGCTCCGGGCGGGCCGGGAATTCGACGGCATCCAGTTCGAGCAGATTGGGCACCAGGCGGACGGCAGGATCATCGGCGGCCAGCACCAGGGCCGGATGGGGATCGGAAAAATCGGGCGGCGTCAACAGTCGCCCGCGAATGGTTTCGCCACCCTTGCGGCCGACGATGGTGGCGCCGCGGTAGGCGCGGAAAAGGGATTCGTTGTCCAGCAAGTCCCACGCAAAGCGCTGCGCCAGGATGTCCAGGCTTTCGCCGCGCTCGATCGGAACGGCCGTGACCGACGCGGGCACCAGGGTGGCCGGCAGCGGGGCAATGCGGATCAAGCCGTCGGGTCCCGGCGGTTCCAGGTCGTGGGTTTCCGATATCCGGGCCAGGCCGGTTTCCTGAATGACCAGGGTGACGGAGCGCGGCCGGGCCGCCATCGCGGCCAGTGGCAGAATCAAGGCGCAGAGGAACAGGCGTGTTTTCATGGGCTGTTTTCCGGACGGGCGGCGGCGGGGCGGGGCATCAGTTGGATTTGCTGATGCAGAAAGGCGTCGCCGAGAACCAGGGCGGCCATGGCTTCGACCACCGGTACGGCACGGGGCAGGACACAGGGGTCGTGGCGGCCCTTGGCTTCAAAAGTCACCGGAGTGCCATCGAAGGCGGCGGTTGACTGCGGGAGCGAGATGGTGGAAACCGGCTTGAACGCCACGCGGAAGAAGATCTCCTCGCCATTGGATATGCCGCCCTGGATGCCGCCGCAGTGATTGCTGGCGGGCCGGATGCCGCCGCCCGGCCGGGCTGTAAACGGATCGTTGTGCTCTGACCCGCGCATACGCGCGGCGGCGAAGCCTGCGCCCACTTCGAAACCGCGGGTCGCCGGGATGGACATCATGGCGCGGGCCAATTGGGCGGTGAGTTTGTCGAAGACCGGTTCGCCCCAGCCGGCAGGCACCCCGCGGCAGACACAGGCGATCACGCCGCCAATGGAATCGCCGCGGTCGCGGGCGGACTCGATGGCGGCCACGATCCGGGGGGCGGCGGCGGGGTCGGGGCAGCGTGCGGGAGAGGCATCCACCGTGGCGCGGGTGACCGCCCCCAGGTCGGGACGTTGCGCGAGGATGTCGCCAGCGGCTTCGACCCAGGCCACGATTTCAACCGGATGAAACGCGGCGAGCATTTTTTCGGCGATGGCCCCGGCGGCGACCCGCGCCGCGGTTTCCCGGGCGGAGGCGCGGCCGCCGCCGGAACGTGCGCGCATTCCGTATTTTTCCGCATAGGTGAAATCGGCATGGGAAGGCCGCGGGATCGCCTCCATTTCGGCGTAGTCCGCCGGCCGGGTGTCCGCATTGGGAATGGACAGGCCGATGGGGGTGCCCAGGGTCAGGCCGCGCTCCACCCCGGACAGGATCGTTACCGCATCCGTCTCCTGGCGGGGGGTGGACAGGGCGGAGGCGCCGGGCCGCCGCCGGTTCAACTGCGTTTGAATGTCGTCCGGGGAAAGGGGAATGCGGGCCGGGCAGCCGTCGACGATGCATCCGATGGCGCGCCCGTGCGATTCGCCAAAGGTGGTGACGCGGAACAAAGTGCCGATGCTGCTGGACATTTCCGGAGGTTCTCCTGGCCGCCAAGACTAGGATGCCGGCAGGGGCGAGAAAAGCCTAAAGTGGCGCATCCCGCGGCTATCCCCCGTTTCGTCTTCTGTGCGTGCGCGGTTTGGGACAATTCATTTTCGGGCTGGATCTTCACCCGTCTTGTTTTCCGGTTGTTTCCTGCGTGCTCGGGATTTTCCCGCTTTCTCTCCGGTTCGCCTGTCGGTGCGCTCGCCGGGCACGCAGAAAAAATGGAATTCACCCCTGAAGGGTCAGGGGGGCTGCATCAGATTCAAAATTCATTGGCGGCCCCCTTTTCCATGCCGGAGCGGGGGGCGCACCGGAGATGAATCGGACTTATGCCTCGAACCGGCCGGCCCGGCGGCTGCGGTTCCTGAACAGATGGTCGACAAGCGCCACGGGGTCCCGAAAGCGGGCCATCATCATCATGGCGGCAATCACGTAGGGCTTGTAACGCGCCTCCATGTAAGTGGCCATCCGGTACTTTTCGAACACGTCTTCGGAAACCTCGCCTTGCCGGCACGAGACGCCCGTGATGTCCGCCGGCAGACAATGCATATACAGGGCTTCCCCGTTCCGGGTCAGCTTCATTTTTTGCGCGTCGCACTCCCAGTTCTTGAACTTGGCGTTGTTGGCCAGGCATTCCTTTTCCAGGTCCTCGATGCCCTGGCCCGCTTCCAGCAGTTCCGTCCGCCGTTTCATGACGCGGTAGGGCGCCCAGCTCTTGGGATAGACCACGTCTGCGTTTTCAAAGGCCTCTTCCATGGAATTCATGATGCGGAACTGCCCGCCCGTTTCCTGCGCGTACTGCTTGGCCTTGGCCACGGTGCCATCCAGCAGGTCATACCCTTCGGGATAGGCCAGGCTGACATCCATGCCGAACCGGGACATCAGGGTGATGATGCCCTGCGGCACGGACAGCGGTTTGCCGTAACTGGGCGAATAGGCCCAGGTCATCGCGATCTTCTTGCCTTTCAGATTATGCAGCCCGCCGAAGTGCCGCGCCAGATGCAGCAGATCGCTCATGGACTGGGTGGGGTGATCGATGTCGCACTGGAGGTTGATGATGGCGGGCCGGTGCCCGATCACCCCCGCCTGGAAGCTCTCGTCCAGGGCCTGGCCGACCTCGCGCATGTAGGTGTGGCCGCGGCCGATGAACATGTCGTCGCGGATGCCGATGGCCTCGCTCAGGAACGAAATCATCGTGGAGGTCTCGCGGACGGTCTCCCCGTGGCTGATCTGGGTCTTGGTCTCATCCAGTTCCTGCAGGGCCAATCCCAGCAGGTTGCTGGCGGAGGCGAAGGAAAACCGCGTGCGCGTGGATTTGTCCCGGAACTGGGCAATGGCCAGGCCGGTTTGGAACACCCGGGTGGACACATTGGCCCGCCACAGCATCCGCAGGATGTCGGCCAGCCGCAGGACGGCTTCCAGGTCTACCAGCGACTTGTCGGTCGTGAGCAGGAAGTCCCGCCCATACAGGTCGAAATTGAGCAGGTTGAGTTCTTGGATGTCATTGCCGATCGTATGCACATCACTGGGTTGTCCAAACTTCACGTTGCGCCTCCTCTGATTTCGTGGATTAACGTGCCGGATATAAGCAGAACATGGGGTTTCATCAAGACAATTGCGCAGGAATGCTGTTCCGGCCGTGGGCGTTATCACCGGCGCGGGCCTCCCCATGGGACCCCCCGGAGGAACCAATCCGCCAAGCCCGGAGCTGCGCGGCTTGCCTCAGGGGGGGCCGGATTGGTCGAACCGAGCGAACAAATTCTGTCTCGAATCATTCATCGACCTGAACAAACAATGGGATGTGGCATGCTTATTCAATTCTGCAAGAATCGGATGTGCTTAAACAAAAGAAAACCGGCGCCAGAGTCACGTGGTCCTGCCCGGGGAACTGGATCGGTTCGAGCAGGAGAAGGGAACGGATATCCCGGAATGAGTGTCCCGCCCGGATCAGGAAAGCAGAGATGCGGCCCATGCTAAGCGATTCTTCTTGTCTTGGATTGGAACCATCGATGTCATATTATCCTTTTGGAAATCGGAATCCCGAACCCTCACTCCTAAACCCTGACATGACTTCACCACTCCTCAAGCGAACTCCGTTGTTTGATTCCCTGACCCGCGCCGGCGGACGGATGGTGGATTTCCACGGCTGGGAATTGCCGGTCCAGTTTGCGGGCATTCTGGCCGAGCATCAGGCCGTCCGCACGGCCTGCGGCGTGTTTGATGTTTCCCATATGGGACAGATTTTTTTGGCGGGCCGCGAGGCCCATCGGTTCGTAGAGCACGTGAACTGCAATCGCATGTCCGCGGTGCCGGGCCGCGGCACCTATGCCCACCTGTTGGCGGAAGATGGCGGCATTTTGGACGATGCCATCACCTTTTGCCTCGGGCCGGAACGCTTCCTGGCGATTGTCAATGCGGCCACCTGTCACGACGATTTTGCCTGGTTCCGACAGCAGGCGGAGGGTTGGGATGTGGCCCTGGACAACGCCAGCGACCGTTTCGGCATGCTGGCGGTGCAGGGTCCCAACGCTCCGGCGCTGGTGGCGGATCTATTTCCCGCGGCGCGGACGCTGCCGCGCTTTGGCATTGTGGAAGTGCCCTTCGGCGGCGGGATGGCCATCTTGATGCGTACGGGCTACACCGGCGAGGAGGGATTTGAAATCGCGGCCTCCCCGGCCGGCATCCAGGAGGTTTGGGAGGAATTGATGCGCCGCGGCGGACAACATGGCCTGGTTCCCTGCGGACTGGGCAGCCGCGACACGCTGCGCCTGGAGGCGGGCTATCTCCTGTACGGACAGGATGCCGATACAAGCCGCACGCCTTTTGAGGCGAACTGCGGATGGGTGGTCAAGCTGCAGAAGGGCGATTTCATTGGCCGCGAGGCCCTGATCCGCCGCCAGGAGGCCGGTTTCCGGGAAAAGCTGACCGGCGTGCGCCTGCTGGAACGAGGCGTGCCCCGCCATGGCTGCGCCGTGTGGCGGGGCGACCGGCAGATCGGCACCCTGACCAGCGCCACCTTTGCCCCGAGCCTCGGTACCGGCATCGGCCTGGGCTATCTCCAGCCGGATGCCTGGGAACCCGGCACCCGCGTCGCGGTCGAAATTCACCATAAGCGGGTCGTCGCCGAGACCGTCCGCGGCCCGTTCCGGAAAAACAAGGTGTGAAAAATGAGCGTTCAGGGCTCCGGGTTCGGGTATTTCGGGCTGATCCGTCGGGCTGCCCCATCTGGTATTGGTATTTTAACTCCAATGCCTTATCTTGAACCCTGAAACTTTGAACCCGGTTATCCAAGGAGCCATCATGTTCAACGAGACCAACTGCCGTTTTGCCAAGACCCACGAATGGGCTTGTGCGGAAGGCGATGTCGCCACTGTCGGCATCAGCGATTATGCCCAAAAAGAGATCAGCGACGTCGTGTTCGTGGAACTGCCCAAGGTGGGCGCCCGGGTGGAGCAGGGAACGCCCTGTGCGGTGATCGAGTCGGTCAAGGCTGCCGCGGATTTCTTCGCACCGGTTTCGGGCGAGGTGACCGCCGTGAATGACGCCCTCGGCGACAATCCCGGCCTGGTGAACCAGGCGCCGCACGGCGAGGGTTGGTTCTTCAAGATCAAGATGGCCCGACCGGCGGAACTGGATTCCCTGATGGATTTCGAGGGATACCAAAGGAGTGTATCCCACTAGCAAGAATTCCCGAGTCAGGATTCCGGAGTCAGAATGAAAGCTGTCCGATTCCCGCTGATTTCTTTTATCTTCATTCTGAATTCTGAATTCTGAATTCTGGATACGATCCCATGTATTCCTCCCATACCGCCACCGACCGCGAAGAGATGCTGCGCGCCATCGGCGTGGCCTCGTTGGACGACTTGCTGGCGCAAATCCCGGGCGATCTGCGCGCCGCGCACTTCGAATGGCCGCCGGCCTTGAGCGAACCGGAGTTGATGGCCCATGCGCACGCCTTGGCGGCCAGGAACCAGCCGCTGGCCTGCTTCGCCGGCGCGGGCGCGCAGGATCATTTCGTTCCCGCGGCGGTCAAGGCCCTGATCCGGCGCGGCGAATTCCTGACGGCGTACACTCCGTATCAAGCCGAGGCCAGCCAGGGCACCCTTCAGGCGATTTACGAGTTCCAAAGCTCCATCTGCGCCCTGTATGGCATGGATGCCGCCAATGCCTCGCTTTACGACGGCGCCACAGCCCTGGCCGAGGCGGTGTCCGCCGCCGCGCGCATCACGGGCCGGAATAAAATTCTCCTGCCGGAGTCGCTGCACCCGGAATGGCGCGAGGTGCTGAAAACCTATTTTGGGGCGAAGGGTGAGCCGGTTCTGGAAACCATTTCCTGTCCAACCGGCCGCCTGGATGTCTCCGCGATGGAGGCGCGCCTCGACGAAACGGTGGCCGCGGTGGTCGTCGCCACGCCCAATTTCTTCGGGTTGCTGGAGGATGCCCCGGTGCTGGCCGAACGGGCCCATGGGCGCGGAGCGCTGGTTGTGGCCGTTGCCGATCCGGTCAGTCTGGGCGTGCTGGAAGCCCCGGGGCACTGGGGGGCGGACTTTGCCGTGGGCGAAGGTCAGGGCCTGGGCAATCCCTTGAATTACGGGGGGCCGTATCTCGGGCTGCTGGCCTGCCGAAAGGCGCATATGCGCCACATTCCGGGGCGCATCTGCGGCCTCACGACCGATGCCGACGGCCGGCGCGGCTTCGTCCTGACGTTGCAGGCGCGCGAGCAGCACATCCGCCGCGAACGCGCCGCCTCCAACATCTGTTCGAACGAAGCCCTGTGTGCGCTGGCGGCCACGATCCACTTGGCGCTTCTGGGTCCGGCCGGATTGAAGGAGATGGCGGAACTCTGCCTGGACAAGGCCCATCGGCTCGCGGAGCAGGCCGCCGCGGTGCCGGGGTTCCGTCTGTGCTTTGACGGCCCGTTTTTCAATGAATTCGTCCTGGAATGCCCGGTGCCGGCGGAACGCGTACGCCGGGCCTTGTTGAAACGGGGTCTGCTGGCCGGCGTGCCGCTGGGGCGCTATGTCACAACGCGGAAGCACAGTTTGCTGGTGTGCGTGACGGAACAGCGCACGGAGGAAGAGTGCGAGCGGTTTGTCGCGGCACTGGGGGATTTTGCGCCATGACATCTTCCGAAAAACTGTCCATCGAGAAGAGCGTGCCGGGGCGCCGCGGGATCTGGTTCGCCAAGGCTTCGCGGCCGGCGGCGGATTGGTTGCCGCATCATGTTCTCCGCCGGGTGCCGCCCCGCCTGCCGGAAATGGCGGAATCCGAGGTGGTGCGCCACTATACCCGGCTGTCGCAGCTCAACTACTGCCTCGACACCCATTTCTATCCGCTGGGCTCGTGCACGATGAAACACAATCCGCGCGCGAACGAGGAGGTGGCGGCGCTGGAGGGATTCGCGGCGGCGCATCCGTGCGCGCCGGAGACTGCCGTGCAGGGCACCTTGGAGGTGCTGTTCCGCCTGGAGAGGCTGTTGTGCGAGTTGACCGGGCTGGCGGCGTTCACGCTCCAGCCGGCGGCCGGTGCGCACGGCGAATTCACCGGCATTCTCGTGGCCGCGGCCTTCCATCGCGCGCGCGGCGACCGGAAGCGCAAGGAAATCCTGGTGGCGGATTCGTCGCATGGCACGAATCCGGCCTCCGCCGCCTTGGGCGGTTTTGCAGTCAGGACCGTGGCTTCGCGTGCGGACGGTCGCCTGGATCTGGACGCGTTGCGGATGGCACTGGGGCCGCAGACGGCCATGGTGATGCTGACGGTGCCCAATACCCTGGGACTGTTCGAGCGCCAGATCCGGGAGATTGCAGAGGCCACCCATGCGGTGGGGGCGCTGCTCTACATGGACGGGGCCAACTTCAACGCGCTGATGGGACTCGCCAAGCCGGCCGACTTCGGCGTGGATATCCTGCACCTGAATCTGCACAAGTCCTTTTCGACGCCCCACGGCGGCGGCGGCCCCGGCTCGGGTCCGGTCGGGGTGCAGGCCCGGCTGGCGAAATTCCTGCCGGTGCCCCGCGTGGTTGAGAAGAACGGACGGTTCAAGCTCCAAACCCGGTGTCCGGGCAGTATCGGCCGGATGCGTAGTTTCGCCGGAAACGTGGGCGTGATCCTGAAGGCCTATGCGTATTTGCGCGGGCACGATGCGCTGCGGTTGCGAAGCGTGGCGGAGAACGCCATCCTCAACGCCAATTACGTGCGCGCCCGGCTGAAGGACCTGTATCCTGCGGCGGTGGACGAACCTTGCCTGCACGAATGCGTGCTGCGGACCGAGCCGGAGAAAATGAACGGCCTCAAGACTCTCGATGTGGCCAAGCGGCTGTTGGATCATGGGTTTCACGCCCCTACGATCTATTTTCCCCTGATCGTCCATGAAGCGCTCATGATCGAGCCGACGGAGACGGAGACCCGGGAAACCCTGGAGGCCTTTGTGTCGGCGCTGCGGGCCATTCATGCCGAGG
Organism: Lentisphaerota bacterium; assembly: GCA_012514035.1. Classification (GTDB taxonomy): domain Bacteria; phylum Verrucomicrobiota; class Kiritimatiellia; order CAIQIC01; family Lenti-01; genus Lenti-01. Next base: position 12,737 of record JAAZBB010000077.1, on the reverse strand, counting down.
CGCTGTCCGATCCGGAAAAGGTGAAAACCGCGCCGCACGACCTGCCCGTCCGGCGTCTGGACGAACTGGCTGCCGCCCGCAATCCTAACGTGGCATGGGGATGAGGGGGCAGAGGTCAGGGTTCAGAAATGACAGGGGCCGAGGAGCCGGAGCCGATGGATCATTGGATTTGCCTGAACCCTGAACCCTATGACCGGCCTCCTTCTGGAATCCCCCCCGCTCGATGTCTTCGGCCAGATGGCGCTGGACGAAGCGCTGGCACAATCGCGGCCGGACGCATTCTGCATCCGGTTCTTCCGGTGGACCGGCCCGGCCGCGACCTTCGGCTACGCCCAGAGGATGGCGGAAGTGGAGGTCGCGCTGCCGGGGGGCATCGGTAACAATTATACGCGGCGTCCGACGGGGGGCGGAGTGGTCCCGCATTTGGATGACTTGACCTTTTCCTGCGTGTTTCCGGCGAAAGGGGCGCTGAGGCCGGGGGACATCTATCGGCGGCTTCATGCCGCGATGGTCGGCGGTTTGCGCGGGCTGGGATTGGCGGCGACGCTGTGCGCCGGGGGACGGAGCGGTCCGCGGGGGCGGACGGGGGGGGCGTCGCAATGCTTTCAGGAGCCGGTGGCGCTGGACGTGATGACCGAGGCGGGGAAGGCGCTGGGCGGGGCGATCCGGCGCTATGGGGATACGGTGCTGTACCAAGGCTCGTTGCAGGTGCCTGGAGGGCGGGATCGGGCCGGAGAATTCGAGGCGGCCATCCGCGACTCGCTGGGGGCAGAGTGGAAACTGGAGTGGGAACAGGGCGACGCGCCGACGGAGGTTTGGGCCGAAGCCGGAACGCTGGGGGAAAAATACCGCGCGGAGGAATGGATTCGGCGGAGATAGAGCAGCGGGGGGCATATCCGAATGCTCAATTGTCAATTTCCATGTCCGATCGGGATGGAGTTGGGATTGCAATTCGGCGGGGGGGAAGATAGGGTGTTTGACGTCTGCCGGACAGGTTTCCGGCGCACCGGACCGGGGTGCCGCCGGGCCGGTTGTCACGGGTTGGGTCCCATGCGACGGATGCGGCCAGAACCCCGCCAGGGCCGGAAGGCAGCAACGGCATGGCCGCTCTTCCGGGTGCCGTGGGTGTCCTGGCCCGTGACGGCCGGCTCGGCGGAACGCCGGCAACAATGCCCTTCGGGAGAGACAGCATGTCTTATGAGGTTTTGGCGCGCAAATGGCGCCCGCAACAGTTTGAACAGGTCGTCGGGCAGGATCATGTCATCCAAACCCTGTCCCGGGCGATCCAGACCGGCCGGGTGGCTCATGCCTACCTGTTTGTGGGGCCGCGGGGCACCGGCAAGACGACCACGGCACGCCTGCTGGCCAAGGCGCTCAACTGCCAGAAGCGCGGCCAGAATCCCGATCCGTGCGATAAATGCGACTCCTGCCGGGAGATCGTGGCGGGCAACAGCCTCGACGTGATTGAAATCGATGCCGCCTCGAATACGCAGGTGGACCACGTGCGCGAGCTCCGCGACAACGTGCGCTATGCGCCGGCGCGGGGGCCCTACAAGATCTACATCATCGACGAAGTCCACATGCTCAGCACCGGAGCGTTCAACGCCCTGCTGAAGACTCTTGAAGAACCCCCGCCGCACGCGAAGTTCCTGCTGGCTACGACGGATGTCCACAAGGTGCCGGCGACCATCCTGTCGCGCTGCCAGCGGTTCGATTTGCGGCGCATCGGAATCAAGGAGATCGTCGGCCGCCTGAAGGAAATCGCCAAGGCGGAGAAATGGAAGGTCAGCGAAGAAGCGCTGCTGGCCATCGCCCGCGGCGCGGAAGGCGGGCTGCGCGACGCGGAATCGGCGCTGGATCAGATCGTTTCGTTCAAGGGCGAGACGATCGAGGAAGCGGATGTGCTGGGCGTGTTCGGCCTGGTGTCGTGGTCCACGATCGACCAGCTTGCCACCGCGGTCTTGATGGGGGATGCGGCGGCGGCCTTGAAAACCGTGGCGGAGCTGGATGAAGGCGGTCGCGATCTGCAGCGGCTGGTGCAGGAGCTGCTGGGACACCTCCGGAACGTCCTGGTGTGGAAATACGCGCCGGAACTGGCGGATTCGTTCGACTTGACCGCGAGCCAGCTCGATGGGTTGAAGGCTCAGGCGGCGCTGGCCGATGCGGAGAAGCTGCTGCGGGTACTGGAAATTCTGACCGAGGCGGCGAATCAGGCGCGTTTCGCGCTCTCCCGCCGCACCGTGGTGGAAGTGGCGCTGCTCAAAGCAACCCGCGCCGCCACCGTGGTCAGCATCGATGAGTTGATTCAGCAGATTCAGGCCGGTCCGGCGGCAGATGTTCCGGCGGATCCGCCCGCGGCCGCCCGGGCATCGGCTTCCCGGCCGCCCGGCCGGCAAGAGGTGGCCCACTTGAAGAGCCGGTGGCCGGCTCTCCTCGGGACGATTGCGGAAACGGCACAGCTCGCCGCCCCCTACCTGAAAGAAGCCGAACCGGTGCGGGTCGAAGGCGATCATGTCGTGCTGGGCTTTGATCCGGAGTTCGGCGAACACTTGAAGCAGGTGGATACCTCGCGAACGCGCTTGGCGATTGAAAAGGCCATCGGCCGCGAGTTGAAGCGCCCGGTCGGCGTGAAATTCGTCCTGGAGGATCGCCCTCGGGCAGAGACGGAGTCGCCGGCCAGGTCCTCCGCCAAGGCCAAAGCCTGTCCGGATGCGCCGGCGCCATTTGCCCGTGCCTCAACGAAAAAAAAACTGGCCGATGACCCCCTGGTCCGGAAAACCCTCGAGGAGTTCGGGGGCGATTTAATCGACATTCGCGAATAGTCGGGAAAGGATCCCATGCCGAATATCATGAAATTGATGAAACAGGCCGCCGACATGCAGAAGAGCATGGCCAAGGCACAGGAATCGCTGGCGGCCATCGAGCTGGAGCACAGCGCCGGCGGGGGAGCCGTCACGGTCAAGATTATGGGCGATGGCAACATCGCGGCGATCCGGATTGATCCCAAGGTGGCGCAGGCTGGCGACACCGAAATGCTGGAAGACTTGGTGCTGACCGCCGTGCGCGGGGCGCAGGACCTGGCCAAAGAAACCGCCGCAAGCGAAATGAAAAAGCTGACCGCCGGCATGGGCCTGCCGCCCGGCATGGGGTTTTAGCTGGTGGATCCGCTGGCGCATTTGACGGCGGCCCTGGCCCAATTGCCGGGTGTCGGTCGGCGGACCGCGGAGCGCATGGCCATCCATCTGGTGCGGAATTCCTCGGGAACCGCCCGGGAGCTGGCGACGGCCCTGGATGAGGCGCGGACCAAGCTGACGGCCTGCAAGCTGTGCGGCAGCGTGACGGCCCGGGAGGAGAATCCCTGCCGCCTGTGCGCCGATCCCCGCCGCGAGGATGATATTCTTTGCGTAGTGGAAGATCCGGCGGACATCGCCCTGATCGAGCGCAGCGGCGAATACCGCGGCCGCTATTTCGCCCTGCTGGGGAAAATGTCCCCGATGCGTGGCGAGGGGATCGGGGACCTGCGGCTGCCCGCCCTGCTGGAGCGCGCGGCCACCGTCAAGGAAGTCCTGCTGGCGCTCAATTCCGACGTGGAGAGCGAAGCGACCGCATCTTATCTGCGGCACGTTTTCTCGCAGCAATTGCCCCGGATCAAAATCAGCCGCCTGGCGCTCGGCATCCCGGCCGGCAGCGCCATCGCGTATTCCGATCCCGTGACGCTGGGCCGCGCGATCCGGGGCCGGACGGAAGCTTGAAGAATAGATCAGACGTCAGAGCTCAGGGGGCTTGCTTGACACGCCTTGGAAATGGCGTATAAGCCGCAGTTGATTTCCCCGGACCAGTCATGGCCGGGGTGTATTCGTGTCCATTATTCGTTTATCTTGCCATGCCGCTGGAAGGAATTTATCTGTTTGGGCTCTTGGCGGGGGCGCTGGCGCTCCTGGCCGCGTCCGGCGTCGGATCGCTGTTGGCGGGGCGGTGGTCCGAGCGCTGGGCGGTTGGGATCGGCGCGGGCGGCGCGGGACTGGCCTGCGGCGCGGGACTGGCGGCAGCGGTCGGAGCGCTGCTCCGGCGGGTGGACCTGACCGTGGCGAGGCCTTGGCGGATGCCTTACGGCGAATTCCGCCTGGGCCTGGACCCCCTGAGCGCCTTTTTCCTGATTCCGCTGTTCCTGCTGTCGGGGCTGGCGGCGCTGTATGCCATCGGCTATTTCCGTTCGTGGAAGGGGCGGAATCCGGGCCGCTTCTGGCTGTTCTATAACGGGCTGGTGGCGAGCATGGCGCTGGTGGTCGCGGCCCGCAACGGGGTGCTGTTCCTGGCGGCATGGGAGATTATGACGATGGCGTCGTTTTTCCTGGTGATTTTCGACGAGGCGGATTCCCGGTCGGCGCACGCGGGCTGGATTTACCTGGTGGCCACGCACCTCGGCACGGCGTTGCTGATCGGCTTGTTCGTGCTGCTGGGGCGTGCGGCCGGATCGCAGGATTTCGGAACCTATGCGGCCCCGGCGGGCATGGCGGGGGGGCTGTTCTTGCTGGGGCTGGCCGGATTCGGGACCAAGGCCGGGCTGTATCCCCTGCATGTCTGGCTGCCGGAGGCCCACCCGGCGGCGCCGAGCCCGGTGTCGGCGGTGATGTCGGGCGTGATGATCAAAACCGGCATCTATGGGATCGTGCGGCTGCTGGCGATTCTGGGGACGGTTCCGGGCTGGTGCGCCTGGCTGGTCCTGGGGATCGGCGCGGCATCTGGAATTCTGGGCGTGCTGTTTGCACTGGCGCAGCATGATCTCAAGCGGCTGCTGGCGTATCACAGCGTGGAGAACATCGGCATCATCGCACTGGGGATCGGCCTGGGGATGCTGGGGATGACACTGGGCCTGCCGGGTCTCGCCGCGCTGGGGTTCGCCGGCGGATTGCTGCATGTGCTGAACCACGCGATATTCAAGGGGCTGCTGTTTCTCGGGGCGGGCGCGGTGACGCACGCGACGGGCACGCGCAACATCGATCTGCTGGGCGGCGCGCTGAAACGGATGCCGTGGACGGGCGCGACGTTTCTGATCGGGTCGGTGGCGATCTGCGGCCTGCCGCCACTGAATGGGTTTGTCAGTGAATTCCTGATCTTTGTGGGGGCGATCGAGGGAATCATCGGCGGGGATGCGGCGGTGCTCGGCGGCGCGGTGGTGCTGGTGTCGCTGGCGCTGGTGGGGGGGCTGGCGGCGGCTTGCTTCACCAAGGCGTTCGGGATCGTCTTTTTAGGTGAGCCGCGGTCGGGCATGGCGGCCATGGCGTCGGAGGTCGGGCTGTCCATGCGCCTTCCAATGCTGGCACTGGCGGGGCTGTGCGGGGTGTTCGGGCTGTTGATGGCGCGGGGCGTACGCTGGATGGAGCCGGTGGTGGGGCTGCTGGCGGGCGGGATGTCGCCCGCCGAGGCGGCGCCGGGTGCCGTGCGCGCGCTGGTGCCGATTGCGCTGTTCGGGCTGCTAGCGGCGCTGGTGCTGGCGGTGGCGGCGCTGGCAGGGATTCGCCGCCGGCTGCTGGCGGGGCACGCGGGCCGCGAGACGGTGACGTGGGATTGTGGCTATGCGGCGCCGACGGCGAGCATGCAGTACACGGCGACGGGCTTTGCCCAGCCGTTGACGCAGGCGGCGCGGGGCATCCTGCGCCCGCAGATCGAAAGCAAACTGCCGTCGGGGGTGTATCCGGCGGCCAGCGCCTACCGGTCGGAGACGCCGGACATGGCGAGCCAGTTGTTCTTTGATCCGCTGTTCCGACGGGCGGCGTGGCGGATGGGGCAGTTGCGCTGGCTGCAGCAGGGACGGGTGCATTGGTATGTCTTTTACATTGTGCTGGTGCTGGTGCTGCTGCTGGGGTGGGCGCTGTGGGCATGAAGCTGGCATCGTGGTTGCATCCGATCTTGGCGGTGGCGCTGGCGCCGCTGCTGCCGGTGCTGATCCAGCGGGTGAAAGCGCTGTTCGCGGGCCGTTGCGGGCCGCCGTGGGGGCAGGGCTACCGCGATTTGTGGAAGCTGCTGCGCAAGGGTGGCACCTATAGCCGGACCACGACGTGGGTGTTCCGAGCGGGGCCGATCGTCCAGTTCGCCTGCCTGCTGGTGGCGCTGCTGGTCGTGCCGGCGGGCGGACTGTCCGCGCCGGTCGCCTTCGATGGCGACTGGATCCTGCTGGCCTATGTGCTGGGGCTGGGGCGGTTTTTCACGGTGTCGGCGGCGCTGGATACCGGATCGAGTTTCGAGGGCATGGGAGCGAGCCGCGAGGTGCAGTTTGCGGTCTTTACCGAGCCGGCGCTGCTGATCGGCCTGGCGGCGCTGGCGCGCGAAACCCAGAGCCTGTCGCTGTCGCCGATCTACGCGGAACTGGCGACGGGCTGGGAGCTGCCGCTGCGCATCCTGCTCGGCGCGGGCTTTTTCATCCTCTATCTGGCGGAAAATTGCCGGATTCCGGTGGATGATCCCAATACGCATCTGGAACTGACGATGATCCACGAGGTGATGGTCCTGGACCACGGGGCCGTGGATTTTGGCTTCATCCAGTGGGGTTCGGCGCTGAAACTGTGGGTGCTGGGGGCGCTGTGGGCCGGTCTGCTTCCGCTGGGGACGCTGCCGGGGCCGCTGACCCGCTTGGCGGCCGGGGCGGGCGGAATTCTGGCGCTGGCGGTTCTGACGGGCATCGTGGAATCCGTCACGGCCCGGGTGCGGCTGCTGCGGGTGCCACAGTTGCTGGTGGGCGCGGGCGTCTTGTGCACGCTGGGCTTGCTGCTGACGATTCGGTGAGGCGATGCAAAGCGGAACCGGCAGCTTATTGATTTTCCTGATCCTGACGGACCTGCTTCTGCTGGGATCCAGCCGGTTGCGGAACGCCATCCGCATCGCGGCGGCGCAGGGCGTCGCGCTGGGGCTGCTGCCCTGGCTGGCACACGGGCATCTGACGGGGTCGGCGCTGCTGCTGGGGGCGGGCAGCGCGGCGCTCAAGGGGGTTGTGTTTCCGGCACTGCTGAACCGGGCGCTGCGGGAAATCCACGTCCGCCGGGAGATCGAGCCGCTGATCGGCTACATCCCCTCGCTGTTGATCGGGACGGGGGTGCTGGCAGCGGCGTTTGCATTCGGCGCACGGCTGCCTTTGCCGTGGGAGTCGCCGTCGCCGCTGCTGGTGCCGGCGGGGCTGTTCACGCTCTGGACAGGGCTGTTTCTGATCATGGCGCGGGGCAAGGCGATCACCCAGGTGCTGGGCTACATCGTGATGGAAAACGGAATTTTCGCCCTGGGCATGGCGGTGGTGGAGGCCATGCCGCTGCTGGTGGAACTGGGGGTGCTGCTGGATGTGTTCGTGGCGGTGTTCGTCATGGGCATTCTGGTGTTCCATATCAACCGGGAGTTTGACCACATCGACGCGGATCAGCTCGACGCGTTGAAGGAGGGGGCGCCGTGACGCTGACGCTGATTCTTCTGCCGGCGGTTGCAGCGGCGGTTGCGGCGGCGATCCGGTCCGACCGGCTGCGCCGCGCGCTGCTGGTGGCGACCGCCGGGGCCCATGCGGCGCTGACGGCGGCCTGCTGGATCCGCCCGCCGGCCTGCGCGCCGGAGGCCTGGCTGGGCTTCGATGCGGCCGGGCGGCTGTTTCTCGGGATCGCCAGCCTGCTGTTTCTGGCGGTGGCGGTGTACGCGGCCCACCGGCTGAGCATCGAATCGCACGGCCGCCAGGCCGAAGAGGATACCGGGTCCATATTCGTCAATGCGCCGGAAGCCGTGCACACCGCCTGCCTGCTGGCGTTTTTGGCGACCATGACGCTGGTGGCGGCCAGCCGCCATCTGGGCGTGCTGTGGGTGGCGGTGGAAGCCACGACTCTGGCCACGGCCCCGCTGATCTATTTTCACCGCCAGCCACGCTCCCTGGAGGCGACATGGAAATATCTGCTGGTCTGCTCGGTCGGCATTGCGCTGGCGCTGCTGGGAAACTTCCTGCTGGTTGTGGCGTCGGCGGCCCCGGACGGCACGGGCGGGACGCTGGTGGTGCGCGAACTGGTGGCGCAGGGGGCGGAGCTTCGCACGCCGTGGCTGAAGGCCGCGTTTGTGTTCCTGCTGGTGGGCTACGGCACGAAGATGGGGCTGGCGCCCATGCACACCTGGCTGCCGGATGCCCACAGCGAGGCGCCCAGTCCGGTGTCCGCCCTGTTGTCGGGCGCGCTGCTGAACTGCGCGTTTCTGGGGATTCTGCGGGCGCACTCAATCTGTAGCGCGGCGGGGCTGGGCGGGTTCAGCGGGAACCTGCTGGCGGGATTCGGACTGCTGTCCATGGGAATCGCCGCCGCCTTTCTGGTGAATCAGGCCGACTATAAGCGCCTGCTGGCGTATTCAAGCGTGGAACACATGGGGCTGCTGGCGCTGGGGGCGGGACTGGGCGGCGTCGCGTTGTACGGCGCGCTGCTGCATGCGGTGAATCATTCGCTGGTCAAGGCGGCACTGTTCATGGTGGCCGGAAATCTGCTGGCCGCCTACCGGACCAAGCAGGTTGCCCGGACCCGCGGCGCGCTGCGTCTTCTGCCGGTCAGCGGGGCGCTGTGGCTGGCCGGACTGCTGGCGATTACCGGAATGCCGCCCTTCGGCACATTCGCCAGCGAATTCACGATGCTGCGGGCGGCCTTCGCACCGGGTCGGGAATGGATGGCCGTGGTGGCGCTGCTGGCGCTGGCCGTGGCGTTTGCCGGCATGGCGCGGACGTTCCTGAGCATGGCGCTGGGACCCGTCTCAGACGAGTTCGAGCCCGCCGGACGCCGGGAACACAGGGCCGCCTTCGGCCCCGCCCTGGCCCTGCTGGCGGCCTCCCTCTGGCTGGGCCTGTGGATTCCAAACGGGCTGAATGGACTGCTGGGGCACGCGGCCCGGCTGCTGGGAGGGGACGCCCCATGAACGCCGTCATTCTTCGGCATCTGGAGGCGATTCCGGTTTCGCGGATCCCGGTGGCCGATATGCCCGTGTTCCGGCGCGACGTTCTCGAGGCCGTCGCGGCGGGCCGTCGGATTGCGGCGCTGTACGGATCGCCGCGACCCGAGGGCGGCATCCGCCTGACCGCCGTGCTGGCCGACGATCGGGAGGGGGCACTGAGCCTTCTCTCCGCGGATCCGGGCGAGGCCTATCCGTCCCTGACGCCGGATTGTCCGCAGGCGGGGGCATTCGAGCGGGAGATAGCCGAACAGTGGGGCGTGGTGCCGGCCGGGCATCCCTGGCTCAAGCCCCTGCGGTTTCATCGTTCGTTCCGGTCCGGACACGATGCGTGGGGCCGGACCGGGACTGACGCCCTGTCGCCGTCGGTGATGGATTTCTTCCGCATGGAAGGCGAAGGGATACACGAAGTGGCGGTGGGCCCGGTGCATGCGGGTATCATCGAGCCGGGCCACTTCCGCTTCCAATGCCACGGCGAGCAGGTCCTGCATCTGGAAATTTCGCTGGGCTATCAGCACCGCGGAATCGAACGCGCTCTGAGGGGCGGTCCGCATCCGCGCACGATCCATCACATGGAGACACTGGCCGGCGACACCACGATCGGCCATGCGCTGGCCTATTGCCGCGCGGTGGAGTCGCTGGCGGGCTGCCGCGTTCCGGCTCGGGCCCAGGCGCTTCGGGACGTGGCGCTGGAACTGGAGCGGCTTGCCAACCATACCGGCGATCTCGGGGCGCTGGCGGGGGATATCGGATTCCTCCCCACGGCTTCTTTTTGCGGCCGCCTGCGGGGCGATTTCCTGAACATGACGGCGTTGCTGTGCGGCAGCCGGTTCGGGCGCGGCCTGGTCCGCCCCGGCGGAACGGCCTTCGACGCAGACCCGGCCCGGGTGGCGGAACTGCGCCAACGGCTGGATGCCACATTCCGGGACGTGGCCGGCGCGGTGAATCTTCTATGGGAGACGCCATCTGTGCTGGCACGTTTTGAACACACGGGAACCGTTTCTCTGGCCCTGGCGATCGAACTGGGGCTGGTCGGGCCGGCGGCCCGCGCCAGCGGACGCGACATGGACAGCCGGAGGGATTTTCCGGTCGAAGGAGCGGAGTTCGGGGCTGGGCCGGCTGCAGTGCAGGAAAGCGGCGACGTCTTCGCCCGGGCGTATGTGCGCTGGTTGGAGATCCAGAAATCGGCCGAGTTGATCCGCCGTCAGCTCGCGGCTTTGCCGGCGGGTTCGATTTGTGCGGCCTGCAGTCCGTTGGCGCCGAATGCGCTGGTGGTTTCGATCAGCGAAGGCTGGCGCGGGGAAATCGTTCATGTGGCGGAAACGGATGCGGCCGGGCGGTTTGCCCGCTACAAGGTGGTGGATCCGTCGTTTCACAACTGGATGGGGCTGGCCCTGGCCCTGCGCGGCATGGAGATTTCGGACTTTCCGCTGTGCAACAAGAGTTTCAACCTTTCCTACTGCGGGCATGACCTATGATCCGGGCACTGCTGGAACGTATTCGCCAGAAACACCGCACGGTGGGCTATCCCGCCGCGCCGCCAACCCTGCCCGACCGGTTCCGGGGTTTGCCGAAGCTGGAACCCGGGAAATGTCCCGACGGCTGCTTTGAATGTGCGGCGGCGTGTCCCGTCGGAGCGATCACGCGCGAAGACGGCCAGGTGCGCATCAATATGGGCAAGTGCCTGTTCTGCGGCAATTGCGCGGCGGCGTGTCCGCACGGCGCGCTGCATTTCACCCGCGACCACCGGCTGGCAGCGCGGACGCGCGGGGAGCTGATGGCTGGGGCGGGGGAGCCACAACTCGCGGCTGCCCTCGACGCCCGGATGAAAAGCCTCTTCGGGCGGTCCTTGAAATTGCGCCAGGTCTGCGCCGGCGGATGCAACGCCTGCGAGGCGGATACGAATGTGCTCTCCACGGTGGTCTTTGATCTGGGGCGCTTCGGCATCCAGTTTGTGGCCTCCCCGCGGCATGCGGATGGCCTGCTCATCACCGGGCCGGTCACGGAAAACATGGCGCTGGCACTGAAGAAAACCTACGACGCACTGCCCGAGCCACGGATCGTGATCGCCGTCGGCGCCTGCGCCATCTCCGGCGGGGCCTATGCGGGCCATGACGAGGTGCGCAACGGGGCGGATGCGATCGTGCCGGTGGATCTGTACATTCCCGGATGCCCGCCGCACCCCATCACCATTCTCGATGGCCTGCTGCGCCTCCTGGGACGGCTGCCGGAAGACATCCAGGCCAGCGGCGCATAGCCGCGACGGTATTTTTGGTTTGCGTGACGCCGGGGCGGGGGCACACAGGAGGGAAGGGTTCTGTTTGGAGTGCGGCGGCACGACGCCGCTGTGGGGCCGCGACGTGTCGCGGCCGGGAAAGCGCGGTCATGCCCGCGCACTCCAAAAGGGCAGCGGATGGGGGATGGATGTGGAGTACAGCGGCACGACGCCGCTTTGGGGCCGCGACGTGTCGCGGCCGGGAAAGCGCCGTCATGTCGGCGCATTCCAAAAGGGTAGCGGATGGGGGAAAGCGCGGTCATGCCCGCGCACTCCAAAGAAAACCCGAAGGAAACCAATCGCCTCACGAACGGCTGATTGGTATCGTTGCGCCATGAACTGGCCACACGCTCCCGCACATTGGTTGTTTGAGCCGGGGATCTACATGGTGACGGCGGGTACGTACCGCAAGGAACCGTTTTTTCATGCGCCCGAACGGTTGGGCTTTGTTATGGAAGCCCTGTTTGGCGTTGCCGGAGAATTCGGGTGGACCTTGCGGGCCTGGGCGGTGATGTCCAATCACTATCATTTCATTGCGTCGTCGCCGGCGGAGCCCGCTACACTTGGGAAGATGCTGGGCAAGCTGCACATGACCACGGCTAAACAAATCAATGAATGGGATGCGCAGCCCGGACGGAAAGTATGGCAGCAGTTCTGGGACAGCCGCATAACCTTTGAGACGTCATACCTGGCAAGACTGCGCTATGTGCATGAAAATCCCGTGCATCATGGCATTGTGGATCATGCGGACAACTACAGATGGTGTTCAGCCGCATGGTTTGCTCACACGGCATCGAAGGCGTTTGTGAAGACTGTGCAGGGGTTCAAGGTCGATCAGATCAGAGTGCCGGACGAATTTTGACCGGTTTGGAGTGCGGCGGCACGACGCCGCTTTGGGGCCGCGACGTGTCGCGGCTGGGAAAGCGCGGTCATGCCCGCGCACTCCAGAAAGGGCGGAGGATGGGGGATGGATGTGGAGTACAGCGGCACGACGCCGCTTTGGGGCCGCGACATGTCGCGGCCGGGAAAGCGCCGACATGTCGGCGCACTCCAAAAGGGCAGCGGATGGGGGAAAGCGCGGTCATGCCCGCGCACTCCAAAAAGGGGGCCGGGATGTGATCCCGGCCCTCCTCGTCTTTTCTGAACCCGGACGCCTACTTCTTGGCGGCTTTTTTCCGGGCGGGTTTCTTGGTCTTGGGCGGGAGCCAGGCGACGATGCGGCACATGCTGGATTCGAGCTCGATGCCGCGCAGGGGGAAGCAGCCGATCCAGGCGCGGGTGGAGCCCAGCTTGGCGATGTCGCCGGCGAGATTTTCGGCGTGGACGATGCCCTTGGGGAAGAGCTTCAGGTGCATGACCTGGTAGTACTTCTTGAGCGGGAAGATCTCGTCGAAGGACTTGCCATAGACCTTTTTCATCTTGGCGTCGCATTCCTGGAAGCGGCCGGGGTGCCAGGTGCGGATGATGGTGTTCATGGGGTGGTCGGCGCTGCCGCAGTCCACGCCGATCCACT
>JAAZBB010000076.1 GCA_012514035.1 Lentisphaerota bacterium | reverse complement strand
TGCCGACGACGACACGATCGACATGCTCGGCGAGTTTTCCACAGTGTGGAAAAAAGTTTTCCACAGTGTGGAAAAAACACCCCCGCCCGGCATCCTGCACTGCTTCACCGGCGATGCGCCGTTCGCGGAGAAACTGCTGGCGCAGGGGTTCCTGATCAGCTTCAGCGGCATCGTCAGTTTCAACAATGCCGGGCCGCTGCGGGAGGTGGCGAAGCTCGTTCCGGAAGACCGCTTGCTGGTGGAGACCGATTGCCCGTATTTGACACCGAAGCCGTTTCGCGGGAAAGTGAACGAGCCGGCTTACCTGACGCGGGTGGCGGAGGTGCTGGCCGAGGCGCGCGGCGGGGAGCCCGCGGCGCTGGCCGCGGCCACCTTCGCGAATGCCTGCCGCCTGTTCCAATTGGAAGGATGACATGAACGAAAACAAGAAGCGGTGTGCCATCGGCGTGGACTTTGGCGGAACCTATGTGAAGATGGCGCGGGTGGCGGAGGACGGAACCATCGGCGCGCGGGCAAGCTTTGCCACGAAGGACCTGAAAGGAGTCGATGGCTGGCTGGACGAAGTGGAGCGCCATGCGTTTGCGCTGATGGCGGATCTGCCCGCGGACATGGAATGGGCGGGCGTCGGCGTGGGCGTGCCGGGGTTCGTGGACTATGCCAAGGGGTTTGTCCATGACCTGACAAATGTGCCCGGCTGGACAGGAGTGCCGCTGGCGGAACGACTGGGTCGGCGATTCCGGCAGATTGTGCGGGTGGACAACGACGTGAATGCGATGGCCGTAGGGGAATGCACCTATGGTGCGGGCCAGGCCTATCAGCACGCGGTGTTCATTACCCTGGGCACCGGTGTGGGAGGCGGGCTGCTGATCAACAACAGCCTGTACCGCGGCGCCTACTCGATGGCCGGAGAGATCGGCCATGTATCCATCGACATGAACGGGCCGGTTGCGCCAACCGGCCGGGGTGGCGTCGAGCAGTATGTCGGCAACCGCCGCATCGTGGAGCGCACCCTGCGGGAGATCGATGCGGGCCGGACCAGCTCCATTCTGGAACGGGCGGGCGGCAAGCGCGAGGCGGTCACCCCGAAGCTGATCTGCCAGGCGGCCGAGGCGGGTGATGAACTGGCGCAGGAGATTTTCGATTTTGTCGCCGATTGCCTGGCAACCATGATGGCGTCCGTGGCTTATCTGCTGCAGCCGCAGGCTTTCATCATCGGCGGCGGGGTTTCCGCCGCCGGACCAGTTCTGTTCGAACCGCTGCGCCGGCACTTGAACAAGCGGCTGAATCCGCATTTCGCGGAGAAACTCGTGATCAAGCGGGCCCGCCTGGGCAACGATGCGGGGGTGATCGGGGCGGCCGCGCTGACGTTCCTGGAGTAGGCGGAGGGGCCGCGGATGCGCCGGCAATGGCGGAAGAGACGGGTCGGGCTGGCGCTGGGCAGCGGCGGCGCGCGTGGCTGGGCGCACCTGGGCGTGCTGGAGACGCTGCAGGAACGAGGGATCGATGTGGAGGTCGTGGCCGGCACCAGCATGGGGGCCGTCGTCGGGGCGTTTTTTTCCGCTGGCCGTGTATCCACGCTGCGCGACCTGGCCATGAATCTCGACTGGAAGCGGCTGCGTCGGTTTTTCTGGGAGATCTCGCTGTCCCGCAGCGGCCTGACCGATGGCCGGCGTCTGCTGGAGGAAACCTCCCGGATGTTGGGGGTGCGCGAATTCCGGGAACTGTCCGTGCCCTTTCGGGCGGTCGCCACGGATCTGGCATCAGGCGCCGAAGCCGTCCTGTCGTCCGGGAATCTGATGCCGGCCCTGCGCGCCAGCATCTCTATCCCGGGCCTGTTTTCGCCGGTCCGTATCGGCCCGCGTCTGCTGGTGGATGGCGGGCTGGTCAACCCGGTGCCCGTCAATGTCGTGCGGGACATGGGGGCCAAAACGGTGATTGCCGTGGATGTTTCGCAGGGGACCGAACCGGACAAAACCAATTGGTCGGGTCCGGCAATCCCGCCGGAAGGAACGGTCGCCGGGCCGTTGCATCTGCCGCGGCAGAGCGACGCGGAGGAATCGGCCGGCCCCCTGCAGGCCCTGGAACACTACTTTGAGGACGTGGAAAGAAGAGTCCGGCGGCTAAAAGCCTCCTGGCAGGCGCGGGAAACCAGGCCGGACATGCTGGAGGTGCTGGTGCGCTCGGTGCGGATCATGGAGGCGCAGATTGCCCGGGCCCGGCGGAAGGCCGAACCGCCGGATCTGTTGATCGAACCGCAGGTGGGAACCATCGGCACGCTGGACTTCCAGCGCGCCCAGGAAGCCATGGAGGCCGGGCGCGTGGCCGCCCGGCGGGCTTTGGAGTAATGCCGGTTGGATTGCGTTGCGCTCCCCGCGCATTCCGCCCGGCAGGCGGATCGGTTCCGACAGGTAAAACCGGCCGTGAACATGAAACGCCCCGCGCGCCAGGAAAGGCGGCGGGGCGGTGGGCTCGAAACCGGCCGGCGGGTTACTTGGCCGCTGTCTTGCGGAGCATCGTGGCGGCGCGGGCCTTTTTCCGGATGGCCGTGTTCTTGGGGACGATGCCATGCTTGACGCCCTTGTCGAGGGCGGAACAAAAGGCCCGGTAGGCAGCCTGGGTCTTGGGGGACTCGTTGGCTGTGATGGCGGCCAGCAGATTCTTGCGCAGGCTTTTCAGGACGGATCGGGTCTCGGCGTTGCGCCGGCGGGACTTCTCGGATGTCTTGACGCGCTTGGCGGCGCTTTTGATGTTGGGCATGGCTCTCTCCTCTTCGATTCAAAAGTCCGGCCAGTGTAGCCGCCGGAGGCGGGAAGTCAACGGTTTTTGCGGGTCGCGGGATTCTTGGAGTTGCATCGGAATGGGGCCGCTGGCATATTCTGCGCACGGGTTTGTTCCGGGATGCCGGAGACAAGGAGTCTGAACATGGCGGAGCTGAATTACGGGTTGTCGGAGCTGGCGGTGGAAATTCGCGGCATGGTGCGGGAGTTCGCGGTGTCGCGCGTGAAGCCGGTCCGGGCGGAATTGGACGAAACGGGGCGCTTTCCGGCGGAGATCCTCCGGGAACTGGGCAAGATGGACCTGATGGGCCTGTATATTCCGGCGGAGTACGGCGGGACGTTCGAGGGCGACAGCATGCCCAATATCATCGCCGTGGAGGAGCTGAGCCGGATCTGCATCGGGGTGTCGGTGTCCTACGCCGCCAACGGCCTGGGCGCGGACCCGATCCTGATCGGCGGCAGCGAGGAACAGAAAAAGAAGTACCTGCCGCCCCTGGCCAGCGGGGAGAAGTGGGCGGCCTACGCGCTGACCGAACCGAACGCGGGATCGGACGCGGGCTCGATCCGCACCACGGCGGTCAAGAAGGGAGACACGTACGTGCTGAACGGCACGAAGCAGTGGATCACCAACGGGGGCGAGGCGGACATCTACACGGTGTTTGCAGTGACGGACAAGTCGCGCGGGGCCCGGGGCGTCAGCGCGTTCATCGTGGAAAAGGGGACGCCGGGCTTCAGTTTCGGCAAGAAGGAAAACAAACTGGGCATCCGGGCGAGCGCCACGCGTGAACTGATTTTCGAGGATTGCGAGGTGCCGGCTGCGAACCTGATCGGGCGCGAGGGGACGGGCTTCATCTGGGCGATGAAGACATTCGACGTGTCGCGGCCGGGTATCGCGGCGCAGTCCGTCGGGCTGGCACAGGGCGCGCTGGACGAGGCCGTGGCCTACGCCAAGGTGCGCGAACAGTTCGGCAAGCCGATTATCGCCAACCAGGGTCTGAGTTGGATGCTCGCGGACATGGCCACGCAGGTGGAGGCGGCCCGCGCACTGACGTACGCCGTCGTGAAAACCATCGACAGCGGGGCCAAGGACTATTCGAAATTCTCCGCGATGTGCAAGGTGTTTGCGTCCGATGTGGCCATGCGGGTGACGACGGATGCCGTCCAGGTGTTCGGCGGCTACGGCTACATGAAGGAATATCCGGTTGAAAAGATGATGCGGGACGCCAAAATCCTGCAGATCTACGAGGGGACCAACCAGATCCAGCGCGATATCATCGGCATGGCGCTGAACAAGGAATACGCGGCGGCCGCCCGCCGGTAGGGAACCGACCCGCCGCCCGCCGGCGGGCGGCCTGCCCGGAGGAATACAGGATGCATATTGTGGTTTGCGCCAAGCAGGTCCCGAACACCACTCAGGTCCGGATCAACCCCGAAACCAACACGCTCGTGCGGGAGGGGGTCGAATCCATCATGAATCCGTTCGACGAAAACGCGTTGGAAATGGCCTTGCAACTCAAGGAGCGGCATCCCGGCACCCAGGTCACGGTCCTGACCATGGGTCCCCCGCAGGCGGTGGACATTCTGAAAGAGGCGGTGGGCCGAGGCGCGGACGAGGTCATGCTGCTGTGCGACAAGGCGTTTGCCGGATCCGACACATGGGCGACCAGCTATGCGCTGAGCATGGCGATCGGCAAACTGCCCAAGCCGGATCTGGTGCTGTTTGGCAAGCAGGCCATTGACGGCGATACGGCGCAGGTCGGTCCGGGTGTCGCCGATTGGCTGGGCATGCCCTGCATCACCTGTGCCTGCAAAATTGAGATCGCGGGAAATCGGGCGCTCGTCGAACGGGCGTTCGAGGACGGGTACGAAAAGCTGGAGGTGGCGTTGCCGTGCGCGTTGACGGTGCTGAAGGAGGCCAACGTGCCGCGGATGGCATCGCTCCGCGGTAAAATGGCGGCCAAAAAACTCCAGGTGGCGCCCACCACGGCGGAGATGGTGGGCGCCGATCCCGCCAAGCTCGGCTTGTCGGCTTCGCCAACCCGGGTGATGAAGATTTTCTCGCCGCCCCCGAAGACAGGCGGCGTTTTGTGGCAGGGGGAGGAGCCGGCGGTGATGGCCCAGCGTCTGGTTGACCTGCTCCGCGAGCGGAAGCTGATCTAGAGGAGAGCGGACATGGGCCTGAAAATTGATTTGGATCTGTGCACCGGATGCGGTGCGTGCGTGGCGGTCTGTCCGTTTTGCGCGTTGGCGCAAAGGGCGGACGGCAAGGTCGAGGTGAACGAGGCCTGCACGGCCTGCGGGGCCTGCCTGGACAGTTGCCCGGTGGGGGCGCTCTCCCTGGAAACGGAATCCAAGCCGCTGGCGATGGGTGCCTTGGACGGCTATCGCGGCTTGTGGGTATTCGCGGAACAACGCGGTGGTAAAATCCACGAGGTGTCCTTCGAACTGCTGGGCGTGGGGCGGGTGCTGGCCGACCGGCTGGGAGTGGAATTGTGCGCCGTTTTGCTCGGGCATCAGGCCGGGGATTGCGCGGGTCCCCTGTTTGAGCACGGCGCCGACAAGGTGTACCAAGTGGATCATCCCGCTTTGGAGAACTATACGGCCGAACCCTATGCCGAAGCCCTGAGCGCCTTGATCCGGAAATACAAGCCCGAGGTGGTGCTGGCCGGGGCGACCAGCCTGGGCCGGGGCTTCATTCCGCGCGTGGCGGTCCAGGTGAACGCCGGGCTGACCGCGGACTGCACCGAGTTGGATGTGGAGGCAGACAGCCGGTTGCTGATCCAGACCCGGCCGGCGTTCGGCGGCAACATCATGGCCTGCATTGTCTGCCCGGACCACCGCCCGCAAATGGCGACCGTGCGGCCCAAGGTATTCAAGCCGGCCGAACCCGTGGCGGGCCGGACCGGCACACGGGTGGTGGAAAATCTGCCCTTGAAGGAGCCCGGGGTCAAGGTGCTGGAAACGGTCAACGCGATGCAGAACGAGGTCAATGTGGCGGGGGCCGAGTTCATCGTGACCGGTGGCCGTGGCCTGGGCGCCCCCGAGAATTTCAAGCTGATGGCCGAATTGGCCGATGCTCTTGGCGGTGCCGCGGTCGGGGCCAGCCGGGCCGCCGTCGACGCGGGCTGGATATCCAGTTTTCATCAGGTGGGTCAGACCGGAAAGACCGTGCGGCCCAAGATTTATATCGCCTGCGGGGTATCCGGCCAGATCCAGCACCTGGTGGGGATGAACAGCAGTGACACCATCATCGCCATCAATAAGGATCCTGACGCTCCGATCTTCGGGGTGGCCGATGTCGGCATTGTCGGGGATCTGTTCCAGGTCGTTCCGGAACTGATCAAAGCCCTGCGAGGATAAGGCACAGGAGGCAGGCTGGCCCGGTCGGGGCGGAGGCTCCCGACGGCCGTTTGGCTGTTGTTTGGGAGTCGTTTTGCTTGCCAGCCGCGGCTCGGGCATGGCAAACTCCCCCCGCATTATTCGACTCGAAGGAGTTGTGGCACCACAAAGGGAGAAGGTATGATGCGAACAGCAGGTAGTATCTTGGTTGGGGTTGCACTGGCGCTGGTCCTTGGCGCTTGCGCGTCCTGGAATGTTGATGTGCACAAATTGCAGCTGGGAATGGAGCCCGAAGCTGTCCGGGACGCCATCGGCGATCCGTTCACCATTCGGGCCGCCAAGGTCTACGAGGGGGAGCAAATCTATGCCGAGGTCTGGGAATACCTGCCCCCATGGTTCACGTGGACACCGAAAACCTACTGGGTATATTTCGAAAATGGCAAGGTGGTGCAATGGGGGGAGCCGGGTGATTTCACCGGGAAAACGGTGCCGGCCATTCTCGAATACAATCCCAACAAGAGCGCCCGCTAAAGCGACCGCCGCCGGTTAGCAGGACCAAGCCGCGCCTTTCGAGCGCGTCATCCTCCCGGCGGCCGGGCTGCCTGTGCCATGCGCGAGATCTCCCCAACGGACGGGTGCAAACGGTCCCTGGCTCCGCCATGGCCCGGGGCGCCGCGGACCCCGGGGTTCCGCTCGGCAGGGATCCGGGTCGGTCTTTGGCTCCTGCTGGCCTCGGGCGCCTGCGCGCAAACATTCAATCTCGGTCCCTTTGATTTCACTCTCCAAGGCACGCTGGAGGTGGGATATGACAGCAACGTGGATGACGCCTACCCCGAAGAAGAAAATCCCAAGCTGCAGAAAGACGACTTCTATTGGATGCCCGGCCTGTCCCTGAAATCCCAGCCGGTGCCTCTCCGGCCCAGTACGATGATTACCCTCAGCCTGGGATCCGCATATAAAGATTACTTTGAACGAAACGACCTGGATGAGGAAACCTATCATGCCCGACTCGATTTTCAGACCGTCCATCCCCGGCTGACCCTGAGCGGCGGGGCCGGAACCGAAGTGACCGTCGATGCCAACGAAGACGTGTACATGCCGGGCGGGGCCAGCTATGACCCTCATCAAATCGACTCGGCGGACGTGATGCTCGACTGGAACTGGAAGCACCTGCAATTGCTGGGGTCCGCCGGCTATACCAGTGAACGACACTTTTTCGAACGCTATGAAATCGGGGATGAAGACGAGACCGTGCTCATGGCAGGCGCCCGGTTGAATGACCTTTTGACCAAATTAGACCTCTATATTACCTTGGAGGAGACCGAGACGGTCTTCCCCACTCAGGGGACGGAAGAAGATGAGACTGTCTTCAATTGGGGGGCTTTGCTCAGTCTTTTCAGCTGGGGCGGTTTGTATTATGATTCCGAAGAAACCGTCACGAAGTTCTCCCCCTCGGGCGAGGAAACCGAAGAAATCGAAAGGGAGTTCGGGCTTACAGGGGAAATCCCGATTGAATTGCTCCGGCATCCCCACGTTACCTATTCCTTCGGTCTTGAATACGAAGACAATTTAGAGACCACTCCGGACGAGGATGAGGATGACGAGAAATGGAAGCCGGTCCATACCGTCCGGGTGTGGGATGAATTCCAGATTTCCAAAACCGTCAAGTTGTCCTTCGACCTGACCTGGGATAATGATGTCGAAGAAGACGAAGTGGGAACCATCTACAACATCCGGCTGACTCAGATGCTGGGGGCTTCTGCACAGCATGGGTTCACCTTTTCCCGGGAACCAGAAGGCCTGTTCGGTTCGACTGCAGAAACCGAAACCACCACCTATTCATATGATTTTCGCTTCGACGACTTTATCTTTTCCAAGCTAGCGCTGAACTTCGGTGCCATTTACGAGGAATCAACCCCGCAGGTGGAAGATGCCCTTACCGAGGAAACCACCACCATCACCTGGGGCCTGGCCCATACCCGGCAACTGTCCCGGAAACTGAGTCGAATCCTGGCCTACACCTACAAATGGGAGGATTCCAATTTTCATGAATACGGCGCCATGGAAAAGCATCTGGTCACCTATGGGCTGATCTATGACTTCTGAGGGCGGCCGCCCGAGGTCCGGGCGGCACCGAAATCCGCCATTGTCCCGTTTCCGGCGTTCGTGTAGATTGATGCCATGAAAAACGGCGGTTTCCAGTTGGCGGCCTGGGTTCGGCGCGTGCCGGCGCTGCTGGCGGGGTGTCTTGCGCTGGTCCACGGAGGCTGGGTACTTGGCCAGGAGGGGACGGATTCTTTTCCCCGCCGCATATTGTCAGGCGATCGGCTGCATATTTCCGTCCGGGAGCAGCCCGACATGGCCAAGGTGTACGCAGTGGCCGGAGACGGCTCCATTGACTTCGCTTTCGCCGGTCGGGTGGTGATTGCGGAATTAACGGTCGACGAAGCGGCTCGCAAACTTGAAGAGGTCCTCGAGGAGCGCTTTTTCAAGGAAGCCAACGTGGATATTTCCATCGCCAACTTCGTGGAGGGCGACGTGCTGGTGACCGGCGCCGTCGGCAGTCCCGGAATCATTCCGTTCCGCGGAGATTCGATTTTGACATTGATGGAGGCGGTGACCCGCTGCGGGGGGTTGTCCGGCAAGGCCGCGGGGGACCGGGTGCGCATCCTGCGATGGACTCCGGGCGGAGGCATGGAACGCCAGAGCATCGAGGTGAATCTGCAGGCGATGCTCGATACGATGGATTTTTCCCGGGACCAGTACCTGCGCCCGCGGGACATCATCATTGTTCCTTTCCAAGGGGAGGATGAAGGCCGGAACGAATTCCTGGCTTTGGGCGAGGTCGGCAGCCCGGGCTTTCATCCCTACAAGCCCGGCCTGGATGTGATCAAGGCCGTGACGATGACCGGAGGAGTCGGGGAGGATGCGGACTGGAGCGGAGTGCGGATTCTGCGGCCCCGGCCCACGGGAGAATATTCCATCATTCCCGTGGATTTGGGCCGTCTGTTCAGCGCGGCGGACATGAGCATGAACATCCCGTTGCAGCAGGGCGACATTTTCTTCGTGCCGTCCATCCGCAATCTGGTTCGTCCCCAAGTCTACCTGCTCGGAGAGGTCAACAAACCCGGAGCCATTTCCGTCAATCCCGGGCCGAACGCGACCGTCGCCCGCCTGGTTCTGGCCCATGGCGGGGTGACCCAGTTTGCCAATCCCGGCAAGGTTCAGATCCAGCGGACGGCCCCGGATGGAAGCAAGAAGACCCTGCTGGTGGACGTGGGCCGGATCCTGAAGGAAGGAACGTTCGAGGACGATGTTCCGGTGCAGGATGCCGATGTCGTCATCGTGCCGGAAAAAGGATTGCTGGGACTTTGATATGCGCGACATGATCCAACGACCCGAAGCCCTGCCGCCGCCGGCGGGGGAAGCCGTTCAGTCCGAGGCGGGCAAGGGCCTGGATATCCGGAAGTATTTCTACATGATCGCGAAGCGGCTCTGGCTGCTGCTGCTGTGCTTCATGACATCCATCGTCATCATGCTCGTGATGATGGCACGGCAGGTTCCGGAATATCAGGCCACCGCCAAGATTCAGCTCACTCGCTCCGTGGGCATTCCCGCCAGTCTCCAGCAACGGGACATGGAAACCATCATGGGCGATTACATTCAGACTCAGCGCAATATCATCTTGAGTCGCGAAGTGATCCGCAGAGCCAAGGAACTCCTGGGTCTGTCGCCCCAGGAGTTTGGCGAGAAATACAAATCCTTGTCCGTGGGGCCGGTCTGGCAGACCGCCATCCTGGCCATCAATGTCAGAGGGTTGGAACCCGCCTTTTGCGCAGACTATGCCAATGCGGTTGCGGCTGCCTACATTGAATTCAAGCTGGAAGAGCTAAGCGGAAGTTCCCAGAACACGGCGGGTATTCTCTCCCAGCAGGCCAACCGCCTGGCCGAGGAGATCGCGAAGCTGGAGGGCGACCTGCTGACATTTGTGCGCGAAAACAGTGTGGTGGGCATCCAGGAGCGAGGCAATGTGGCCGCCCAACTCCTCGGGCAGCTTTCGAAGCAATCCGCCGATTACCGGACCCAGCGCATGCTGCTGGAAGCGCAGCAGCCGTTGCTGGCGCAGGCATCCGATGAAGTCGTTCTGGCGACGTTGGAATACGGCATGCCGGTTGCGGCGGCGGCTCCCCCCATGGCCACGGCCGGTGCTGGGGAGGTGCCCCCGGCGGAAGGGGCGGAAAATCTGATTGAACATGGGGTGATTGCCCAGCCCCGTTGGGACGACTTGAAACGGGAGAATGCTCTGTTGGAAGCCCAACTGATCTCCTATCGGAAGAAGTACAAAGAAGAACATCCCTTGATTCGTGATACCCTGCAGAAACTCCAGCAGAATGAAGAATCCGTCAAGGTCGAGATCCAGTTTGCCCTGAAGCAGTTTTATTCCAAGCTGGAGGCCTTGAACATCAAGGAGAAGGCGGCCCGCCACGTGGAACAGGCCTGGGAGGAACAGGCGCTGGAGATTGATCGCAAGCAGAAGGAATACGAGGGATTGCAGCGCAACCTGACCCGGCTGCAAGGTTTGTACAATTTAGTGTTCAATCGCCTGCAGGAAGTGGACATATCCGCGGGTATCCAGGTGGAGTCCGTGCGCATCCTGGAGCGGGCCTTGACTCCGACAGGACCCCTGAAACCGCGTAATCTTCAAAGCCTGTTTCTCGCGGCGTTGATCGGGCTGGGGGTGGGCATCGGACTGATCTTCCTGCTGGAATTCATGGATGATTCCATTCGCTTTCCGGAAGACGCCACGCGCAGTCTGGGCATGCCCTTTCTCGGGCTGGTGCCGACCGCGCATTGGAAGCAAACCGGCGAAAACTCCTATTGGGTCGGCAACGTGGACCCCTCCAGCGGCTTTTCGGAGGCTTACCGCAATATCCGCTCCGCCTTGCTGCTGAATCCATCCGGGCGGCCGTTCCGGACCCTGACCCTCGTTTCCGCGGTTCCGAAGGAAGGCAAGACAACGACGACCGCCAATCTGGCGACCAGTTTCGCCCAGATCGGCCAGAAGGTACTGATGGTGGATGCCGACTTGCATCGCGGCGGCCTGCATCGGTTCTTCGGCCTGCAGGCCGGGCGCGGCCTGACGGAAATTCTCAGCGGCCAGACGCAGATGGCCAGCGTTGTGCAGCACACCCCAATCGCCGGGCTGGACTTCATCGGCACGGGTGCCTTCACGGACAATCCGGCGGAACTGGTGCTGCGGCCCGCGATGCGGAGCTTTCTGGCCGAGGCCTCGCAACAATACGATCTGGTGATTCTGGATGTGCCCCCCGTCCTGGCCGTATCGGAAACGGCGGTGATTGCGTCACAAACCGACGGGGCTTTACTGGTTGTTAGGAGCGGCAGGACCTCCCGGAAACTGGTG
The DNA here is from genome assembly GCA_012514035.1 of Lentisphaerota bacterium. Classification (GTDB taxonomy): domain Bacteria; phylum Verrucomicrobiota; class Kiritimatiellia; order CAIQIC01; family Lenti-01; genus Lenti-01. The sequence goes on along the minus strand of JAAZBB010000076.1, from coordinate 70,961 downwards.
CTTGTGGCGATCCGCCAGCTCTTGTCGCGCGGGGCCAACCTGCTGGGCTGCGTGCTGAACAACCTCGATCTGACCCAGATGGGCAATTACGGCGCATCCAGCTATTACCATTACTACGGTTACGATTACCGGTATGAAGAGGAAAGCCCAGCTTCGGAACCCGGATCGACGGCCCCGGCCGGTTGATCCTTCCGCCGCGGCGAGGATGACCTAGTGGTTTTTATCTTTCATCGCGGGGCGCGGATTTCCAGCCATCACCTGTTCCTGACGCTGGGAGACTGGTTGATCATTGTGCTGGCCCAGCTGGGGGCGGTTTTTCTGCGCCTGGGATTCGGTGTCGGGGCCGAGTATCTGGCGGACAACTGGGGAGCCTTGACCAGTGCGGTGCTCATTTACATGCTGGTGTTTTATGCGGGGGGCATGTACGAGCCGCCGACGCGGAGCCGGCAGATCGACTTTGACTTCCTGCCGCTGGTGGTGACCGCCATTGCCGCGGGCATTACGGGCTTGATTCTCTACACCCGGCCCCAAATGACTCTTGGCCGCGGCATCTGGGCCATTTCCTCGGTGCTGATCCTCTGGTTGGCGTATGCTCTGCGCCGCCTGTCCATGGCGCTGGTCCGGCGGGGCCTGTTCCTCAAGCAGGCCATGTTGCTGTGTGATCATCCCGATCGGGCCGAGGATCTCCTCCGGCTGATTCAAGGGACCCCGGCGGCCCTGTATTCCGTGACCGGTCTCATCACCTGCGGGGCGGTGCCGGCCTCCGCCTATGCCGTGGACGTGCCGGTTCTGGGAACCGCCGATGACCTGGGCCGCTTGATTGATACGCACAGCGTGTCAGCCATCCTGCTGTCCGTGTCGCCCATGCGCAGTCATGAACTGTTGTCCCGGCTGCGCCCTTTGCGTTATGCCGGGGTCGAGCTTTTGGATTACGTGGCTCTGTCGGAGGAATTGGCCCAGGAGATTCCACTGGCCCACATCAACGACGAATGGCTGATGACGGTGGCGTTGAACAGTTCCGTGGTGCAGATCCGGAAGATCAAGCGGGCGATGGACATCCTGATTTCGGTGCTCGGTCTGATTCCCGGCATACCCTTGATTTTGCTCGCAGGCATTCTGATCAAGCTCACATCTCCGGGGCCCGTGATATATCGCCAGACCCGGGTGGGGCAGGGGGGACAGGCGTATACCCTCTATAAATTGCGGACCATGCGGGCCGATTCGGAAACCCACGGGCCGATCTGGGCGCAGAGCCGGGATGTCCGGGTGACCCGCATTGGATATTTTCTGCGTAAGTGGCGGATTGATGAATTGCCGCAGCTTTTCAATATCTTCAAGGGGGAGATGAGCCTGGTTGGACCTCGCCCGGAGCGGCCGGAGTTCACCGCCAAGCTCGCCGTTTTCATTCCGTTTTACAACGAACGACATCTGGTCCAGCCTGGGCTCACGGGCTGGGCTCAAATCCGCTATCCTTATGCGGCCAGTTTCGAAGCGGCGGCCCGCAAACTGCAGTTTGATCTGTATTACATCAAAAATATGAGCTTCCTGCTCGATGTTTCCATCCTATTGCGGACATTCAAGACCATCCTGGTGGGCTTGCGCCATGAAGACGACAGCTTCCTGGCCGTGGACGACCGGCTGGAAGACCTGATGAAAACATCCGCTCCGGACGAATCCGCACCGCCATCAGAGGGAGGCCCGGCATGAGTATCAGCTGCGAATTCGACTATGCCAAACCGGATACCCTGCGGGATGCGCTGGGGCTCCTGGCCCGGCATGCGCCCCACGGTGCAGTCCCCCTGGCCGGCGGAACCGACCTGGTTGCCTGGCTGCGGGATGGCGCGGTGAGTCCCGGTTTTCTGGTGGATATCAAGGAGTTGGCCGAATTGCGCGGGATCCGGCGGAAGGCCGGCCATCTGTGGCTGGGAGCCAACACGACTTTTGCGGAGATTATGGCTTCGCCCCTGGTGCGCAGACATGCGCCGATCCTGGCCGAAGCCGCCGGCATGGTCGCCTCTGTCGGCGTGCGCAACCGGGCTACGATCGGCGGGAATATCTGCTCCGCTGTTCCCTGTTGCGACAGCGGGCCGGCGCTGCTGGTCTACGATGCCGTCATCCACGTGGCGACCCTGGGCGGGGCCCGGCGGATTCCGATCCGGAAATGGTTTCTCAATCCGCGCCAGACGGCTTTGACCCAAGGCGCCCTGGTCACGGGCATATCCCTGCCGGTGGCCAAGCACGCCGGGGCATTTGCCAAATTGAAGCGGTATCGAGGGGAAGATCTCGCCCAGGCCAGCGTGGCGGTGCGTGTGGATGCCCGGGGTGACTGGCGCGTGGCCTATGGGTCCGTGGCGCCCACGCCGATACGCGGACCGAAGGTGGAACGCCTGCTGCGGGGAGATCTCAAGCCCTCCTCCGCGCGGCGCAAGGAGGCGGCAGCCGTGGCGGAAACCGAGGTGGCGCCGATCACCGATATCCGCGGTTCCCAGATCTATCGCCGCCTGATGGTCGGGGTGATGCTCCGCCGCGCTGTCCATTTGGCGGCCGCGCGCAGGGCCGGCCGGGGGCCAGCCTATGGGACGAACATTCTCGAGGAGGACGCGCCATGAAGGACATTGCCATCCGCTTGAACGGTCAGGTTCGGCGCCTGGCCGTGAATCCGAACGAGACCCTGCTCGAAGTCTTACGGGGCAAACTGGGCATCAAAACGCCCAAGGAAGGATGCGGCCGCGGCGACTGCGGCGCCTGTACAGTTCTATTGAATGGCAAAGCCGTTCGCAGTTGTCTGATCCTGGCGGTGGAAGCGGACGGCCAATCCGTGACGACCCTGGAGGGCGTCGGCCGGGCCGGTCCGACCGCCCTGCAGAAGGCGTTCATCCGGTCCAATGCCTTCCAATGCGGATTCTGCACGCCGGGAGTCGTGCTGGCGGCGTCGGCCCTGCTGGCAGAGAAGCCCGCGCCTACCGAGTTGGATGTGCGCGAAGCCCTGGCGGGCAACCTGTGTCGCTGCACCGGCTACGAGGCCATGGTCAAGACGGTCATGGCCGCAGCCAGGAAAAGCAATCGCAAACGATCCTCCTCCCGGAGGAGTCGCCCATGAGCGCCAAGCGAGTGATCGGAACGGCGGCCGTGCGCGTGGACGGCATGGCCAAGGTGACGGGCGCGGCCCAATACGTGGACGATATGGAATTCGGCCCCGGCCTGCTGCATGCCGTTTTGGTGGAAAGCCCTCACGCGCATGCCTTGATCCGGAAGATTGACACCGCTGCGGCGGAAAAGGCGCCCGGCGTTGTCCGCGTCGTGACCGGCAAGGACATCCCCTACATGTTCGGCCTCTACATGCAGGACCGCAACATCTTCGCCCGGGACCGGGTTCGGTTCGTCGGCGAACAGGTGGCGGCCGTCGTGGCCGAAACTCCCGGCGCCGCGTTGCGCGCCGCCAAATTGGTCAAGGTGACCTACGCGCCGTTGCCCGCGGTCCTGAGTTTGGATGAGGCCCTGAAAGAAAACGCGGTTCTCATTCATCCCGATCTGGGCAACTATCTGCGGGTGCCGTGGTTCTTTCCCCGACCGGGCACCAACATCGCCCACTGGCGCAAGACCCGCAAGGGCGATGTTGAAAAAGGCTTCCGGCAGGCCGATTACATTCTGGAAGACACCTACACGGTGCCGCGCTATGCCCATTGTCCCATCGAGACCCACGCCGTGACGGGCCTCTTCGATCTCTCGGGCCGGCTCACGCTCTGGGCGTCGTCGCAATCGCCCTATGCCCAGCGGGGGGTGATGGCCGTGGCGCTCAAGCCCTTTGGGCTTTCGCATCGAGATATCCGCATTGTGACGCCCTACGTCGGCGGCGGTTTCGGCGGCAAGGCCGGGGTCTCGATGGAAATCATCGGCGCCGTGCTGGCGATTGTGATGAAAGGCCGGCCCGTCAAGCTCAACTGGACCCGCGAGCAGGAGTTCATGAACACCTCGCAGCGGCAGGGGGTGATCGCCCGCATCAAGATGGGGGTGAAGAAGAACGGCCAGATCGTCGCATTGGAGCACACCCTGCACTGGGATGCCGGCGCGTCTGCGGAATACGGCGCCAACGTGGTGAACGCCGTTGGTCTGTCGGCCACGGGTCCGTATCGCATTCCCAACGTCAAGATCGACTCGGTCTGCGTCTACACCAACATGCCGCCCTGCGGCGCCTACCGCGGCTTCGGCTATTCCGAATTCCACTTCGGTCTCGAGTCGCACATGACGCGCATCGCCCAGGCCATCGGGATGGATCCGGTGCAGTTCCGCAAGCGCAACGCAATCCGGGAGGGTGATACGCTGGCCTACGGCGCGCACATGAATCCGGGCAATCTGCGCGGGGCCATTGACCGTGTCGCCAAGGAAATCCGCTGGGGCAAGAAGGACAAGTCCGCCAAGCCCGGCAAGGCCGTCGGCAAGGCGGTGGCCTGCTTCTGGAAGGCGCCGGCCATGCCGCCCAACGCGGCCTCCGCCGCATACCTCAAGTTCAACGAGGACGGCTCGCTCAACCTTTGCGTTTCCGGCATGGAAATCGGCCAGGGTTTCCTGACGGTCATGGCGCAAGTCGCGGCCGAGGTGCTGACGGTTCCCGTGGAGAAAATCCGCGTCGAGACGCCCGACACCGACCGCAACTCTTACGAGTGGCAGACCGTCGGCTCCCACGTCACGTGGGGCTGCGGCAACGCCGTGCGCGCCGCCGCCGAGGAAGTCAAGGCCCGGCTTCTCGCGACGGTCGCGCGCGCCAAGTTCCTCAAGGTGGAAGACCTCTACCTGGCCGACGAATGCGTCAAGAGCCGCAAGGACAGGAAATTCGCGCTGCCGTTCCGCTCTTTCGTCATCGACGGCATCATGCGGTCCAACGGCAATTTCATTGGCGGGCCCATCCACGGCACAGGCATGTTCATGCCGGAGTTTACCTCCGCGCTGGGCGATCCCGAGACCAGCCAGGGCGGGCATCCTAACGTCCACTATACCGTGGGAGCCGCCGGCATCGTGCTGGAAGTGGACAAGGAGACCGGCAAAATGACCGTGCGCAAGGCCGTGCTGGCGGTGGATGTCGGCCAGGCGATCAATCCCGAGCTCGTCAAGGGGCAGATCGTCGGTGGCCTTGTGCAGGGCCTGGCCACGGCCCTCTTTGAGGATATCCGCTACGACGCCAACGGCCGGCTGCTCAACCCGAACTTTACCGACTACAAGATTCCCACCACCCTCGACTGCCCGGCCGAAATCATTCCGATCATCCTCGAAACCCCGCAGCCCGACGGTCCTTTCGGGGCCCGTGGCGTGGGCGAGCACACCATGGTCGCCTGCGCCCCCATGGTGGCCGACGCCATTGATAATGCCATCGGAATCCGCCTCAAGACCATGCCGCTGACGGCCGAAAAGGTGGCGCTGGCCCTGCGCGGCATCGACTACGATTCCGTCAAGGGCGACACCCTTGGATTCTGCTTCCGCGGAAAGCCTTGCGATTACCGGTTTGAAGTCGGCGGCCACTGATGCCGTCGCATTTCCCGGGAGCCAGGCAGGGGGGAGAACCTCCGCCCCGGGTGATTTGGCCGGTCCGAGACGGCGACCGGGAAAACTTTTTCCAATGCGGGGGAAACGTGCGATACTCCCGCCATGAACACGTTCCTTTCGGCGGTGATGATCCTCTGGATCTTCGGCATGGTGATCTATCTCACCAAGGACATGTAGGACTGTTGTTTCGTGCCGCCGCCGATTGCCAGGATTCTGACGGACCTCGCGCTCGACCGCGAGTTTGATTATCTCATCCCGGAAGAACTGCGGGAACAGGTGCGGATTGGCTGCCTCGTGCGCGTGCCGTTTGGCCGGCGTCGCGCCCGCGGGTTTGTGGTCGGTCTGGCGGATCGCTCGGAATATCCAAATCTCAAGGCCATTGAATCCGTCGAGGAGGGGCCGCCGTTGTTTGATGCCCGGATGCTGCGCTTGGCGCGCTGGATCGCCGACTATTACGCGGCGCCGTTTGAGAGCGCCATCGCCGCCATCCTGCCGGCGGCCGTGCGGCGGGAAGGCGCGAAATTCAAGGAACAGCTGGTGGTCCGCATGTCCGGGGCGGCGGCGCCGCCGCCCGGAGAAATCACCGCGCTGGCCGCGCGCAGCCCCCGCCAGGCCGCTGCCTTGCAGCGGTTGCAGGCATGTCCCGAAATGACCGCGGCGGCGCTGGCCGAGGAAACGGGGGTTTCACTGCCCGGTTTGCGCCGTCTGGCCCAGAAGGGCTGGATCGAACTCGAGAAGGGGGTGATCCGGCGCAATCCCCATCAGCGGATGACGATCCTGCCCACGATGGCGCCGCCCTTGATGGATCAGCAGGCGCAGGCGCTGGCCGCGATCCAGGCCGAGATGGCCTCGGCGAAGCCGGGCGTGGTGCTGTTGCACGGCGTGACCGGCAGCGGCAAGACAGAGGTCTATCTGGCCGCGATCCAGACGGCGCTGGCGACCGGACGCGGGGCCATTGCCCTCGTACCCGAAATCGCCCTGACGCCGCAGGCCATGGAGCGCTTTCGCGGACGCTTCGGCGATACGGTGGCCGTATTGCACAGTCATCTCTCCGAGGGCGAGCGTCACGACGAATGGCGGCGCATCGCCGCCGGCCAGGCGCGCGTGGTCGTGGGGGCGCGCAGCGCCCTGTTCGCCCCGGTGCGCCCGCTGGGCCTGCTGGTGGTGGACGAGGAGCACGAGCCAGCCTACAAGCAGGATGAATCTCCGCGCTACAATGCGCGCGACGTGGCCGTGATGCTCGGGCACCTCGAAGGCTGCGCGGTTCTGCTGGGCAGCGCCACCCCGTCGTTGGAATCCTACCGCCACGCCCGGGATGGCAAGTACAAGCTGGTCACGATGGCCCAGCGCGTTGACCGCCGCGTCATGCCCCTCGTGCGCGTGGTGGATATGCGCATCGAGACCGAAAAGGCCGGCCAGGTTCATCTGCTGTCGCAGGAACTGGTCGAAGCCATCCGTCTGCGACTGGCCCAGGCCGAGCAGACCCTCCTGTTCCTGAATCGCCGCGGCTACGCCACCACGGTGATGTGCCCGGCCTGCGGGTTGGTGGAAACCTGCCCGAACTGCAGCGTCCGGCTGACCTATCACCGGCAATCCGAGACCATGCAGTGCCATGTGTGCGGCGTGGTTCGGCCGGTTCCGGGTTTTTGTTCCAATCCCGAGTGCCGGGCGCCGAACATCAAGATGACCGGGGTCGGCACCCAGCGGGTTGAGGCCGCCGTCAAACGGATTTTTCCCGGGGCGCGCGTGGCGCGGATGGATTCCGACACCACCGGCCCCAAGGACGCCCATGCCCGGATTCTCGGGCAGTTCCGGCGCGGCGACATCGATATCCTGATCGGGACGCAGATGATTGCGAAGGGACTGGATTTTCCAAACGTGACGCTGGTGGGGGTGATCCACGCCGATCTGAGCCTGCAAATGCCGGATTTCCGCGCCGCGGAGCGAACCTTTCAACTCCTGACCCAGGTGGCGGGCCGCGCCGGCCGCGGGGATGTGCCCGGGGAAGTCTTTATCCAGACCTATACCCCTTTCCATCCCGCCGTGCAGTCCGCGCGCCATGCGGATTACGCGACCTTCTACGACCAGGAGATCGAAATGCGCCGGGAGATGCATTATCCGCCATTCGTGCGCCTGACCACGGTGTTGTTCAAAGGGAAGGACGAACGGGCGGTGGATGCCTGCTCCAAGGAATTTGCCAAACGGTTGCAACCGATGTTGCCGGACGCCGTGCGCCTGACCGGACCGGCGCCGGCACTGCTGGCCAAGGCGAAGGGATTCCACCGCGCCCAGTTCATGCTGTGGTCCCGCAAGGCAAGTGAACATGTTCCATTTCTGCGGGCCTTGCTCAAGGCCTGCAAGCCGCCCAAGGGGATTTCCATCGCGGTGGATGTGGATGCGCTTTCGCTGATGTGATGCGGATGGCTCCGGGGGAGAAGGAGGGGGCGCCGCGGTCGCGACGGGATATCCCCGGCCCTTTCCTCTCCCGCAGTCTTTTCTTGGCGGCGGCGGCAGACGCGTGATAGGGTGCCCCCCCATGTTCGGCAGCAGAAGAGAAAGCGCAGGCGTACGGTGGCAAAGGAGGTCAAGATTGAGGCGGTGGGGCGCGGACACGCGCTGACCGCGATCCGGAACATCGGGATCGTTGCCCATATCGACGCCGGAAAAACCACGACCACCGAACGGATTCTGTTCTACACCGGCAAGGTGCACAAGATGGGGGAGGTGCACGACGGCACGGCGGTGATGGATTGGATGGCCCAGGAACAGGAGCGGGGCATCACCATCACCAGTGCTGCGACAACCTGTTTCTGGAAGAAACACCAGATCAACATCATTGATACTCCGGGGCACGTGGATTTTACCGCGGAAGTGGAACGGGCCCTGCGGGTGTTGGATGGGGCGGTGGGAGTGTTTTGCGCGGTGGGCGGCGTGCAGCCGCAATCGGAAACCGTTTGGCGGCAGGCCAACAAGTACCGCGTGCCCCGCATGGCCTTTGTCAACAAGATGGACCGGGTGGGGGCTTCGTTCGACCGGGTGGTGGCGGAAATGCGCGCCAAGCTGCAGGCCCCGGCGGTGGCCATCCAGATTCCCTGGGGCGCCGAAGAGCATTTCCGGGGCGTGATCGACCTGGTCCGGATGAGGGCATGGGCCTTCGATGCGGCCTCGCTGGGTGCGCAAATGAGCGAACAGGACATTCCCGGCGAGCTGCAGGCTGCGGCGCAACAAGCCCGCGAAACCTTGCTGGAAGCGGTGGCCGAGACCGACGAAGGCTTGCTGAACGCGTATCTGGACGAAGGGGACCTGTCGGTCGAGGCCTTGCAGACGGGCATTCGCCAGGCGACGGTGTCCGGCCGGATGGTACCGGTGCTGTGCGGCACGAGCTTGCGCAACCAGGGCATCCAGCCGTTGCTGGATGCCGTGGTCGCGTTTCTGCCGTCGCCGCTGGACGTCCCGCCGATCAAGGGCCGCCACCCTAAGACCGAAGAAGAACTGGAACGGGCAACCGGCGATTTCGAGCCGCTGGCGGCGCTGGCGTTCAAGGTGGCGACCGATCCCTTCGTGGGCAAATTGATTTTCATGCGGGTGTATTCGGGCACATTGAAGAAGGGAATGAACGTCTGGAATCCGCGTACGCAGAAGCGGGAGCGCCTCCAGCGCTTGATCCGGCTGCACGCGAATCAGCGGGAGGAAATCGACACGCTTTATTCCGGTGAAATCGGGGCGATTGCGGGCATCAAGGGCGTGGGCACAGGCGACACGCTCTGCGCGGAGCAGAAGCCCATCGCGCTGGAGCGGATCGTTTTTCCGGAGCCGGTGGTGTCCATGGCGATCGAGCCCAAGACCCAGGCGGACAAGGAAAAAATGCAGGCCGCGCTGGCCGATCTGGCCGACGAGGATCCCACGTTCCGAGTGGGGCAAAACGTGGAGACCGGCCAGACCATCATCCAGGGCATGGGCGAACTGCATCTGGAAATCCTGCGCGACCGGATGCTGCGGGAGTTCAAGGTCCAGGCCAATGCCGGGCGGCCCATGGTGGCCTACCGCGAGACGATCACCGCGGCCGCGGGGGCGGATTTCGCCTTCGACCGGGAGCTGGGCGGGAAGCGCCATTTTGCGCTGGTGGGCGTGGCCCTGGAAAAAAATGAGCGGGGCGCTGGAAATAGTGTTGACTTCCACGTTTCATCTGATTTAATCCCGCACGATTTTCGGCCTGTTGTGGAGGAAGGAATCCGCGACGGGCTGAGCACAGGTGTGCTGGGAAGTTTCCCGCTAGTCGACGTCCGGGTGTCGGTGGTCAATGGCCAATGGCATCCGGTCGATTCGTCGGAAATTGCGTTTCGATCGGCGGCTTCGATGTCGCTGCGCGAGGCGGCGCAGGCAGCCCGTCCGGCCCTGCTCGAGCCGATTATGGCGCTCGAGATTATGACGCCCGAAGAACATTTGGGCGACGTGCTGGGCGACCTGAACATGCGCCGCGGCCAGGTGAAAGACGTGGCGCAGCGGGATGGAATGCGGGTGATCGAGGCGTCGGTGCCGCTGGCGGAACTGTTCGGCTACGCCACGACATTGCGTTCTTTGACACGTGGACGCGCCGGGTATGCGATGGAGCCGACCCGGTTCGAAGTGGTGCCGGAAAATCTGAGTCAGGCATTGAGGAACCGTTGAAAGAAAAGACATGAGCGGACAACGAATCAGAATACGGCTGCGGGCGTTCGACCACCGGATCCTGGACCAGTCGGCAGGCGAGATCGTGGAGACGACCAAGCGCACGGGCGCCCGGGTGGCGGGGCCGATCCCGATGCCGACCCGCATCGAGCGCTATACGGTCAACCGCAGCGTCCACGCGGACAAGAAGTCCATGGAACAGTTTGAAATCCGCACGCACAAGCGCCTGCTGGACATCATCGATCCCACGGCCAAGACGGTGGACGAGCTGAAGAAGCTGAATCTCCCCGCCGGGGTGGACATTCAAATCAAGATCTAGGGGGAGCGCGTCCATGCAAGCATTGATCGGCAGAAAAATCGGCATGACCCGCGTCTATGACGACGCCGGCGTCCAGGTGCCCGTGACGGTTGTGCAGGTGGGCCCGTGCACCGTGATTCAGCGCAAGGGGGCCAAACCGGACGGTTATGAGGCCCTCCAACTCGGATTCGGCGAGCAGAAAGAGTCCCGCCTGACGAAGCCCGCGCAAGGACACTTCAAGAAGGCCGGCGCAAAACCCGCCCAGGTGGTGCGCGAAGTGCGCGTGACAGCGGACGAGGCGGCCCAGGCCGGGGACGTGCTCACGGCCAAGATTTTCGAAGGCGTGAAATATGTGGACGTGCTGGGTCACACCAAAGGGCGCGGGTTCCAGGGCGTCGTGAGGCGGTTCCGGTTCGGCGGCGGCCGGGCGTCGCACGGCGGCGGCTGGCAACGCAAGCCTGGATCCATCGGCAACCGCGAATGGCCCGGCCGGATTTTCGCCAACAAGAAGCTGCCGGGCCACATGGGTTCGGTGGACATCACCACCCAGAACCTGCGGGTGGTCAAGGTCCTGCCGGACGACAACGCCCTGCTGCTGGAGGGCGCGGTGCCCGGTCCGGCGGGCGGCATCGTGCTGGTGCGTAAGGCGATCAAGAAGGCGTGAAGGTCATGAGCAAAGTGACAGTATATCAGTTGGACGGCACGGCCGCCGGCGAAAAGGAAGTCGCCGCCGGGCTGCTGGAATTGAAGCGTGGTTCGCAGGCCGTGGCGGACGTGGTGACCGCGTACCGGGCGGGACTCCGCGCGGGCACGGCCGCCACCAAGACGCGCGCGGATGTCCGCGGCGGCGGCCGCAAGCCATTCCGGCAGAAGGGGACCGGCCGGGCCCGCCAGGGATCGATCCGTTCGCCCCTGTTGCGCGGCGGCGGCGTGGTGTTCGGGCCCCATCCGCGGGACTTCTCCAAAAAGGTCAATAAGAAGACCGCGGCCCTGGCGTTCCGGCGGGCCATGAGCGAGAAAATTGCCGCAGGTGCCGTGGTGGTGGTCGAGGAGCTCGCGGCGATCGAACCGAAAACCAAGGCGGTGGCCGGCCTGCTGAAAAAAGTGGCCAACGGACGCGCCACGCTGCTGGCAACGGGCGCTGCGAGCCGCAACCTGACCCGCGCCGCGCGGAATTTGCCCCGGGTGGAAGTGACGACCGCGGCGCAGGTGCATCCCTATCAGGTGACGCGCTACCCGGTGATCATTACGGATGGGGCTGGATGGGACGCGCTGACCAAGCGCTTGGCGGAAGGGGTGGAGCGATGAAGGCGCCGGTTGTCAAGAAACTGCTGGTGACCGAAAAGGGCACGCGCCTGAAAGAGGCGGTCAACCAATACCTGTTTGAAGTGGACCGCCGGGCGAACAAGCTGGAAATCCGCCGGGCCGTGGAACAGCAGTTCAACGTCAAGGTCAAGGATGTGAACACGATGCAGCGGCCCGGCAAGGCCAAGCGCGTGCGGATGATGACGTATGGCCAGACCCCGACGTGGAAACGCGCGGTGGTGACGCTTGCGGCCGGTCAAACCATTGAAATGGCATAACGAGGATCGACGATGGGCCTGAAAAAATACAAGCCGAAGACGGCCAGCCTGCGTTTCACCACGCTGTCGGATTTTGCAGGAATCAGCCGGAAGCGCCCGGAGCGCCGGTTGCGCCGGGTCAAGAAGAGCCAGGCCGGACGCAATTCGCAGGGCCGGATCACGATTCGCCATCGCGGCGGCGGACATAAGAAGTTCCTGCGGCTGGTGGATTTCAGGCGGCACGACAAGCTGGATATTCCGGCGAAGGTGCAAGCGATTGAATATGACCCGAACCGCACGGCCCGCCTGGCCTTGCTGGCGTATGCGGACGGCGAGAAGCGCTACATCCTGGCGCCGAACGGACTGCAGGTTGGCGTCCGCCTGCTGGCCAGCCCCCAGGCCGAGCCGGTGGATGGCAATGCCTTGCCGCTGTCCGCCATTCCCATCGGAATGCCGATTCACGCCATCGAACTGATCCCGGGCGGCGGCGCCAAGCTCGCGCGCAGCGCCGGCATGGTGGCGCGCATCGCCGCCCGCGATGAAACCTATGCCCACATCAAGCTGCCTTCGGGCGAGATTCGCAAGCTGAACGCCGGGTGTTATGCCACCATTGGCCAGGTGGGCAACCTTGAACACGAAAACATTTCCCTGGGCAAAGCCGGCCGCAAGCGTTGGAAGGGCATTCGCCCCACGGTGCGCGGCGTGGCGATGAATCCGGTGGACCACCCCATGGGCGGCGGCGAAGGCCGCAGTTCGGGTGGCGGGCACCCGGTGACGCCCTGGGGCCAGTTGACCAAGGGCAAGCGGACCCGCAGCGGCCGCAAGTCCTCCGGCAAGTTCATTGTGCAGCGGAGAAAGAAATAGTACCATGACGCGCTCAATCAAAAAAGGTCCCTATGTCGAGGCCCACCTGCTGAAGAAGGTGGAGGCGCTGGGCGCCAGCGGGGCGAAGCGACCGATCAAGACCTGGTCGCGCCGCAGCATGATCCTGCCGGAGTTTGTGGGCCATACCTTCACGGTCCATAACGGCAAGGTCTTCACGAGCGTGTTCGTGACCGAGAACATGGTGGGGCACCGCCTGGGCGAATTCGCGCCCACGCGGACCTTCCGCAAGCACGGCGCGGCGACGGACAAGACGGTCGCCCTGAAGTAGAGATTTGGTTGGATGGGTTTCCGGCGCGCAAGCGGGCTGATCGCCGTCGCGGGAGTGCTGGGAGCCGCGGTGGCGGCGGGCTGGTGGTTCGGCTCGCGGCGGCCGGTGGAGAGCAGTTCTTTGATGATCGGGCCGGCGTCCGCGCCGGCGCGTCTTGAGGAAGGGGCCGGGCTTGTTCCGGAACCCCTGGTTGAGGCGGAGACGGCCGAGGTTTCGGTGCAGTCCGCGCAGGATGAGGAAGCAAACACCATCCGCACGGACGGGCACGCAGCAGCGGCCGAGGGCGGCGCGGCGGATGGCCAGAACGACGAATGGCTGGACCTGCTGGCGGGAGAATCCCGCCTGGTAACGGGTCGCCTGGCGCAGGAGATCGACAGGTTGCGACACGACCTGGAGGACCGCGACCGACGAATCCGGAAGCTGAGCGAGGCGCTGGCCGAGGCCCAGGCTGCGCTGGACGTGGTCGAGACCCGGCGGGCGTCGGCCGCGGGTTCCGCCCCGGAAGCGCCGGTGGATGCGCCGGTCGAGGCGCGCATCGTGGATGCGAATGCGGACCTCGGGCTGGTGATCGTGGACCGGGGTGCGCGCCAGGGCGTGCGCTACGGGCTGCCGTTGACGGTCCTGCGGGACCGGCGGCGGGTGGCGCGGGTTCGCGTCGTGGATGTGAGAGAGAATGTTGCCGGCGCGGCGGTGGAAGAGACCGCCCGTGGCGACTACCCCCAAACAGGGGACCGGGCGGTGCTGATCCGGCCGCCAAGTCCCTGAGGAACGAGACATGGAAATCAGAGCAGTATCGAAATATGTGCGGTTGTCGCCGACCAAGGCGCGGGACCTGACGCGGGCCATCCAGGGCCGGCGCGTGGGCGAGGCGCTGCAGGTGGTGGAACTGAACAAACGCAAGGCAGCGGTCTGCCTCGGCAAGACCCTGAAATCGGCGATTGCCAACGCGGAGAACAATGCCGAGCTGTCGGCGGACAAGCTCTGGGTGGCGCGGGCCGTCGTGGAAAACGGGCCGACGATTCCCCGGTACTGGCCGCGCGCGCGCGGGTCGGCTGCGCCGATCCGCAAGAAGACGTGCCATATCCGCGTGACGTTGACGGACGAGCCGCCGTCCCGGAAGTAGCCGGCCGGTTGTAAAGAGAGAGCAAGGAGGCGCAATTTGGGCCAGAAAGTCAATCCCATCGGGTTCCGTACCACGGTTTCCAAAGAGTGGAAAAGCCGCTGGTTCGCGGAGAGAAAAGAGTTCGGCGACCTGCTGAACGAGGATCTGGTGATCCGCGATCTGGTGCGGGCCAGGCTGAAAGACGCGGCGGTGGCCGACATCGTGATCGAACGCTACGCCCAGCGCGTGCGCGTGACGGTCTATACGGCCCGGCCGGGCGTGGTCATCGGCCGCAAAGGGGAAGGCATCGACAAGCTCCGCGAAGAACTCAGCGCCAAGACCGGCAAAGAGGTCTACGTGGAGATCAAGGAAGTGCGCAATCCCGACGCCAACGCGCAACTGGTGGCGGAGAACATCGCGCTGCAGCTGGAGCGCCGCGTGGCTTTCCGCCGCGCGATGAAGCGCGCCCTGCAACTGGCGATGGATATGGGCGCCTTGGGCGTCCGCGTTCAGGCCTGCGGCCGCCTGGGCGGCGCCGAACTGGCCCGCACCGAGCACTACATGGTCGGCAAAGTGCCCCTGCAGACCCTGCGCGCCGATGTGCAGTACGGGTTTGCGGAAGCCAACACCATGGCCGGTAAGATCGGCATCAAATGCTGGATCTGCCAGAAGCCCGAGGAGGCCAAGACCCCGGGGAAGGAGCGGACATATGCCCCTCATGCCTAAACGAGTGAAGTACCGCCAGAGCCAGCGCGGATCGCGCAAGGGCATGGCGATGTCCGGCAACACCCTGGCGTTCGGCGAATACGGCCTGCGCGCGATGGAGCGCGTCTGGATCACCAACATCCAGATCGAAGCCTGCCGCGTGGCCATGAACCGCGAAATGAAGCGCCGGGGCAAGCTGTGGATCCGCATCTTTCCCGACAAATCCTATTCGAAGAAGCCGCTCGAGGTCCGCATGGGCAAGGGCAAGGGCGCGATCGAAGGCTGGGTGGCCGTGGTCCGGCCCGGCCGGATCCTGTTCGAGATGGACGGCGTGACGGAAAAGCAGGCCATGGAATGCCTGCGGCTGGCGGCCACCAAACTGCCGATCCGCACGGTCTTCGTGCGGCGCGGGGTCAGCCCCTAAACCGGAAAGCGAGATTCCCATGAAGGCCAGAGAAATCCGGGATTTGTCGGCGGACGAGCAGGCGCAGAAGCTTGCCGAAGCCGAAAAGGAATTGTTCAACCTGCGCCTCCAGCAGACCGCCGGGCAGCTGGAGAAGCCCGACCGGGTCCGCCTGGTCCGGCGGGAGATTGCGCGCATCAAAACGGTCTTGAACCAGGCGAAAGCCGCGAGGTAGGCATTATGGCGACAGCAACAAGGAATGTGCGCAAAGAGCGCACCGGCATCGTGATGAGCGATGCCATGAACAAAACCGTGGTGGTGCAGGCCGAACGCCGCATCGCCCATCCGGTCTACGGGAAAATCATGCGCCGCAGCAAGAAATACTACGCGCACGACGAGAAGAACGAAGCGAAGCGGGGCGACAAGGTGGTCATCGCCGAAACCCGCCCGCTGAGCCGGACCAAGCGCTGGCGCCTGGTGGAGATCACCGCCCGCGCGGGCGGGAGCGAGGTGTCGTCATGATCCAGATGGAAACCGAACTGCCGGTGGCCGACAATACCGGCGCCCGCCTGGCCAAGTGCATCAAGGTGCTCGGCCAGGGCAAGACGGTGGCGCGCATCGGGGACATCATCAAGGTGTCCATCCGCGAGGCGCAGCCCGTGGGCATGGTCAAGAAGGGCGAGGTCCACAAGGCCCTGATCATCCGCACGGCCGCGCCGATCCACCGGCCGGACGGCTCGACCCTCTCCTTCGACCACAATGCGGTCATCCTGATCGATGACCAGAAGAACCCGCGCGGCAGCCGGATCTTCGGGCCGGTCGCCCGCGAGCTGCGCGAACTGAACTTCATGAAGGTCATCTCGCTGGCCCCGGAGGTGCTGTGATGAAAAAGGTCAAGCTGCACGTGCGGCGCGGCGACATCGTCCGGGCGATTTCCGGCGCGGATGCCGTCGCCAAGAAAACCGGCAAGGTGCTGAAGGTGTATCCCCAGACCGGGCGCGCGCTGGTCGAAGGGTTCAATTTCGTGAAGAAGGCCCTGCGCAAGTCCCAGGACAACCCCAACGGCGGCATCATCACCAAGGAGGCGCCGCTGGCAGTCTCCAAGCTGGCGGTGGTCACGCCCGCGAAAAAGGCGGACAAGGAATAGAACGGTGACAGCATGTCAATCCTGAAAGAGAAATATCAAAAGGAAGTGGTCAAGGCCCTCCAGGCCACCGGGAGGTTCCCTTCCCGCATGGACATTCCCCGGCTGGTCAAGGTCGTGGTCAACATGGGAGTCAATGCCCTGGTGGACCGCGACACCCTCAAGGTGGTAGCGGACGACCTGGCCAAGATCACCGGGCAGCGGCCCGTGATCTGCAAGGCCACCAAGAGCATCTCGAACTTCAAGCTGCGCGAAGGCATGGCCATCGGCGCGAAGGTGACCCTGCGGGGCGCCCGGATGTACGAGTTTATGGAACGGCTGATCCACGCGACCCTGCCGCGCATCCGTGACTTCCGCGGCGTGTCGCCGAAGTCGTTCGACGGCCGCGGCAACTACACCCTGGGCCTCAAGGAGCAGACCCTGTTCCCCGAAATCGAGGCGGACAAGGTCAAGCGGGTTCAGGGCATGGACATCACGATCGTAACCACCGCAAAGAACAACGCGGACGCCAAGGAGCTGCTGCAGCTGCTGGGCGTGCCGTTTGCAACCGCGTAATTGGGGAAAGAGAGGCAGACCTTGGCTAAGATATCATGGATGGTGAAGGCGGCGCGCGAACCGAAGTTCGCCGTGCGCGGATATTGCCGGTGCCGGCGGTGCGGGCGTTCCCGCGCCTACATACGGAAGTTCCAGTTGTGCCGCATCTGCTTCCGGGAACTGGCGTCCGAGGGCAAGATTCCCGGCGTCGTCAAAGCCAGCTGGTAGGACGGAGAGAAACGATGAGCTGTTCTGATCCCATCGCGGACATGTTGACGCGCATTCGCAACGCAAGCCGGGCCGGGCTGCCGGTCACGGAAATGGGCCATTCCCGCTTGAAGGCGGAGATCGCCCGGATCCTCAAGAAAGAGGGCTACATCGCCGATGTGACCGAAGGCGCCGCCGCCGGCCACAAGACCCTGCGCGTGGTCCTGAAGTACGACTACAACGAGAAACCCATCATTCAGCAGCTGCGCCGCGTCAGCCGGCCGGGTCTGCGCCGCTACGTAGCGGCCACGGCGGTCCCGCGCGTGCGGGGCGGTCTGGGCACGGCCGTGCTGAGCACCAGCCGGGGCCTGATGTCCGACCGCGAGGCCCGGGCGGCCCACGTGGGCGGCGAAGTGCTCTGCCAGGTGTGGTAATCCGGAGGCGAGGAACAATATGTCGAGAATCGGAAAACAACCGGTGACGCTGCCGGCGGGCGTATCGGCCACCGTGGCCGACGGACGCATCACCCTGAAAGGCCCCAAGGGTGAACTGGCGCTGAAGGTGCCCAGTACCGTCGCGGTGGCCCTGGAAGGCGCCGTGCTGACCGTCACCCGCCGGGGCGATGACAAGCAGAGTCGGGCGGACCACGGGACGACCCGGGCCCTGCTGCAGAACATGCTTGTGGGCATCCACGAGGGCTACAGCCGCGAACTGGAAATCCAGGGCGTAGGCTTCAAGGCGGCCATTGCGGGACGCCAGTTGACCCTCAATCTGGGCTATTCCCATCCGGTGGAATACACGGTGCCGGACGGCATCGCCGTGACGGTGACCGACGGCACGCAGCTGAAGGTCAGCGGGATTGATAAGCAACTGGTGGGGCAGGTGAGCGCGCGCATTCGCTCCTTCTATCCGCCCGAACCCTACAAGGGCAAGGGCGTGCGGTACAAGGGTGAACGGGTGCGCCGGAAAGCGGGCAAGACGGTGGCGTAAACATGAAAATGAAGAACTTGAAGGATTACCGCGTACGCCGGCACCTGCGGCTGCGCCGCAAAGTGCAGGGCACGGCCGAGCGTCCGCGCATGAGCGTGTTCGTCTCCAACCAGCACCTCTATGTGCAGTTCATCGACGACGCGGCGGCCAAGACCCTGGCGGCGGTGTCCACCCTGTCCGGCGAGCTGCGGGGGCAGAAGCTCAACGCTGTCACGGCCAAGCAGCTGGGCACCCTGGCCGCCAAGGTCGCGCAGGACAAAGGCATTTCCACGGTCGTTTTCGACCGCGGCGGCTCCGCCTATCGCGCCCGACTCCAGGCGCTGGCCGATGCCGCGCGGGCCGGCGGATTGAAATTCTAGAGCGTCCAACCTGAGGAATCCCGGATGATGAAACGCGAATTCAAGAAGACCGAAGAACCCAAGAGTCCCGGCGAGGCGACCGAACGCGTGGTGGCGGTGAACCGCTGCGCCAAGGTCGTCAAGGGCGGCCGGCGCTTCAGTTTCTCCGCCCTCGTGGTGGTGGGCGACCGCAACGGCCAGGTGGGATATGCGCTCGGCAAGGCGCGCGAAAACGCCGATGCCATCCGCAAGGCCACCGAGATGGCCCGGCGCAACATGATCAAGGTGACCATGAACGATCGCACCATTCCGCACGAAGTGATGGGCCGCTGCGGCGCCTCGCGCGTCATGCTCAAGCCCGCCTCCAAGGGGACGGGCGTCATCGCCGGCGGCGGCGCCCGCGCGGTGCTGGATCTGTCCGGCATCCGCGACGTGCTGGCCAAGTCGCTGGGCGCGACCAGCGCGCTGAACGTGGTCAAGGCCACCATGGACGGGCTGAGGCAGCTGCGCTCCCGCGAGGAGATGGCGGCGCTGCGCCAGTAGCAGGGAAAGGGCAGGACACACCATGAATCTGCATTCGTTGAAGAACACTCCCGGGGCCAAGAAACGCCGCATGCGCGTGGGCCGCGGCGAATCCTCCGGCAAGGGCCGCACCTCCGGGCGCGGCAACAAGGGCCAGATGAGCCGCACCGGCCACAAGCGCAAACCTCTGTTCGAGGGCGGCCAGATGAAACTGATCCGCCGGATTCCCAAGCGGGGGTTCAAGCGGCCGAACCGGGTGGTCTATGCCGCGCTGAATATCGGCGACCTGATCCAGATCCTGCCTGGCGACATCACCCCCGAGACGCTCGTGGCGGCCGGCCGGATCGGTCCCCGCAGCCTGGTGAAAATCCTCGGCGGGGGCGAAGTGACCGCCGCCCGCACCGTCAAGGCGCATGCCTTCAGCACGACCGCCCGCGCCAAGATTGAACAGGCCGGCGGCACCTGCGAGACGATCGCCCGGACGACTTGAACCGAAAGGGGCCGAGATGCTTTCTGCTTTCACCAACAGTCTGAAGATCCCCGAGCTGCGGCAGCGCATCCTCTTCACGGTCGCCTTGATTTTCGTCTGCCGGCTGATTTCGGTGATCCCGACTCCCGGTGTGGATGCGGCGATGCTCCGGACCATCATGGACCGCATGGCGGCGGCCGGCGGCAACATCGGGTTCATGGGGATGCTGGATCTGTTCAGCGGCGGGGCGCTGACGCAGGCGGCGATCGGCGCGCTGGGCATCATGCCCAGCATCAGCGCCTCGATTATCCTGCAGTTGCTGACCGCGGTGATCCCCTCGCTGGAGAAGCTGGCGCGCGAAGGCGACGCCGGCCGCCAGCAGATCATCCAGTATGGCCGCTATCTGACCGTGGCTCTCTGCATCGTGCAGGGGTACGCCATGGCGGCGGTGCTGTTGCGGCCCGAAGCACTGGGGCTGCAGGTCATGGAAGGGGAGGTCATCGTGACGATGGCTCGGATTCCTTTCCTGATGCTGACGATTCTGACGATGACCACGGGCACCATGATGCTGATGTGGCTCGGTGAGCAGATCACTGCGCGCGGCATCGGCAACGGCATTTCGCTGATCATCACCATCAGCATCGTCAGCCGGCTGCCCGGAGCGATTTCCCAGGCGGCGAGCATGTTCCGGGAGGGATCGGCCAACATCTTCATGCTGGTGGCCATGCTGATCCTGGTGTTTTTGGTGATCGGCGGAGTGATCGCGGTGACGCAGGCGCAACGGAAGATCCCGGTGCAATACGCCAAACGCGTCGTGGGCCGCAAGACCTACGGCGGACAGAGCACCTACATGCCCCTGCGCGTGAACTATTCCGGCGTGATGCCCATCATTTTCGCCCAGGCCATCCTGATGTTTCCCCAGCGCATCCTGATGATGGTGCCCCTGGAGTCCGTGAAAACCTTCGCCCAGGTCCACCTGCAGTACGGCGGGGCCCTCTACATCAGCTTGTATTCCCTGATGATCCTGTTCTTCTCCTACTTCTGGGTTGCCACCCAGTTCCATCCGGTGCAGATCGCCGATGACCTGAAGAAGTACGGCGGCTATGTGCCCGGGATCCGTCCCGGCAAACCCACGGCGGAATTCCTGGACCGGGTGATGACCCGCATCACGCTGGCCGGCGCGGTCTTTTTGACGGCCATCGCGGTCCTGCCGATGGTGCTGGCCAATTCATTCCACATCCCCGGCATGGTCGCGCAGTTTTTCGGCGGCACCAGTCTGCTAATCATCGTGGGCGTCATGCTCGATACGATGCGGCAGGTGGAATCGCATCTCGTGACCCGCCACTATGACGGGTTCCTCCGCAAGGGCCATCTGCGCGGCCGCCGCTAGGGCGCCGGGAAAGAGAGATACCGCATGCAAGCCATCATCCTGCTGGGTGCGCCGGGCGCGGGCAAAGGGACCCTGGCCGAAGGGGTTCGCAACGCCACGGGGCTCATTCATGTTTCCACGGGCGACATGCTGCGGGCAGCGGTCAAGGCCGGCACGCCGACGGGCCGGGAAGCCCAGGCCTACATGGAAAAAGGCGAGCTGGTGCCGGACGATGTCATTTTGCGCATTGTTGGTGAACGGCTGGCGCAGGGCAAGCCGGATGACCGGTACATGTTCGACGGATTTCCCCGCACCCTCGAGCAAGCCCGCCAGCTGGATGCCACGCTGGCGGCGCTGGGCGGATCCGTTCGCCAGGTGTTCCTGCTGGAAGTGCCCGTACCGGTCATCGTCAGCCGCCTGAGCGGCCGGCGGATCTGCAAGACGTGCGGAGCCGTCTATCACCTCACCAATATCCCGCCGAAACAGGCGGGTGTCTGCGACCAGTGCGGCGGTCCGCTCTACCAGCGTCCCGACGACTCCGAGGAGACTGTGCTCAACCGCCTGGAGGTTTACCAGCGGCAGACCGCCAGCCTCATCGAATTCTACGCGCAGAAGGGCCTCCTGGTTCGCATCAATGCCGGGACGACTCCCCAGGCGGCGACCGCAGAACTGTTGGCCCGCCTTGCCTGATTCGATCCGAGCCGATGATTCCGATCAAGAGCCCGGCGGACCTGAAGAGCATGCGCCACGCCTGCCGCCTGTCCGCCCGGCTGCTGGCGGAAGTCGCGGCCGCCGTCCGTCCCGGAATGACCACGGGAGAACTGGATGCCTTCGCCGCGCAACGCATGCGGGCATTGGGCGTTACCAGCGCATTTCTGGGTTACGGGGGATTTCCGGGACACACGTGCATCTCTCTCAATGACGAAGTGGTGCACGGGATTCCCGGCCCGCGCGCGATCAACGCCGGCGACCTGGTCAGCGTGGATCTGGGCGTAACGGCCGACGGCTTTGTCGGCGATAACGCCACGACCGTCATGGTGGGGGAGATGGACGCAGAGTCCGTCCGTCTTTGCGGGATCTGCGAGGCCGCGCTGGCGGCGGGCATTGCGGCGGCGCGCGCCGGGAACCACGTGGGGGACATCGGCCATGCCGTGCAGACGGTGGCCGAGGCCGCCGGATTCTCCGTGGTGCGCGACTATTGCGGACACGGCGTGGGCCGCCGGCTCCACGAAGATCCCCAGGTGCCCAATTTCGGGAACCCCGGGCGGGGCCCCGTCCTGAAGCCGGGGATGACCCTGGCCATCGAGCCGATGATCAACCAGGGCACCTGCCGGGTGGAGGTCATGGCCAACGGGTGGACTGTCAAGACGAGGGACCGGAAGCGTTCCGCCCATTTCGAACACACGGTGCTGGTGGTCGCGGCCGGCCCGGCGGAAATCCTGACGTGCGCGGAAAAGAAATAATTGAACTGGACGCGGAGGTGGAGGCTGTGATAGAACATCGCGCTTTCCGTGCCAGACTAGGCAACGGACACGAGTTTACGGCGTTTGTTCCGCGGGAGAGAGCGTCCGCGAATGAAGGGTTGTACCTGCCCGGCGCGCGGATCCGGGTGCGGATGTCGCCGTTCGACCTGTCGCGCGGAGAGATTGTGGAAAGTGTGAAGATAGAGGCCGGAAGATGAAAGTACGAACATCGGTGAAACGGATCTGCGAGCGCTGCAAGATTGTGCGTCGCAAAGGAGTGGTGCGGGTCATCTGCACCAACCTGCGCCACAAGCAGCGGCAGGGATGAGGTCAGGAGAACAACGCACATGCCCAGAGTGATTGGTGTCGATATTCCGGGGAAGAAGCGCGTCGAGTATGCGCTGCAGTACATTTACGGCGTGGGGCCGCAACGCGCCCGGGAACTAGTGGAACGCCTGAAGATCAAGCCGGCGGCCAAGGCCGACGACTTGACTGGCGAGGAAATTGCCGGTCTTTCGAAGCTGCTCCAGGAGGAGTATGTGGTGGAAGGCGATTTGCGCCGGGAAGTGTCGGGCAACATCCGGCGTCTGATCGCGGTGAACTGCTACCGGGGCATCCGCCATCGCAAGGGTCTGCCGGTTCGCGGGCAGCGCACCAGCACCAATGCGCGCACCCGCAAGGGCCCCCGCAAGACGGTGGGGGCCGTCCGCGGCAAGGAAGCCCGTTCGGCCGCCAAGTCGACCGGACCCGGATCATCGGCTGCCGCTCCGGCCGGCAAGTAATAGAGGAACCGCACCATGGCAGAAGAAATCAAAGATGAACCGAAGGCCGCTCCGGCCGAATCCGCTCCCGCCGCCAGTGCGGAAGCCGCCCCCGCCGAAGGTCAGGCCAAGGTCCGCCGCCGGGGCAAGGGCGCCAAGAACGTGCCCGTGGGCGTTGTGCACATCCTGGCTTCGTTCAACAACACCGCGGTCAGCATCACCGATCCGCGCGGCAATGTGATCGCCTGGAGCAGCGGCGGCCGCTGCGGATTCAAGGGGTCGCGCAAGAGCACCGCCTATGCGGGCACGATTGTGTGCCAGGAGGCCTGCAAGACGGCGTTGGGGTTCGGGCTGCACGAGGTGGAGATCCTGGTGCAGGGCCCGGGATCCGGCCGCGAATCGGCCATTCGTGCCGTGCAGGCCGCAGGGCTGAGCATCACCGGCATCCGCGACCTGACCCCCATTCCGCACAACGGCTGCCGGGCGCGCAAGCGCCGGCGGGTATAGCCATTTCAAGACAGGAAGGAACTTACCATGGGCAGATACATTGGACCGGCGTGCAAGCGTTGCCGCCGGCAGGGCATGAAGCTCTTTTTGAAGGGCGACCGGTGTTACATGGCCAAGTGCCCCATCGAGCAGGGCCATCCCATTCCTGGGCAGCACGGCGGACGCCGGCCCCGACTGAAGGATTACGGCATTCAGCTTCAGGAAAAACAGCGCCTTCGCAACATGTACGGCATGCAGGAGGGGCAGTTCCGGCTGTTTTTCCAGCGGGCGCTGCGTACCCGCGGCGTCACCGGCGAGATCCTGCTCCAGGCGCTGGAAATGCGCCTCGACAACATCGTCTATCGCATGGGCCTGGCGCCTTCCCGGCGTGCCGCCCGCCAGTTCGTGCGCCATGGCCACGTTCGCGTCAATGACATCAAGGTCAACATTCCGTCCTTCAAGGTCAAACCCGGCGATGTGATCCAGGCGCGGGATGTGAAGCGCAGCCGCGACTATTCCAAGGCGCATCTGGACGCGGCCGAAAGCCGGGGCTGGCCGAGCTGGCTCAATGTCGACAAGAGCGTCTTCAAGGCCGAAGTCCTGCATGTTCCCACCCGCGAGGAAATCGCGCCGGTGGTGAACGAACAGCTGATCGTCGAACTCTATTCGAAGTAACCAAGTCCAACCCATCCGCCATACGCTCCGGCCAACGCCCGGGGCTGGAAGGAGAAACACATGAATACCCGCCTCAACCGGTTCGAAATGCCCCGGTTCGTCGTCAAGGACGAAGCCTCGGCCACCGACACCTATGCCCAGTTCACCGCCGAGCCTTTCGAGGCCGGCTACGGCCGCACCCTAGGCAATTCCCTGCGCCGTGTCCTCTTGTCGTCGTTGGAAGGCGCCGCCATCACCTCCGTGCGCATCCAGGGCGCGGAACATGAGTTCTGCCACCTGAAAGGCTGTGTCGAGGACGTGACCGACATCGTGCTGAACCTCAAGAAGGTCCTGCTGAAGATGTACATCCGCCAGCCCAAGATGCTGCGCATCAAGGTGAAGGGTCCGGGCGACGTCACCGCCGCCGATATCCAGGCCGATCCCGCCGTCGAGATCCTGACGCCGGATCAGCACATTTGCACGCTGGATGCCGATGGCGTATTCGATGCCGAAATCGAGGTCAAGATCGGGCGCGGCTATTGCCCGGCCGAGTGGAACAAGCAGGCGGAGCAGGAAATCGGCCTGATCCCCATTGATTCGCTCTTTTCCCCCGTGCGCCGCGTCAAGTATGCCGTGGACAACACCCGCGTTGGCCGCCGCACCGACTACGACAAGCTCGTGCTGGAGGTCTGGACCGATGGACGCATCACGCCCGACGAGGCCCTGACGCTTTCCGCCGCCATCCTGCGCCATCACTTGGACGTGTTTGTCAACTATGACAAGGACATCGTCGAGTTCCAGGAGAGCGAAAAGGCGGTGGATCCCGCCCGCGAGGAGCTGGCCAAGAAATTGGCCATCAGCGTCAACGAAATCGAGTTGAGCGTGCGCGCGGCGAACTGTCTCAACAATGCCAACATCACCACGGTGGGCGAGCTGGCTCAGAAGACCGAAGCCGAGATGCTCAAGTACCGCAACTTCGGCAAGAAGTCGCTCAATGAAATCAAGCAGAAGCTGGCGGAGCTGGGATTGTCGCTGGGCATGACCTTCGACGCGGAACTGCTAAAGATGTCCAAGCCCGCCGAAGAATAACCGAGCCAGGAGTCCGCATATGCGCCATCGCAAGAACACCGTCAAGTTGGGCCGCACGACCGCCCAGCGCGAGGCCCTCTTCGCCAGTCTGGTCAGCAACCTTATCCTCGCCAAGCGCATCACCACCACGCTGCCGAAGGCCCGGGCGGCCAAACGCCTGGCCGACAAAATGGTCACCGTCGGCAAGAAGGGCACCTTGGCTGCCCGTCGTTTGGCCCTGTCGCGCCTGAAACATGTGCCGGCTGTGGCTGAGCTTTTCGGGGCCGTCGCCCCGGCCCTGCAGGAACGCGCCGGCGGCTATACCCGCATCATCAAGCTAGGGAAGCGGATGAGCGACAGCAGCGAGATGTGCATTCTGGAGTGGGTGGACTTTGTCCCGAAGGCCAAGAAAGCCAAAAAGGTGAAAGAGGAAGCCTCCAAGCCGGACAAGAAGGCGGAGAAGAAAGCCGGAAAAGCTCCGGAAGCCCCACCCAACAAGAAATCCAAAAAGGACGACAAGAAATAAGCGGTTGTCCAGCCCAGGCGTCCGACGGCATCCGGTTACGGATGCCGTTCGGCTTTTGCGGGGTCCGGCACCAGTCCGCCCGGCGTCTACCAGCGGTCAAACGCCTGGACCCCCTGGGCCGTGACTTCCCCGCGCGCATTGGCGGACAGGATCTGTCCGGCGTCATCGATCACCACCAGCTTGGGAATGCCGGAGACGCTGAATTTCTTCTTGAGCAGATCGATGCGTTTGTCGCCGAAGGGAACCGCAACCCAGGGCATGTCGTAGTCCTTCATGTATTTGTCCATGGACCGTTCGTCCTTGTCGCTGGTCACCAGCACGACTTCGAACGGTTTGTGGTCGGCTTGGAGCTGGTTGTAGACCTTGACGAGTTCCGGAGTGAAGGCGCGGCAGGGCGGGCACCACGAAGCCGTAAAATAGATGCCGATTTTCTTGCCGGCCAGTTCGCCGGTGGACATGCGCCGGCCCTTGACGCCTTCCAGGCGGCGGCCGAACAATTCCTCCAGGACGGGGGAGGCCGGGGCCTCGGGTGCCGCCGCCCCGGCGCCCGGCGCGACCGGAGGCCGGCCGGTCCTGTGGCTTCCGACAAAAATCTGGTCGGCGCTGCTGAGCTGGTTCAAGCGGATTTGGATCAGTTCGCCCGCAGGCGAACGCAGAACGACCTGGTCGCCCTTGACGTCCGCCAGCGCGGCCTCCAGCGTCTTGCCGCTGGCGCTGGTCCAGGTGCGGATTTCCTGCGCACCGGCCAGCGGCAGGCCCAGAAACAGTATCAACAGGACAAGGATATTTGGCTTCATGGCAGGCTCCCGGTTTGAGGCCGGCATTCTGGCACCCTGGCCGGGGCGTGGCGAGCGCAGAATCGTGGGGGGGGGGCGGATCAGGGCCGTTGGAGGATTTTGGCCAGCACGCCGACAAACATGACAAGGAGCACAATGCCGGCAATGGTCGCCCCGATCCAGCCGAGCAGGGCCAGGGCCGTCATGATGACGCCGGCGATCAGCACGCCCAGGAAAATGGAGAGCATGGAATGGGCGAAGCTCATGCCCAGCAACCAACCGGCCATGGCGCCGGTCCACGCGCCGGTTGCGGGCAGGGGGATGGCCACGAAGACCGTCAGGCCGAGGGTTTCATATTTTTCGATGTCGGCCGTTTTGCGACGGGTGCGGGCGAACAGCCATTCAAAGAACCGCCGGCCGATGGGAACTCGCATGCACAAATTGGACAACGGGCCGAGGAGCAGCAGGATGAACGGGACAGGCAGCATGTTGCCAAGGACCGCCCAGAGGAAGATCCGCGTTGAGCGTTGCAGGTCATCCCGGCCCAGGCGGGTGGATTTGTTGGCATCGGGCAGCAGGACATGGCCGACGGGGATAGCACCGCGGAGTTCGACGATGGGGAGCGTGGAAATGGCGACAATCACGCCATCCTTGGAAACACCCATCTGCCGCAATTGGTCAGCGATTTTCTGTCCGGTGCTGCGGTGGGGGACGGCCACGGCGCGATCGGCGCTGGCGCGTTCCAGGATCGCGGGTTCCGGGTCCAGGGAATCCGGGTTCAGGGGCGCCGGAGCCGCGCCAACCATGGCGCAGAGGGATATGAGGACGAGGGCAAGGAGGCGTTTCATGGGTTGAGAAATTCCTTTTTGATTTTGCGAAATCGGCGCAGCATGCAGAGGAAGCGGAGGGTGTCGGCGAAGGGCCGGATCTTGCTGCGTTCATCGCCGTAGAGGGTTTGGATGGCGACGGCGTCGATCTTGCGCCCCTGGAGCGAGAGGCGCAGCAGGATTTCCGATTCGGCGGCGAAGCGGCGGGAGTGTTTATCGTAGAGGGCTTCGGGGAAGGCCGAGCGGTGGTAGAGGCGGAATCCGCATTGGGTATCGGGCACGTACTGGCCCATCACGCGCGACAACAGGTAGGACATGAACCGGTTCACAACGCGGCGAAGCCAGGGCATGCGGTCCACGCTGCCCATGCGGTTGCCGACAATGACCGGGCTGCGGGTGCGCTCCCAGGCCTGAAGAAAAGCCGGAATGTCCGACGGGGCGTGCTGGCCGTCGGCATCCAGGGTGATGGCGAGGTCGAAGCCCTGCTCGCGGGCGTGATCGAAACCGGTCTGCAGGGCGGCGCCTTTGCCCTGGTTGCGCACGTGCGCCAGCACGGTTGCCCCGGCCGCGGTGGCCATCTTGGCGGTTTCATCGGGGGAACCGTCATCGATGACGATCACATCGGAACAGTAGTCCAGGACCTCGCGGACGACAGGGGCGATGTGGGCTTCTTCCCGGTATGCGGGGATGAGGATGCAGGATTTGAGGGGCGGTTTGGGCATGTTGATGCGGGGGCAGGGGCTCTAGTACGCGTTTTGGCGGCTGAAGAGGGTTTGGATCAGGATTTTAAGATCGAAGGCCAGCGACCAGTTTTCCAGGTAGTACAGATCGTATTGGATGCGATCCTGAATGGACGTATTGCCGCGCAGGCCATTGACTTGTGCCCAGCCAGTCATGCCGGGCCGGGACACATGGCGCGTCATGTAGTGGCCGATGTCATCCTTGAACTGTTCGACGAAATGGGGCCGTTCCGGACGGGGGCCGACCAAAGACATGTCGCCCTTGAGAACATTCCAGAACTGGGGCAATTCGTCGAGATTCCACCGGCGCAGGAACTGGCCGATGGTGGTCCGGCGGGGATCGTCAGGCCGCGCCCAGACCGGGCCGGTCTCCTCCTCGGCGTCCACCGGCATGGTGCGCAGCTTGTAGATGGTGAACGACCGGCCCGCGATGCCGCAGCGGGTCTGGCGATAGAACACAGGGCCGGGGGAGCTGCGCTTGATCAGCGGAGCGATGAGCAGGATGACAGGTGCGCTGGCCAGCAGGCCCAGCACTGCGCCCGCGATGTCTTCCGCGCGCTTGAGAACCCGGTTCCAGAAGGCATCCAGGGGCCAGGCTGCCATGCCGATGAGGGGGATGTCGGAAATGTGGTTGACCCGCACGCGCGAGGTCAGCACCCCATAAAGGTCGGGCACCATGCGGAAGGGAATGAGATTGCGTTCGCAGTGGAACAGGATCTGCGTCAGGCGGTGCCGGGAAATGCCGGGATCGGCCAGAATCACTTCGTCGATCTGCTCGGTGGCCACGACTTTTTCCAGTTCGCCGATGCTGCCCTTGACCAGGTCAGGGGAGATGGAGGGAGAGAGGGAGATCTGGCGGCCGCCGGGGTCGGCGGGCAGGAGGTAGCCGCCGAGGCGCGAGCGCAGGCGCGGCTCGCGTTCCAGCGCGCGGCGAATGCGCGCGGCCAGCTCGTCCACCCCGATGATCAGTATGCGGCGGATGGGCGCAGTCCGGCGGGCCCAGTGCAGCTCAATCCGGAACAGAGCGAAGCGCTCCAGCAGCACCAGCGCCAGGACCGTAAAAAACGAGATGAAGGCCACGGCACGCGAATAGGGCGGCCAGTCGGCGGGGCGTACCACGAACGAGAGCGCCAGTGCCACCAACAGCGTAATCGCCACCCCGCGCACAATGCGCGGCAGCTTGTCCCCGAACGGACCCAGTTGCGGACGGATGTAGAGCCCGACTTGCCGGAAAATGAACACCAGCATGGGCGCCAACGCAATTGCGGCGGCCACATACATGACCCGCGGCGGAAAGATTTCACGGTGATGGAGGGGCACCAGTCCGGAGTCGAAGCGGATCCACGTGGCCAGCAACACTCCCAGAAAGGCGGCTACCGCGTCGGTCACGCCGGCCAGGATGCTGCACAGGGCATCGAAATTGTCGCGAGGCGCTTGCATGGGTGCGCCGGAAACCCTACGAAAAAGGCGGCGGGGCGACAATGAGAGATTTAGGGTAGCAGGATGCGGGGGACGGGATAGAATACCCCGGATGAACAAGAAGCGGCAGCGCGTGGCGGTGGGCCTGAGCGGCGGCGTGGATTCGGCTGTCGCCGCCTGGCGGCTGAAGCGTGCCGGATGGGAGGTGATCGGCCTGACCATGAGCATCTGGGACGGAGCGGTACCGATTCCGGATCTGGGGATTTCGGGCTGTTTTGGACCGGGGGAGGCGCGGGATCTGGAAGCGGCGCGCGAGGTCGCGGCGCGGGTGGGCATCGAACATCAAGTGGTGGCCCTGGCGGAAGAGTACCGGCGGACCGTGCTGGACTATTTCCGGGAAGAATATCTGGCGGGACGGACGCCGAATCCGTGCGTTCGCTGCAATCAGCGGATGAAGTTCGGGTTCCTGCTCGAGCAGGCGCGGGCGCAAGGGGTGGCGTTCGATAAGTTTGCCACGGGGCACTATGCCCGGACGAATTATGACGATACGCGCGGGCGCTGGCAGCTTCTGCGGGGCCGGGACGCGGGCAAGGACCAGTCCTATTTCCTGGCCCGCCTCGCTCAGGATCAACTGGCGGGGTTGATCTTCCCGCTGGGCGACCTGCAGAAGGACGAGGTGAAGGCGATCGCACGCGAGCTGGGTTGGGCCGATCTGGCGGAAAGGGCGGAGAGTCAGGATTTTATCGAATGCGAGGATTACTCGGTGCTGTTCCGGAACGGCGATGCGCGTCCGGGGGATTTCACGACGAAGGATGGCCGGGTACTGGGGCGGCACCGGGGCATCATCCATTACACGATCGGACAGCGCAAAGGCCTGGAATTGGGCGGGGGGGGGGCGCCGTGGTATGTGCTGGAGATCGATGCCGCCCGCAACCGCGTGGTGGTGGGACCGCGCGCGGAACTGTATTCCCGCCATCTGGTTGCCCGGGACCTGAACTGGGTGGCGCTGGCCGCCATGCCTTCAACGGCTTTTCGCTGCCGGGTCCAGATCCGCCAGCGGCACCCCGCGGCGCTGGCGGCGGTGACGGCGGCAGACGATGGCCTGCAGGTGGAATTCGATGAGCCGCAGCTGGCCGTGACGCCGGGACAGATCGCGGTATTCTACGATGACGACCGGGTGCTGGTGTCGGGCGTGATCCAACGGACTGCCCGAATATGAGTGCGGTGGCCGGCCGGTTCTGCTAAATCAATGCCGATGGAATCCTTGTCTCTCAAGAACCGGAAAATGATCGAACAGGCCGCGGGAGTGGCCCTGGTGGGGTTGCTGGTCTTTTTCTGCCTGCTGGTCCTGAAGCCGTTCGTGTCGGCGATTCTCTGGGCGGCGATCCTGGCCTTCGCCTCCTGGCCGGTGTTCGAGTTTGTGAAGCGCCGGCTGGCGGGAGGCAACCCGCTGGTCGCGGCCGGCCTGATGACGCTGATGGCAACCCTGGTGCTGGTGATCCCGCTGTGGATGCTGGCGGCCTCGTCGCTGGATGTGGTGGCGTGGGGGGTGGGCCGGTTCCAGGACCTGCGGGAAACGGGCTTTCCCCGGTTGATGGCCGCGCTCCAGGCCCATCCGTTTTTCAGCCAGTATGTGGAGCCGGTCCGGACCGCGTTGGAAGAGCTGTTCAGCGATACGGCACGCCTGACGGGCTGGGCGGCGAACGCCTCGAAGGTTGCCGTGGCCTGGCTGGTGCAGCGGGGCGTGAGCATCGGCGCCGGGCTCTTCCAGATCGTCTTCAGCCTGATCTTCCTGTTTTTCTTCTACCTGCGCGGCGAGGCGGTGGCCGACACGGGGACAGCCTTGATGGAACGGCTGGCGGGGCCCTTCATGGCGCGCCTGCGCCAGCGGATGGAACTGACCCTGAATACCGTGGTGCGCGGAACGGTCGGCACGGCGTTTGCGCAGGCCGTGGCCGCGGCGATCGGATTCACCTTGTTTGATGTGCCCAACATCCCCCTGTTCACGGCGATCGTTTTCGTGCTGGGGATGCTGCCCCTGGGGCCGCCGCTGGTGTGGATCCCGCTGGGACTGTGGCTGCTGGGGAATGAACGCATTGGCGCGGGCATCGGCCTGCTGCTGTATGGCGGCGTGATCATCAGCGGCATCGACAACGTGGTGCGGCCAATCCTGATTGCGGGTTCATGGGATTTCGGAGTCGTCTGGCGGCGCCGCCGGGCGCTGGCGCTGGGGGCCATCACAGGCCTGTTGGTGGGCGCGGGGATGGCTTTTGCGGGCCTGCCCTGGCTCATCGGGGTGGCCGTGGCGGCGGCGGTGGGGCTGACCCCCTTCGCCTCGGCGGGCGTGGTGGCGTTCCTTGGCGGGAGCATCTGGCTGTTTGCGACCGGCCCGTTGATCAACGGGCTCTGGTTGTTTCTGTTCGCCTGCGGGTTGCTGCTGGCCTCGCCCTTCCTGGTTTCGGCCGTGCGGCGCTGGGTGCCGGAAACCGTGGCGGGCGCTTCCGACCGGGTCCGGCGGACGGAGGAGGGCGTGCCGTTTGCGATCATGGTGATCGGCGTGGCCGGCGGCATGATCGCGTTTGGTTTCATTGGGTTGTTTCTTGGGCCGGTGCTGCTGGCCCTGGGGTACGATCTGCTGCGGGAACTGGCCCTGGGGGCGGCCGGGGAGGCGGGCGGCGGGGAGGCCTTGGAAAGGCGGAAACCATGACAGTCAAGGAACGAGTGGGCCGGATTCAGGATTTCGCGCGGCGGGCGATCGGCTCGCTGCCGGGCGACGAGGGCGGCGGCAGCCTGCCGGCCCGTCTGATTCGCGTCGGCCACCTGCTTTTCCGGGGCTATGCCGAAGACGACCTCGCCGTCCATGCCTCGTCGCTGACATTTGTGACCCTGGCCTCGCTGGTTCCGATTCTGGCGGTGGGGTTTGCCTTGATCAAGGGGTTTGGCATGGGGCAGGAACAACTGGCCAACGTCTCACAGATGGAATGGTTCAACCAGATGCCCGTGCAATGGCAGGAGTTCGTGCAGAAGGTGCTCGACATCGTCAACACGACGAATTTCGCCGCCCTGGGCTGGATCGGCCTGGCGTTTTTCGTCCTGACCGCCGTGCTGTTGCTGGTCAATGTGGAGAAGAGTTTCAACCGCGTCTGGGGGGTGGACAAGAACCGCAGTCTGCTGCGGCAGGTGGCGAACTATACCAGCGTGCTGGTACTGGTGCCGGTACTGATCGGCCTCGTCGGAGCCTTGAAGGCCCGGATCGCCATCAACCAGCAGTTTCTGGGCATCGATGCCAATGCCTGGGCGCAAAACCTGGCGGCATTCGCCATCCTGTGGCTGGCCATCGGATTCCTCTATGTTTTCGTGCCCAACACCCGCGTCCGGCTGCGTCCCGCCGTGGTCAGCAGCCTGTTGACCACCCTGCTGTTCCTGGGCTGGATGCGGATGTTCACGGTCCTGCAGGTGGGCGTCACGAACTACAACCGCATCTACGGGGCGTTTGCCGCGGTGCCGGTGTTCATGCTGTGGATGTACGTGACCTGGGTCATCCTGCTGCTGGGCGCCGAATTCTCGTTCGCGTTGCAGAATTCGGATACCTACCAGTTGGAAAGCGCCGCGGACACGGCCAGCATGCGGGTGCGCATCCTGGTGGCCCTGATGATCCTGCGCGGGGCCGGCCGCGCCATGGGCGGCGGCGAGGGCTGTTTCGACGCCGCGGACTTCGCGCGGCGGCAGAAGGCGCCCATCCGCCTGATCAATTCCGTGGTGGCGATGCTGGTGCGCCGGGGCTATCTGGCCCAGATCGCCAGCCGCGATGCCGGCTACGTCCTGCTGCGCGCCCCGGCTTCCATCCGCATCCGCGACGTGCTGGGGGAATTGCTGAGCGAGGGCGGCGGGGAGGCTGGGATGGAGAACGCGCTGCGGCTGGACGGCCCCCTCCAAAAAGCCCTCGGGAATATCGACGCGGGCCTGGCCCATGGCTACGGGGACATGACGCTGGCGGACATGGTGGCGGCCGCCCCCGAACCGGGAGCCTGAGCCCGGCCTGGCCATGGATTTTGCCCGCCACCTCAACGAAGAGCAGTTGCGCGCCGTGACGGCGCCGCCCGGTCCTGTGCTGGTGATCGCCGCCGCCGGAACGGGCAAGACCCGCACGCTGACGCATCGGGTGGCTTGGCTGGTGCGGGAATGCGCCGTGGATCCGCGTCACATCCTGCTGCTGACTTTCACCAACCGCGCCGCGCGCGAAATGCTGGAGCGGGCCGCGCATTTGATCGGGGGAGACGTGGGCGGACTGTGGGGCGGAACCTTCCATCACACGGCCAACCGCCTGCTGCGCCGCCATGCCGCCCTGCTCGGCTACGGCAGCGATTACACCATCCTCGACGAGGACGATTCCCTGCGCCTGCTCAGGGCCTGCATCACCGAACTGGGCCTCAAAGACAAGAAGTTTCCCAAGCCGCAGGTTCTGAATTCCGTGTTCGGACTGGCGGCCAATCGGGGCACGCCCCTGGAACCGGTCGTCCAGGCGCATTTCGAGGGGCATGCGGTGAATGTCGAAGCCGTCCTGCGGGTGCATGCTCTCTATGAACAGCGCAAGCGTGCCCAGAACGCGATGGATTTTGACGATCTGCTGGTCAACGGTCTGCGCCTGCTGCGCGAGCAGGAGGCCGTGCGCGTCCGGTACCAGGAACGCATGCAGCACGTGCTGGTGGATGAATACCAGGACACCAACCGGCTGCAGGCCGATTTCGTGGATCTGATTGCGGGCCGGCACCGCAACCTGCTAGCCGTCGGCGACGATTTCCAGAGCATCTACTCGTGGCGCGGCGCGGAGGTGCAAAACATCCTCTCGTTTCGCGCGCGGTATCCCGATGCACGCATTTTCAAGCTTGAGGAAAACTATCGCAGCACGCCCGGGATTCTCGAGGTGGCCAACCAGGTCATTGCCGGCAATCCCGAGCAGTATCAGAAGGTTCTGCGCGCCACGCGGCCCGCCGACGTCAAGCCGGTTCTGGTCCGTTTGACCGACGGCAGCCACCAGGCGCGGTACGTGGTTGAGAAGATCCGGCGCCTGCTGGAGTCGGGCGTGGCGGCCCCCGGCCAGATTGCGGTGCTCTACCGCTCGCATTACCATTCGATGGAACTGCAGATGGAACTGGCCCGGGCCCGCATGGATTATGTCCTGATGAGCGGGGTGCGCTTTTTCGAGCAGGCCCACATCAAGGACGTCTGTACCCTGCCGCGACTGGCGGCCAACCCCGCCGACAGCCTGGCCTTTGCCCGGCTGGTCGAGATGTTTCCCAAGGTCGGGCCCAAGAAAGCCCAGTCGCTGTGGAAAGCCCTTGGGGAGCGTTTTTCCCTGCGCGATGCGGACAAGCGCGCCCGGCTTGGCGACCTGCTGCCCGCGGAGGCCCGACTGCCCTGGCAGGATATTCTCCAGAAAGTCTTCCCGCCCGGCGAGGAAGACGGGACGGTGCTCGAGCATCCAGACGAATTGGTCTTCCGCTTCGTGGAGGCTTTCTACGGGGAATATGCCGAAGACACCTTCGATAACGCCCGCCAGCGCCTCGAGGATGTCGAGGAACTCATGACTTTTTCCACGCGCTATGAAAATACCACGGCTTTCCTGAACGAGATGGCGCTGCTGACCAACCTGGAAGCCGAACAGGATCGCCACAAAGGCCAACCCGCCCACGCCATCCGCCTCACGACCATCCACCAGGCCAAGGGGCTCGAATGGAAGGTGGTCATCGTTTTGTGGCTCGTCGACGGCATGTTTCCCGCGGCCCGATCGCTGGAGGAAGCCGCCAACGAAGCCGAGGAGCGCCGCCTGTTCTATGTCGCCGTCACCCGTGCCAAGGATTACCTCTGGCTGTGCGTTCCGCGCATGCGCAAGGCCCGGGACGGCGGCATCATGCTGTGCTCCTCGTCGCGATTTGTGGATGAAATCGATCCCAGCCTGCTTCAAATCGACCAGGCCGGAGGAGATGCCCGCACCCCGCGCTGGAACCGGTGGTAGAGGCCTGGATCCGGCTTCATGAAACAACGGCATCGGCCGGGGCTTTTTCTCGCCATGCGGTATGGGCGGCATGGTTTTCCCAGGCGCAATCCATTCTTGGGACGCGGGATGTCGTGGCATGCGCCTGTCAGGCCCGGACAGTTATTTTTTACGGGGCGGGGGGGCTCTGGTTGGGCAAACCGGTTTTGATTGCTAACGGGGGACCGGTTGAGGATGATGTCGGCCAGGTTGAATGATGCAATGCGGCATCTGGATTTCAAGCCGCCCGCCCAGGGAGAAACACCATGAGAACCGTTGCCCGATTCCTTGCTTTGTTCGGAGCCATTCAGCTGCTGGCCGCACCGGGAGCGCAGGCGGCGCCGTGGACTTCCGGCAACGCGGACTGGAATGTCAATCTGGAGGATGAAGCCATTCCGGCCAATTACTACGGGGCCTGGAGCGGGCACACGTATTTTCCTTCACCCGACGACTGGCGCAAGATTCCCATCTACCAGTTGATCACCGATCGCTGGAACGATGGCCAGCCCGAGAACAACGAACTGGATTACGGCGGCTATGACCTGACTTCCGTCGGCACACGCCACGGCGGCGATTTCCTCGGGGTGAGCAACAAACTGGAATACATCCGGGCCCTGGGCTACAAAGGAGTATGGATTTCGCCGGTCTTCCAGAACCGCGACAATTCCTATCACGGCTACGGGCAGATCGATTTCACCCTGCTCGACAAGCGGTTCGGCACCGTCGCGGACTTCCGCGCCATGGTCAACAAGGCCCACGAGCTCGGGCTGTATGTGATCGTGGACATCGTGGTGAATCACATCAGCGACCTGTACTACTTCGAGGGCTATCCAAGCGGCAGCGCCCCGTTCAAGCTGCACTCCGGTGAGTACAATCTGATCCAGCGCACCTCGGAAACCTATGTGGATTTTCCGGTTGTCAACACGAAGTACGAAACCGGGCAGTACTGCGACGTGTACGGCGACGACGG
The DNA here is from genome assembly GCA_012514035.1 of Lentisphaerota bacterium. Lineage (GTDB taxonomy): Bacteria > Verrucomicrobiota > Kiritimatiellia > CAIQIC01 > Lenti-01 > Lenti-01. The sequence goes on along the minus strand of JAAZBB010000076.1, from coordinate 34,235 downwards.
CTATGTCCGCTCGGACTCGGGCGCCGGCTCGTTCTGGGACAGCGATCTGCACCACAACGGCGACCTGGGGGACTACGGCGACCCATGGCAGAACCACCTCGGCAAGATCTACGGCACGCTTGACGACGTGCGCACCACCCACCCGCGCGTCCAGGGCAAGATCACCGCCATGACCAAGGCGCTGATCGCCTCGTGCGACGTTGACGGCATCCGCATGGATACGCCGATGCAGGTGCCGCGCTACTTCTTCGAAAACTGGTGCACAGCGGTCAAGGCCTATGCGGCGACCTTGGGCAAGGACGACTTCTTCATCTTCGGCGAGTTCTACTGCTCGCGCGAACGGGCCGTGACCATGGTGGGCCGCGGGCGCACCCCGGCCCAGTACGGCGATCCCTACTCGTTCATCAACAGCACCTACACCATGGACGGCGGCATCAACTACCGCATCTACTTCGACTTCTTCCAGCCGGCGGTTAAGGATCAGACCGGCGGCAGCCTGCGCAACGCCCTGACCGGGTTCCAGACGGACATGAACAACCGCTTCGATTTCTACGACCCGGTCCGCAGCGAGGTGCGCTACACCCATCTGAATTTCTACAACAATCACGACCAGTGGCGCATGATCCACAACCCCGGCGGCTACTCCGAGGGCGTCAAAAAAACAGATCTGGGCAGCGCCATCCTCGCCTTCTTCCCCGGCATTCCGTTGTTCTACTACGGCGACGAGCAGGGCTTCTGCACGTCCGGCACGGCCCTCGACGGCTGGTCGCGCGAGGATTTCATGACCAGCCTGGCGTGGAACAACGTGAGCGCACTGGTATCGCCGAATCCCGCGATCAAGGACAACTTCGACATGTGCCACCCGCAGTACCTGTACGTGCAGAAGTGCATGAACATCCGCGACAAGTATCCGGCCCTGCAAGCCACGGACACGGTCCACGAGCGCTGGGCGCAGGACGGCTACGGCAATAACGGCATCTTTGCCTTCACGCGGGCATATGGCGCCAATGTCAAGGATTGGGCCCTCGTGGCGTTCAATACCTGGGATTCCTCCCTCGAAGCCGGCGGTAGCCTCGGCGATTTCTGGACTGGCTGGAATGCCAGCGACGTGATCGTCAATGCGCTGAATCCGGCCGAAACCTACACCCTGGCCACCGGAGGGGAATTGAGTTCGCTGTGGGTCGGGCCGTTTGAAACCAAGGTGTTCGTGCGGCAGGACAACCTCAAGGCGCTCAATCCCGTCGTGACCAACGTCTATCCGGCGCACGACGCGCGCGTGAGTGCCGGCGCCGATACGGTCAAGATCCAGTTCAGCGAAGCCATGGACGGCGCCTCTGTCACCAATGCCTTCCGCTACGACGGAAAACGGGTTGCCGCGTCCGCCCTGACCTGGAACGGCACGACACGCGAACTGAGCTACTCCGCCACGATCACCGAAGGCATCCACACGATTGAGATCCTGACGAACGCCGTCAGTTCCGTCGGCAACGGCCTCTACGGCGCGAAATTCCGTTCCCGCTTCCGCTGCGGCACCGACCAGAACATCATCGCCAACGCGGCCGCGACGTCCGACTCCACCCTGATCAACAACGGGGCTGCTTCCACAACATCCCGCGATGTTACCCTGTACCACAAGGCCACCGGGGCCGAGAAACTCCGCGTCAAGAATGCCGATGGCGTCTGGGGCAATTGGCAAACCTACGCCGCCACGACCGCTCTCACCCTGCCGGAAGGCGACGGCACCAAATCGCTCCAGGTCCAATACTGGGCCGACGGCAGCGGGGCGTATTATGTGAGCGACAACATCACGCTCGGCGAGGGTGGATGCACGGTGACCTTGGTCCAGCAAACCGGCAACTACAATGCCTCCTACGACAACAGCGGAGGGGCCTTTGATCCCGATGGGGTCCAAATGGGCATGTGGGCCAACGGCGGCGGGGCCAAGCAGACGGTCCGTTGGCGCAATTTCCGGACGCAAGGCGGAAGCGGCGGCAACAACCGCAACCTCCAGATCGGCGATGTGTTCAAGATCACCGTGTCGGCGACCCGCGCGTATGGCCAGATTGGCTTGTCACTGAATGCTTCGGGCACGCAGGGCAGCAGTTGGGACAACCGCATCAGCGGTTCGCGGCTCTACGCGAACACGGACAACTTCGGGGCCTGGTACGTCAACCGCTCCGGCGGCAATACGACGTTTGGCGCTGGCTACAATCCCATCCAGGGCACCTACAAGGACTATGCGTTCACGTTCCGGATTACCTCCGAGACGACGGCCGATGCCTACCTGACCGTGGATGGATCGGATTACCACGCCTATAACCTGACCATGAACGGCAGCGCCGGCACCAATATCAACGCCTATTCCGTCTATCTGGCCGACGATTGGGACGGGGGCGCCAATCAGAACATCTACTGGAAGCAGAACACCAGCGTGGAGAATTCCAAGCGAGTCGAGTTGGGTTACTGGCTGGCGAGCGGCGACTTCAATCCCGGCAAGGTTACGGACGGCTTGGACGCCTGCGACGGGACGACGCTCAGCGTCAACGCCGTGTACATCGGGGGCAACTCCGGCACCTCGGTGACGCTGGACGATGCCAACACGTTCACCGGCCCTGCGATCGTGAATGAAAATGCCACGGCAAAAGCCCAGAATGCCACCGCTTTTGGAACCACGGCCGGCGGGGTCACGGTGACTTCCGGCGGGCGGATCCAGCTTTCTGGCGGGATTACGATCGGCGCCGAGGCGCTGACCTTGAGCGGCACGGGCATCTCCGACAGCGGGGCCCTGCAGAACACCAGCGGCCACAACGCCTGGGGCGGCAACGTTGCGTTGGCCAGCAACGCGATGATCGCCTCCGACTCGGGCACGCTCACGATCGCAGGCACCGTGGACATGGGCGGGGCCAATGGGCGGACGCTTGCCATTGCCGGCAGCGGCGGGATGACCCTCAATGGAAACATTATCAATGCCGCCGGCGGTGCTGACATTCTGGCCAAGTCCGGCTCCGGCACCTTGACGCTGGGCAATATCGCCACTGATCCGGAGCTGATGTTCAACCATAGCGGGGGCATAATCAGCATCTCCACGGCCGGCGCCATCGGCGGGCCTACGGGGTACAGCTATCCTGACAAGTTCAACTTCCGCGACAACGCCACGTTGGCGCTAAGTTCCGGCACGGTGACCCTGGGGCGCTACGTAAGCAACGGGGACCGCGTGGGCTTCGTGATCACCGCCGGTAAGACGGCGACATTCGACGTGGCCAGCGGCGCCACCCTGACCATCGACGGCAAGATCACCCAGACGGCATCCGGCGGTGCCCTGACCAAATCCAGTGCGGGCACGTTGATTTTGAGCCAAACCAACGAGTATTCCGGTGCGACTACCGTCAGCGGGGGGAAATTGGTCGTCAACGGTTCGATTGCCAACTCGACCGTTTCGGTTGCCAGCGGTGCAACCTTGGCCGGTACCGGGACCGTCGGACCGATCGCGTCGCTGGCCGGTACCATCAGCCCCGGCAATTCGGTGGGTACGCTGTCCGTGAACGGCAGCGCCGCACTGGGCGGGGGCACCTATGATTGCGAAATCGCCAGTACTTCGCCAACGGATTGCGACTTGATCGAGGCCAGCGGCGCTGTCGCGGCCGCCTCGACCTTCACCGTCAATCTGCCGGCGGCGGCGCCCCCAGGCTTCAACGGCAACACCCCGTACTACTGGGTGATCGCCAGCGGCAGTTCAGCGAACGACGCGAACATGGTGCTGGGCACGACCTGGACGGCCCCCGGCACATTCGATATCGAGCAGTGGGGCGATACCATCGTGGTGACTTACACGACGCCCACCCGTGTGGTGTTGTATAACTTCAGCCTCGCAGCAGAAAACGGCGTCGTGGTCGCCCGCTGGCACACGGCTTCGGAGTCGGAAACCGTCGGTTTCTACCTGGAGCGTCAGGAAGGCAACGCCTGGATGCAGGTGAACAGCCTGATCCTGTATGCCCGGGGCCAAGACGGTCTGGGCGCCGCATACGCGCTTGTGGATCCTGGCGCCGTGCCTGGCGGCACCTACGTCTACCGCTTGATCGAGCTTGAGAGCGACGGCAACCGGCAAATCCACGGGCCGTTCCAGCGGACGGCGGCCATGATGGACTTCACCGAAGAAAATCCCATCGCCACGACCGACCGCGGCGTATTGCTGCGCTGGTTGAGTCGCGCAGACGAGTACTACCGGATCCTGCGTTCGACGAACCTGCTCGCCGGCAAGGAAGGCTTCCGGCCGATCGCCACCGGCATTCCCGCCACCCCGCCGGAGAACGAGTACCTCGACGAAGACGCCGGCCGCATCGGGATGTACCTGATCCAGAGCGAGGAAGAATAACCGCATCTCGCATGCCACCTCCCCGCGGTGGCCACCAGAATCCCGAGGGGACATCTGCAAACCGTCCACATCGGCATGACCGGGATTCAGGTGGACGAAGCATAGCCAGCGTTTTAGTATCCGCGGCAAAGGAGACTTCCATGAAGGCAAGACGGATGCGGCTGACGACTTGGAGGCGCGTTGGCGCACTGGTGGGTCTGGCGGTTGGATGGGGGGCCGCAAGCGCCTTTGGGCCCGCGTTGGTCATGGCGGCGGAAATGCCGTTCATGCTGGGTTCGTGGGAAGGCCGCGCCGTCGAAATCCAGGGCGACCGGCCGGTGCCCTGTCCGTTGCGGATTGAAATCATCCGGCAGGAAGGCGCCCTGCTCTGGGGCTATGACGTCTGGCGGCCCACGGACCCCACCGGCGCGGTATCCACTGAGGCCCTTGGCGTCCGCCTGATGGGCAGTCTCAATCCCGAGGGCACGGGTGGAGTGCTGGTCAAGGAGGGGGCTTCCTTCTCCTTCCGGTTTCTCGACCCCGGCCGAATGGAATTGGAATATGTCGGAATTGGCCAAGCGGCTCCGCGCGCTTTCGTGACCACCATGTTTCGCCGGGGCGGCACGCCCGCAACACCACCCATCCCGGAGTGTCCGGACATGACCGGCTCCTGGCAGGGAACGTATCGTTACCCGGCACCGGAGGGCGCGATCAACGACGTGTTTCGGCTGGACTTGGCCAAACAGGAGGCCGATATCCTTTGGATGGATGACGTGTGGCACGCCCTCGATCCGGACAGCGGCCAGCCCCGCGCAGCCGAAACCCGGGATCGCGTGATCGGCGGCTTTGCCCCGGATGCGATGCGCGGCATTCTGGCCAAGCCGGATGCCCGGTTTGCCTTCCGACGGCTCGATGACCATCGCATGCAGGTGGAATTCGCCCGCATGGGCGGAAGCGTGGAACACACCATGGCGTTTTATTGCATCCTCCGTCGCAATGGGGAAACCGAATCGGCAACCGAAGTGGAATGGCCCGACCTGATGGGTTCATGGGCCGGCACCGCGAGCTTTCCGCAGTCCGATGGAGTCAAGACCAATGCCTTCCGGATCGAAATATCCAGGCAGGACGGACCTTTGCTCTGGGCCGAGAATGTTTGGCACCCGTTAGGTTCCGACAGTGGTCAGCCCGGAGCCATGATCGTGCGGGAGTCCTTGCGCGGAAGCCTTCACCCTGCGGCCAACTCCGGCGTACTAGCCCAGGCGGGCGCGCAGTTCCGTTTCCGGATTCTCTCGGCGGACCGGATGCAGGTGGAATTCATCCGCTTGCGCCCCGGCGCGGAGTCGCCGATGGCCTTCTACAGCCTGCTGGAGCGCGCGCCATGATCCTTTTCATGTCCCCGCTCCACGTGCGGCGGGCTTGTGCGGCATCGAAAAAACGTCAGTGGCGGCGCAAGCCGAAAACGCGGTAGTTCGGGGGCAGGGGCGGGGACGTCATGACGGGCGGGGCGGCGGGGAGGTTGGTGAAGGCCACAAAGCCTTCAACGATGTTGGTCGAGCCCAGAACGTCGTAGATGGCGGCGCGGTTGGTGAAGGCATGCCAGGTAACGCGCCAGGCATTACTGCCATGGGGATTGGGGACGAAGTTCACCACGAGCCGGGCATCGGCGGGATCGGTCGGGTCGCTGCCGAGCTGGTATTCCTGCCAGGTCAGCAGGCCGTCGCCGTCCTGGTCCAGGCTGGCCTCGGCCATCCAATGGCGGTTGGTAAGGCCATATAGCGCGAGCCAGTCGAGCGGGACGAGGCCATCTTCGAGGATCGGCGCAAAAACGGCATGGATATCCAGGTTGGTGGACAGCGAAGTCCAAGAGAAGTTTTGCGTGGCCACTACCTCTGGAAGGGGCGTCGGCATGGAATTCGTGCGAATGTCGGCGATGAATGAACAGGGAGCCGCTGTGAAGTCCACGGCAAAGGGCTGGGCTTCCTGGACAAGGGATTCGCCGGCGGGATCGGCTTCGCCGGGGCCATCGGTGGTGACGCGGACGCGCCGGGTGGTGTTGTGCAGCGCCACAGGCACGACAATCGGCGATGCTTTTTCGGGATCGTTGTGGTGAATGGCGATGGCCCAATGTCCGGAGGCCATCGGCGGCAGGAAGGCGGTGTCCAGCGTCAGGGTCAGCTCATTGGTCATGCCCGCGGCCAGGCTTGTGTTGGTCCAGGCGAGGGCCAGGCCCTCCGCGAATTCCGTACGCGGGGAAACCGCGATATCGTCGAGGCGCCAGCCCTCGCCGATGGTGTACAGATCGGCCCCGAAACGGAACCGCAGGCGGATTTGGCGCCCGGCATAGGCGGCCAGGTCGGCCCCGACCGGCTCCCAGCCCACCGTATCCACGAAGCAAGGCGTCTCGGGAGCAAACGGCGAGGCGTTGTTGGACGTGATGAGTCCGGGATAGCCCCCTTCGGGAACCAGCGACTGCCAGGTCAGGCCATCATTGTCGGTGATTTCCAGGATGCCGGCATCCCAGTAGTGAATGCCATCGCTCCATTCATCCTGGTCGATTTCGAAGCCGGCCCAGTGCATGAAATCGAGGCGGGGAGCGCCGGCGGCCAGTTGAATGGGCGGTGACACGAGGGCGGCATGGGTGGAATTGCGATAGGTTCGGGTCAGTTCCTGTCCGCAATACCAGGCATGGTCCGGGGAATGGGCCTCGTGCGTGCTGATATGCCAATCCGGTTTGCCGTCGGGCCGGGTCCAACCATTGGTTCCGGATTCAACATCATCAAAGAATCCGACGGGCGTGATTTCCAGGACAAGATCCAGTGCCTGGCTGCCGGTGTTTTGAAAAACCAGCGTGGCATTGGTAACGGTGCCCGCCGGCGCGGCAAGTGCGACTGCAGGCGGGGAGAACGCCATGCGGGCATAGGTGACATTCACGGTCCACGTCACGGACTGGGCGTTGAATCCGGCGGCATCGGCGGCCGAGATATAATAGGCGATTTGATCGCCATCAAGTGCCGGCGAGGGGATATGGGCCGTGAAGAGGTCGGGGGCGGCATTGGACATGGGGCTGGAGCGCCAGAGGCCCCCGTTGCGCTGCCAGTGGAGGGTGGCGGAGGCGACGCGGTAGTTGTCGGTGACGGTTGCCGCAATGGGCCATGGAGCGGGGGCCGCAGCGGGCGAGTGCAGAGGTTCGTGGCCGATGACAGGCGGGGCAGGCACGGAAGCGTTGTCGAAGGGATCGGTGTGGTCGGCGGCCTCCAGTTCGTTTTCGTAACCGTCATCGTCGGGATCGCCATAGCGGTTCTGTCCGAGCTGGCCGTAATGGCGCAGCTCGAACCAGTCGGGCAGTCCGTTGGCATCGTTGTCCTGGGCCGTAGGCACATAGGTCGCGGTGGCCAGGCGCGGGACCGGCATGGGGATGGCATGGATCTGGAGCGGTGAGGGGGCGTTCGGGTCCGGCCAGCGGCTGCCGTCAACCGTCCACCCGGCGAAGGTCAGCGGGACGTTGTTGAAGACGTGACTCTCCGGCGCGATCAGGCTGGAGGCCGTCTCGCCGACGGGATGCCAGGTGACGGCCCCAATGGCGCCATAGGGCGAGGACGTGTGCATCAATGCGACCTGGTCTTGCCACAGCCAGGTCAGGGTGGAATCAGCCGTCAGCCTGAAATCCACGAAATCCAGCGGGCCTGCCGGCGGCACGGCACCGGTCCCCTGCCAGCCGATGCAGGCGGTGCGCCAGCCGTTTGTGCCGGCGAGCGGATAACTGGCGCTGGCGCTGACGGCGGTGTTGGAGGCCAGAATGTGCTCGCCGTAGTCCGGCTGCGCGGTGAAGCTGTTTGATGGTGAGCCGCCGATTGTCAGGGACAGGGGGATGGTGACATCGAAAGCATGGTACTCCGCCGGCGCAGCGGGCGGATGAAACGCCGGGAATTCCGCCGGTCCGGCGGACAGATAATAGAAAACGCGCGTATGGACCGGCTGGGCGGGAATGGCTGCCGTGAAGACCCTCCCGTTGGTGGTCAACATGGTGACGGTGGTGAATTCGTTGCTGCTTCCCGTGATGTTCCAATGCAGCCGGATCGTGTCCGGATCAACCCCGGCGACCGAGGAAGCCTCGGCGGTGATCAGGTAGTCGCCGCTGGTGTCGAACGTGTTGGCCAGCGGCTCATGGTCGAGCTGGATCGGCATCCAAATGGCGCCGCGCAGATACAGGCCATAGGGTTGGGGGCCTTCCGGCACGTTGGGCGCGGAGACTGCCAGCGTCCAGCGTCCGGTGGCGGCGGCGGCCACGTCGATGCCTTCGACATTGTTGAGGCTGTCGGGACCGTCGAGGCCGTTGGGATGGTACGGGGTGCCAGCGGGATCCAGCAATAACAGATCGAGGTCGTTGACCAGGTTGACGGCCGCCGCCAAGGCGGAAGGATAGTCGCTGTAGGCCATGACCACCGTCAACGGCGCGGAGTCATGCACATAGAAGTCGAACGCATGGCTGCTGCCCGCAGGCAGAGCCGCAGAACCTTCCATCAACACGGCCTGCATGCCGGCCGGCGGGAACAACGTGCCAGTCAAGTCCGTCTGCCCCCAGCCTTCGACGTTGTTCGGCCGCGGCGTAGGGGGAATTTCCCGGAACTCGTTGGTGCCGTATTGTCCGGGGGAGAGGGAGCGGGCGCCGCCGACCAGGGCCGCCTTGAGCAAGGCGGCCGAAGGATTGGGCAGGCCGAGGCGCTCGGCGCAATACTGGCGGACGAGGGTGGCCGCGCCCGCCACCAGCGGCGTCGCCATGCTGGTGCCGCCGAGGAAGCAGTAGTTGGTGTTGGCGGCCAGTACCCCCCAGCCGGTATCACTGGAGGCCCGGGATCGGGCCGAGACGATGTCGGACCCAGGGGCCACCACGTCAGGCTTGATCCGGCCGTCGGCCGCGGGACCCCGGGAGGAAAAAGCCACGATACCCTGGGGATTTCCATTCGGGCTGGAGGAGATCAGATCGGTGGAGATCGGCGGTGTCCGGAAATCCGCCGCCCAACTGCTGCCGTAAAGGCTCGCGGTTCTGCCGCCGCTGCCCGGGGGCCGGCCGCTCTCGGAGGCGCCGACCGTCAGCACGTTTTTTGCCGAGCCGGGCGAATTGAGGGAGAGCGTGTCCACCACGCCGTCGCGATCGGCATCGGTGCCGGCGTTCCCGGCGGCATAGGTCACCAGCATGTCCGGGTTGTCCCAGATGAATTCGTCGGTGGTCATGGCATCCGAGTCATAGGCACCGTCCACCGCGCTGCCCCAACTGTCGGAATGGATGCGGGCCCCGAACTCGTAGGGCGGCAGGTAGAGCTCGTTGAGATCGTCCGGCGCGGCCAGCGTCAGGCTGGCCGTGAGGAACGACTGGAACACCAGCTGCGCGGCGGGCGCGGCCCCGCGGTACTGCCCGCCCGAGGCGGCGCCGGTTCCGACGAATGAAGCTGCAACGTGGGTGCCGTGGTAATAGGTGTCGCTCCAGTTCGTCAGCCGGCCGATGTCGAAGACATGGAGGAGGCGGCCCTCGAAATCCGGATGCAAGGTGTTGGTTTTGCCGGTGTCGAGCCCGGTGTCCGCGATGGCGACGATCTGCCCGGAGCCGTCCAGTCCGTATTGATCGCGGGCCGCGGCGACGTTGAGCCGGTTGCTGGCGAGCGCCTGATCATTGAGGAGCCGGGGCGTTGCCCGGTGTTCGATCCATTGGACTTCGGGCCGTTGCGCCATCTCCATGACCGCGCGCGCGGGCAGCATGGCCCGCACCAGCCCCCAGCGTTTTGCCGGCGTGGTCCGGATATGGGCGGCCCCAGCCGCCTGCAATTGCCGGGCGATGTCATGGACGTCTTCCGGAGCAAAGGTCTGGAGTGTGACCGGCACGGACAGGTCCGGTTCCTGACGGGCCAGCGCGGCCAGCAGCGGCTGGATTTTGTGCAGCGGCAGATATTCGCCAACCCATGCCAGCGGGGCGCGGCGGCCGAGATCTCCCAATACATCCAGCCGGGCTTCGATGAGCAGCGCGTGGTCAGGCAGATACGACCGGATGACGGCCCCGGCCTCTTCGAGGGCGCTTTGCCATTCCGGTTGGACCGGGCCATCGAATAGAACCATCCAGGGATATCCGCGCGCGGAGGGGCGAGCGTGTGCCAGGAGGTTTGTATTCAGCGGCGCGGCGGACGGAAAAATGGTGGCCGATCGCAGGCGGATGGCCGGACCATCGGGAAGGCGGGCGGCAGGAGTGGCGGTCAGTTGCTGTTGGATCTTCTGCAAAATGGGCGCGGCCCGGCGGTTGGCTTCTTCCGGCGTCGGGGAGGGGATCGGATCTGGCCGCCCGGCGTCCCGTCGTCCAAGCCAAAGGGCGAGGCCGAGAAGGAGGAGCCCGGGAATCCAAGCCAGGCGAATCAAGGCGCGCTGTGTCATGAGGTATTGCGACAAGCTAGCACACCCGGTTGGGAAAGCAATGATAAGGAAGGCGAATGACGCGAAGGCCGGGCGCGCACCTGCGATTGCGTGTCGGAACTCAGCCGACGGCTGGACTACGGACCGAAGTCGCCTGAGGGGCTCGCGTTAGCACGCGCCCGTTCATGGCACCCTGAATCGTGGCGGGGGGCACCGAATCGCAGATGCGCGCCGAAGGCCGACAAAGTCAGAATTGCCGCTTGCCAAGGGCGGGGTCGGGTGGTAGGTTGCGCGCGTTTTTCGCCTTGGCCGCCTCCGGCCGTGGCGGACCCGGAACCCTGAATTCATGAAAAAAGAAATCCATCCCAAGTACAACGACGCCACCATCTCCTGCGCCTGTGGCCACGTGCTCAAGACCCGTTCCACGGTCAAGAGCATGAACATCAACACCTGCGCGGCCTGTCATCCGTATTTCACCGGACAGGCGAAATTCATCGACACCGAAGGCCGCGTGGACCGCTTCAACAAGCGGTACGCCCGCAAAGCCGCCGCCAAGAAGTAGGGTTGCGCCAGGCCGGGCCGGATCGTCCCTGCGTGGGAGCATCCGGCCCGTTTTGTGTATCGATTCCTGTCGCTCCCGCAAGCCATGGAACTGGATCCCGCCTATTTCAAGCAAGTCGCCGCCCGAGCCGAGGAGCTCGAGCAGACCATGTCCGTGCCGGGCGCGGCCGCCGACCCCCGCACCTTCAAGGAACTGGTGCGCGAACACCAGCGCCTGCGCGACCTGCTGCAGGCCGCGGCGGACTTCGGCCGCCTGCGCCAAATGCTGGCCGGCAACGCCGAGCTGCTGGCCGACGGCGCCGCCGATCCGGAACTGATGGAGATCGCCCGGACGGAAAAAACGGAACTGGAGGCGAGGCAGGCCGCGGCGGAGCGCCGGCTTCTGGCCCTGATGCTGCCGCCGGATCCCGAGGACAGCCGCGACACCATCATGGAAATCCGCGCCGGCACCGGCGGGGAGGAGGCCGCGCTGTTTGCGGGCGACCTCTTCCGGATGTATTCCAAGTTCGCCGACGCCCGCGGCTGGAAAACGCAGATCATCGATGTCGCGACTTCCGACCTGGGCGGCTACAAGGAAATCGTTTTTTCCGTCGAGGGCACGGATGTCTACAAGACCCTCCGCTACGAGAGCGGCGGGCACCGGGTGCAGCGCGTGCCCGAAACGGAAGCGCAGGGCCGCATCCACACCTCCGCCGCCACGGTGGCCGTGCTGCCCGAGGTCGAGGAGATCAGCGAGGTGGAGATCAAGCCCGAGGATCTGCGGGTGGATCTGTTCTGCGCCTCCGGCCCCGGCGGGCAGAAGGTCAACAAGACCGAATCGGCCATCCGCCTGACGCACCTGCCCACGGGGCTGGTGGTAGCCTGCCAGGACGAACGCAGCCAGAACCGCAACCGCGAAAAAGCCATGAAGGTGCTGGCCGCCCGGCTGCTCGACCTGAAACGCCAGCAGGACAGCGCCAAGCTGGCGAGCGAACGCAAGTCCCAGATCGGTTCCGGCGACCGCAGCGAACGCATCCGCACCTATAATTTTCCCCAGAATCGCCTGACCGACCACCGCATCAATTTGACGCTTTATTCGCTCGATCAGATCCTGGAAGGCCAGCTCGACGAGGTGATCGGCGCGCTCCAGGCGCGCGACATCGAACTGCGGCTGGCAGCGCAGACGGGGTCGGCCCGCTGATGCCGGCTCGCGCGCCGAGCTGGGGGAAACTGCTGGCCCGCGGCCGGGCCCGACTGGAACAGGCCGGAATCGATGAGGCGGACAACAAGCTGCGCTGGGTGGCCGGCCACCTGCTGGGCTGCGGCTTGCTCGATGTGCTGCGGCATCTCGATGACGTTCCAGCTCCGACAGAGGCCGGGCAGTTCGGGACGATGCTGGGACGACTCGAACGCCATGAGCCAGTCCAGTATGTCATCGGCGAGACGGATTTCATGGGCCTGCGCATCCAGTGCGACCCCCGGGCGTTGATTCCGCGGCCCGAGACCGAAGGGCTGGTCCGGTGCGCCGAGGAGTTCCTGCGCAGCCGGACCGGCACGCCCGTGGTGGTGGATGTCGGCACGGGCACCGGTTGCATTGCCTGCGCCCTGGCGAAGCGTGTGCCCCAGGCCCGGGTGGTGGCCACGGATGTCTGTGCCGCCACATTGGATCTGGCCCGCGCAAATGCCCGGGCCCTGGGCGTGGTCGTGGATTTCCTGCATGCCGACCTGCTGGCGGACCTGCCCGCCGCAAGCGCCGATCTCGTGGTTTCCAATCCACCATATGTATCCACCGCCGAATGCATTCGCCTGCCCCGGAGCATCCGGGACTACGAACCCCGCGGAGCGCTGGACGGGGGCCCGGACGGCTTGCGCATCATTTCGCGGCTTGTTTCCGAGGCCGCCCGTGTTATCTTGCCGGGTGGAAGGTTGATGATCGAAATCGGCGAAGATCAAGCCGATGCGGTTCGGGAGTTGCTGTGCCCCAAGGCCCATTTCAAGTTCGTGGCAATCCAATCCGACTTCGCCGGAAACCCGCGCCTGGCGGTGGCCGAGCGGAGCCGGACATAAGGCGGCATTTCACCACGCCGCAACCCAAAGGCAAGCGCATCTACGGGGTGCTTATCCTGCTGCTGGTGGTGGGGGGCGCCTACCTGCAGTTTCAATGGATGCAGCGGGCCCGCGAAGCCGGGGCCGAGAACATCATGCCCTCACCCTTTGCCGAAAAACTCCAGAAATGGATGTTGATGAAAAAAGGCCTCGAGCCCGGGGCGCCAGGCGCCACGGCGCCGGGCGGCGCGGAAAAAATCGTCTGTGATACCTGCCTGGGCACCGGCACGTATCTGCCCGATACGGGCGCGCCGACCATGTGTCCGGTCTGCCTGGGAGTGGGCTTTCACATGATCCGCCGCCTGGATCCGGCCGACCACCTCTGTCCGCTCTGCGCCGGCATGGGCCGGGTTTCCGCCGATGGCGAAGTCGGCGTTTGTCCCCGGTGCGGGGGCCGCGGTCTTGTGCGCAGTCCCGCGCCGGATGCCGCCGCGGCGCCGGTTGAAGACTGATCATGTTCGATCGCCTGTCGAGCCGCCTCCAATCGGTCTTCCGCAATTTGCGGGGGTATGGCCGGATTTCCGAGCAGAACATCCAGGAAGCGCTGCGGGAAGTGCGCCTGGCCCTGCTCGAGGCGGATGTCCACTACGCCACCGCCAAGGACTTCATCGAGCGCGTCAAGGCCAAAAGCCTCGGTGCGGAAGTCCTGGCCAGCGTCACCCCCGGCCAGCAGATTATCAAGGCGATTCACGATGAACTGATCGCCCTCTTCGGCGGCGCGCAGAAGGATTTCAACCTGGCGGCGATCCCCGCGCAGGTGATGCTCCTGGGCCTGCACGGTTCCGGCAAAACCACCACCGCCGGCAAGCTGGCGCGCCAGTGGAAGCAGAAGGGCCGCAAAACCCTGCTGGTGGCCGGCGACATCCGCCGGCCCGCCGCCGTGGAACAGCTCGAAGTGCTGGCGCAGCAGGCCGGCGCCGGCATCCTCAAGCCTGAATCGGGCGAGACCGTCCCGGACCTCGCCCGCCGCGCCCTCCGGTTCGCCCGGCAGAACTACTACGACATCGTGCTCTACGACACCGGCGGGCGCTTTCAAATCGACACCGAGCTGGTTGACGAGCTCAAGGCGCTGCGGGCCGCCACCGAACCGCAGAATGTCGTGCTCGTGCTGGATGCCGCCATCGGCCAGGAATCGGTCAACGTGGCCAAGACCTTCCACGATGCCCTGGGCCTGACCGGCCTGATCCTGACCAAACTCGACGGCGACGCCCGCGGCGGGGCCGCCCTGTCGGTTGTGTCCGTCGCGGGCTGTCCCATCCTGCGCATCGGCACGGGCGAACGGCCGGAGGACCTGGAGGCGTTCTATCCCGACCGCATGGCCGCCCGCATCCTCGGCATGGGCGATGTGGTCAGCCTCGTCGAAAAAGTCCAGGAAACCCTGGATGTGGACGAAGCCGAAAAGCTGCAGCAGAAGCTCCGGGGCCGGCAGGAGCTCGACTTGAACGACTTCCTCGCCCAATTGCGCCAGGTCCAGAAAATGGGCTCCTTGGGCAAGCTGCTGGAACTCCTGCCCGGAACCGGCGCCATCGCCGGCGAGGTCCGCGCCCGGATCGCCAACGATTCCGGCGCACAGTTAAAGAAAACCGAGGCCATGATCCTGAGCATGACCCCCCGCGAACGGCGCCATCCCGACCTCATCGACGCCAGCCGGCGCAAGCGCATCGCCCGCGGCAGCGGCCGGTCCGTCAGCGACGTCAACGATCTGCTGCGCAGCTTCCGCCAGGCCCGGCAAATGGCCAAGAAAATGAAGCAGATGCAAAAAAGATTGCCTCGCGGAAGGCTTTTCGGCTAAAAGAGGCGCCGTTTCCACCCTGCCCGGGCCTCTGCATGGTTTGGCCGCGCCCGGGGCGGCAACACAAGGCAACAACAAGGATACCCACATGTCAGTCAAAATTCGTCTGCGCCGCATGGGCGCCAACAAGAAGCCGTTCTTCCGTATCGTCGCTGCGGATGTCCGCAGCGCCAACGCCGGCAGCTTCCTCGAGGAACTCGGGTGGTACGAGCCCGGCAAGAAAACCGACAACTACAAGCTCGACCTGGCCAAGGCCGAGGCTTGGCTCGCCAAGGGCGCCCAGCCGAGCGAAACGGTCGCCGTTCTCATCAAGAAGAGCCGCAAGGCCGCGCCGACGGCCTGATGCTCCGTTGCGGCCCCCGGCCGGCCCGGCGCCGGCCGGGTTGTTCTCGTTTGTCCCCCTTCCGAGGTCTGTTATGAAAGAACTGATTGAATACGTCGTCAAGGCCCTGGTGGACCATCCCGATGAGCTGCGCATCACCGAAATCGAAGGCGAGCGGACCATCGTGTTTGAACTGCGCTGTCATCCCGAGGATGTCGGCAAAGTGATTGGCAAGAGCGGCAAGACCGTCGGGGCCCTCCGGACCCTGCTGAGCACCGTTGCCGCCCGCCAGAACCGCCGCGCCATGCTCGAAGTGGTCGAATAGACTCGCGCCACCAATGGCCCCTGAGCCGTTGCAGATCGACATCATCACCATCTTTCCCCGGATGCTCGACGGCGTGCTGGGGGAGAGCATGCTCAAGCGCGCCCAAGCGGCCGGCCTGGTCCGGATCCGCTGTGTCAACCTGCGCGACTTCGCCACCGGCGTTCATCTTGCCACCGACGACCGTCCCTACGGCGGCGGGCCCGGCATGGTAATGAAGCCCGAACCCGTGTTCAAGGCCGTCGAAAGCCTGCGCCGGCCGGGAAGCAAGGTGATTCTGATGACCCCCCAGGGCGCGCCCTTCAAGCAGGCCACCGCTCTGGCCCTCTCGCGGGAAAGGCACCTCATTATCATTTGCGGCCACTATGAAGGCGTGGATGAACGCATCCGCTCAGCTCTCGTGGATTTGGAGATATCCATCGGCGACTATGTCCTGACCAATGGCGTTCTGCCCGCGGCGGTAGTCGCCGATGCCGTGGTGCGGTTGCTGCCCGGCGTCCTTGGCGGGGAGGGCGCCACCGAAGACGAATCCTTCACGACCGGCCGCCTCGAATATCCCCAGTACACCCGCCCGCCCGTCTTTCGCGGCCTCGCCGTGCCCGACATTCTCACCAGCGGCAACCACGCCGAGATCGCCAAATGGCGCCTCGAACAGTCCCGCGCCCGCACCCAAACCCGCCGCCCCGACCTGTAAGACCCTCCGGCGCGGAAAACCCCAGCTCGTTGTTTTTTTCCACACCGTGGAAAAAAACGCCGATTTTTTCCACGGTGTGGAAAAACTTTTCGCCGGCGCAGTGGTCTCCCAGGGGGGATGGATCCGCTGCAGGCCATGGCGCTGACCAGGCGGATCGAACAGCCGTCCGCCTCTACATTCCGACCTCTGATCTCTCCTACATGGTCCGGGAGGCGCGGTGCAGGGTCTGGCGCTCGACGCGGGTGAGGGATTGGATGCCTTGAGTCGATATTTTGTCCAGAATGCGGTCGACCTCGTCCTGGTCGGGCGGCGGCGGGGCGGGGCGGGGGGCGTGAGGGCGTTGGGCGACGTAGTCGCGGGCCCGGGCCCAGAGACGCCGCAGCAGCGTGCTTTCGAAGAGCTGGTCGATATAGAGAAACCCGGCGAACGCGCCGGCGAGGTGGGCGGTATGGGCGATGCCGGAGGACGGATCGCCGGCCAGCAGGAATTCGATCAGGGCGAGGCCGGCGACCAGTTGCCAGGCCATCATCGTGACGGGGAAAATGAAGAAGATCAGGAGGGTAAGCTGGCGCCGGGGATAGAGGGTGGCAAAGGCGGCCAGCACGCCGAAGATGGCACCGGAGGCTCCGACGCACAGGGCATGCGACTGGGGGGAGAGCCAGACCCAGCCGAGACCGCCCAGCAAGCCACTGAGCAGGTACATGGCCAGGAAGTGCTTCGAGCCCATGGCGCGCTCGGTCTCGGGACCGAGGAAATACAGCGTGAGCATGTTGAAAAAGAGATGGGCAAAGCTGCCGTGCAGGAACATGTAGGTCAGCGGCTGCCAGATCATGCCGTGCTTGAGGCCGGCAAAGGAAAGAGCCAGCAGGGTGTAGAGCCCTTCCAGTCGCAACAGCAGGAATACAAGAAAGGCGGCAATGTTGGCCTTGATGATCCAGGCGCAGACGGGGGGCAGATGGGCGAAGAAGCCCGGCGGCCGGGAGGGGGCGGAATTGGAATAATAAGGACGATAGATCATCGACCAGGGAACATACCGCGCGACAAGGCCAACCGCCAATATCAAAAGATCCGCGGCATGGCGGACACGGAATCAGAGATCGATGCCCGACGAGAACTGGTCCGGTATCAGTTCCCGTGACTCTTTGGATTTACGGTTGAGAGGTGCTTGGGATCGTCCGCCTGGATCGGGCGGTGTGAAAGATGGCGTGTCTGGTGAGTGTCGTGACATTTTGGTGCGGGTTCCAGGCAGCCGGCTGCCCATGCAGAAGTCATCATCAGCGCATGGCGGCGCGGAGATTCCCAGCCAAGGATAGGCCACCGGTGGGTCTGTGGCCACATCTATCCGGCGGACAATTTCCCCCTCGAATCCAGTTCATTGCGGGTTTCGAAAATTATGGAGTTTATAAACTCCATAATTTGCACCGGGCGGATTTTTCTTGTGAACAGCCGCGCTCCTTCGCCCCACGGAGATTGGGGACATGAACGTGGCCGGGTTGGCCATTTCCCTGCGGTTGTTTCGGAAAGCGCCGCTTCCCGCGCCTTGCTTTCATGGCCCGTGTCGCGATCTGCCGGACCGATCTCATCCATTTTGGATAGCCAAAACGCTTGCCAAGGCGACGGGTGGAATCGGATGATGCGGGGCCATGAGCGAGATGCTGCTGAATGTGGAAAACCTGCGGGTCGGATTCGATACGCCCGCGGGCTTTTTGCGCGCGGTTGACGGGATTTCGTTTCAGATGCAAAGGGGCGAGGTGCTGGGGTTGGTAGGCGAGTCGGGGTGCGGAAAAACGGTGACGGCGCTGGCCCTGCTGCGGCTGTTGCCGCGTCCGCCGGCGGTGATCGAGGGCGGTCGGGCATTGTTTCGCGGGCAGGATCTGCTGGCGATGCCGATCGCGGAGCTGCGCCGGATCCGTGGCGGGCGGATCGGCATGATTTTCCAGGAGCCGATGACGGCGCTCTCGCCGCTGCACCGGATCGGCGACCAGCTGGTGGAGGCGGCGCGGCTGCACAAGGAGATTTCTGTCGCAGAAGCCCGGGCGCTGGCCCTGGATTGGCTGCGGCGCGTGGGATTGCCGGATCCGGAACAACGGATGCTGGATTGGCCGCACCAGCTCTCCGGCGGCATGCGCCAGCGGGCCATGCTGGCCATGACCCTGCTGCCGGAGCCGGAACTGGTGATTGCCGACGAGCCGACAACGGCACTGGATGTAACGATCCAGGCGCAGATTTTTGAGCTGCTGCTCAAGGTGCGGGGCGGCGATACGGCGGTGCTGTTGATCACGCACGACATGGGCGTGGTCTGGGATGTGTGCGACCGCGTCCACGTGATGTATGCGGCCCGGCTGGCGGAAATGGGACCGCGGGACGCGGTTTTCGATCGCCCGGCCCATCCATACACGCGAGGCCTGCTGGCGGCGATGCCGCGGTTGCATGGCCGGATGGACCGTCTGCCGGACATCCCGGGCCAATTGCCGTCGCTGGCTCAGCCCCCTCCGGGCTGCCGGTTCGCTCCGCGGTGTCCGCTGGCGCAGGCGATTTGCCGGGAAAAACAGCCGGAGATGGAAGAACTGGAGCCGGGGCACGAGGCGGCTTGCTGGATGGCGGGGAAGGGGGAGGTGGCATGATGGAAGGATGGAATAATGGAATGATGAAACGAGGTCAGATGATGAAAAAGAGATGTGTAATGGATTTCCCGATATTCCAACAATCCACAGTTCCAACATTCCAACGGTCCTCAGGCCTGGAGATATGACGTGAAGGCATTGGCAATTAATGGCAGTCCGCGTCAGGGCGGCAACACGGAAATTCTGCTGGGCAAGGCGCTCGATCCGCTTGCGGAGGCGGGACATGAAACGCGCCTGGTTCGGATCGGCGGGACGGGCCTGCGCGGCTGCACTGCGTGCGGGGTCTGCAAGCGGAATCGCGACCGCCGCTGCGTGATCGCCGGGGACGGCTTCAATGAGGTGTTTGCCGCGATGGTGGCCGCGGATGCCATTTTGATCGGCTCGCCGACCTATTTCGGGGACGTGACGGCGGAGACGAAGGGGCTGCTCGACCGGGCCGGACGCGTGGCGCGGGCCAATGGCGGTCTGTTCCGGCGCAAGATCGGCGCGGCGGTGGCGGCGGTGCGCCGCGGCGGAGCCCTGCACGTGGTGGATTCGATCAACCACCTGTTCCTGAGCAACCAGATGATTGTGCCGGGTTCGACCTACTGGAATTTCGGGCTGGGCCTGGAGCCGGGCGATGTGCTGAACGATGCGGAGGGCCTGGCGAACATGCGGGACCTGGGCGAACAGATTGCCTGGCTGATGAAGTTGATGGAAAAGAATGCCTAGGTTCCGGAATTTGTTTTGCCTGGTGAACCTGGGCTGCCCGAAGAACACAGTGGATTCGGAGGGCATCCTGGCGGCCATGTCTTTGGCGGGATTCCGTTTTGTTGCGGATCCGGCGTCCGCAGATATCTGCCTCGTCAACACCTGCGGATTTCTGGACGCGGCGCGGCGGGAAGCGGCCGGGGTCCTGCACGAACTGGCGGTCCGGCGGAACCGGCGGGGCCGGCCGCTGCTGGTGGCGACCGGTTGCCTGGTGGAGCGAAGCGGGGGCGTGCCTGAACTGTCGGGTTTTCTGGAATCGGCAGATGTCCGGGCGGGTTTCGCGGATTATCCGCGGCTGCCGGACATCTGCCGGGATCTGCTTGCCGGACGGGCGACCGCCCGCGGGACGGGCGGCTACGCGGGGCGAAAATTGTCCAAGCCCTATTTTCGCTGGCTCGACGGGCCGCGCATGCGGATCGGATCGGCGGGATCGGCCTACCTTAAACTGGGCGAGGGCTGTTCGAACAACTGCGCCTACTGTTCGATCCCGCTGATTCGCGGCCGGCGGGCGAGCCGGACGATGAAGGCGATCCTGGAAGAGGCCCGGGCCCTGGCGGGGACCGGGGTCAAGGAACTCAATTTGATTGCGCAGGACACCACGGCATATGGCATCGATATGGCCGGGAAACCGCAACTGGCGCCGCTGCTCCGGGGCCTGCTGAAAATGTCCGGGGAATTGTGGTTCCGAATCCTCTATGCCCATCCCAAACACCTGACGGCGGAGATGTTGGAGATCATGGCGTCGGATCCGCGGGTCTGTCCGTATCTGGATTTGCCCTTGCAGCACGTGAATGACCGGATGTTGAGCAGGATGGGGCGCGGCTACGGGCGGAAACGGGTGGACCAGGTGCTGGCCATGATTCGCCGCTATCTGCCGGATGCGGCGTTGCGGACGACGTTCATCACGGGCCACCCCGGGGAGGGGGAGCGGGAGTTCCACGAGTTGCTGGCCTTCGTGGCGGAAGGACATTTCGACCATCTGGGGGTTTTTGCGTGGTCGCCCGAACCCGGCACCCGTTCGCTTGCGTTGCCGGGGCGCGTTCCTCCGACGGTCGCCGCCGACCGCCGAGCGCATCTGATGACGGTTCAGGCGCGGATTTCCGCGCGCCGGCTCCGCGCCCGCCAAGGCGCGGTGACCACGATGCTGCTGGAAGAGCGGGGGCGGGATGGCTGGCAAGGACGCACGCCGTGGCAGGCCCCGGAGGTGGATGGCAAAACCGTGCTGACTGGTCCGGCGCGCGGGTTGCGCCCCGGGGATTTCGTTCAGGTGAACATTACGCGCACCAGCCGCTATGACTGTCGCGCGAGGTCATGGCATCCATGAATCGCATGGCGCATGTTCACATGGCCTGGATGTTCTTCGGGGTGCTGGGCCTGATCTTTGCCGGGTCCGGGTGCGCGCGGTTCCGAAAATCCGCCGCCGGACACAAACCGGGCGGGGACGATGTCCCGGATGCAAACCAGGCAGCGGCGGCGCCTGCATTCCGCCCCGGGGCAGGCCGGCAGAATGGAAACGGCCGGACCAACGGGACCAACCGGCTGGTGGTGGATACCAACCACGTGCTGAGCCTGCAGACGCAGGTCATTGAGGGCGCCCGCCAGAACGAAAACGGCGTAGTGGCACCGGCCAACCACCGGTTTACCCGCTGGCTGGACCGAACCCACGATAGCCTGTACCGTCGTTTGGACAATGCCGTTCGTCGGGTGGATACCATGTGGCTCACGGAGGAAGTCCAGCCCTATGATTATGATCTGTCCACCTTCCGGCTCCGCTTCCTGGGCCGGGTGGGCGGCCGCAGCCTGGACGGCAATGGGGATTTCAAGGTTCGATTCCGGGCGGACCTGGCGTTGCCGGGACTCCAGCAGAAACTCCACTTGTTCCTGGATAATTCCGGACGGGATGAATTGCCCGGGTCCGACCCCCTGGACCGGGAGGATGACACCCGTCTGGGGATCCGGACTCTGTGGGAAACGCTGCGGCATCATGAACTGAGCCTGGGGGGCGGGGTGCGCTTTCAAAGCGCGCGCCCGGTGGCATGGGCCGATGTGGAGTGGAAGGGCAAATGGCCGGTGCTTGACGGCAAACTGGAACTGAATCCGCGTGGCTTCTGGTACGACAACGAAGACCAATTCGGACAGCGGACCACCTTGACGTGGACCCGACCGCTCGATGATCGCAAATGGTTTCAGTGGGTAACGTCCGAACGGACAACGGAAGCCACGGACGGGCTTGAATTGGAGCAAACCATCCGGTTCGCCAGTCTGCGCATCCGCAAGGGGCGGGGCTGGGTTGTGCAGGCCAGCATGTTCCCGCACTACAAGCACTCGGAATGGAAACTGGATGACTTCCTGGTGAACCTAACGTTGCGGAGGCCTTTGTATCGCAACTGGGTCTTCTATACCCTCACCCCGCAGGTGGAATTTCCCCGCGAGGACGACTACCATCCCAAGCCGTCGCTCCGGATCGGGATGGAAATCCTTCTGGGCGGGGAACTCCGGGATCTGCTGTAACGGACTGGGAGGGGGGGGATTGCCGGCGAATTGCCGGGCTTCGGATTTGACAGGGCTCGGTAAAATCCATACCGTGCCCCGCAGCAATACAACAACCCAATAGGAGAGAACGTTGCCATGAACAACGGCCTGATTTTTGGAGCCTTGGGGGCGGGGCTGATCGCTCTGGTATTTGCGTGGTGGAAAACGCAATGGATCAACCGCCAGGATCCGGGTACGCCCCGGATGCTGGACATCGGCGCGGCGGTCCGGGAGGGGGCGATGGCCTTCCTGCGGCGGGAATACAAGGTTCTGGCCATCGTGGTGGTCATTGTGGCGATCCTGCTGGCCGCCATCAACACCGGTCCGGTCCGGCTGGTTTCCCTGGCGTTTGTGTTCGGCGCCTTTTGTTCGGCGCTGTCGGGTTTGTTCGGCATGCGGGTGGCCACGGCTGCCAACATGCGCACGACGAACGCGGCCCGCCGGGGGCTGCCGGAGGCCCTGCAGGTGGCGTTCTCCGGCGGAGCGGTGATGGGCATGAGCGTGGTTGGCCTCGGCCTGACCGGGCTGGCGCTGACGCTGCTGGTCCTGTTGAAGGTGTTCGGCGCGGACGTAGCGGTCCTGCAGAGCGTCATTCTGCCGATTGTGACCGGATTTTCGATGGGCGCCAGTTCCATTGCGCTCTTTGCGCGCGTGGGCGGCGGCATCTATACCAAGGCGGCCGATGTCGGCGCGGATCTGGTCGGCAAGGTGGAAGCAGGCATCCCCGAGGATGATCCGCGCAATCCGGCGGTCATTGCGGACAACGTGGGCGACAACGTGGGCGATGTGGCCGGAATGGGCGCCGACCTGTTTGAATCCTATGTCGGTGCCATCGTGGCAGCCATGGTGCTGGGCGCCACCATCACGGTCAACGGGGTCAAGGATATCACGTTTGTCCTGCTGCCGCTGGTCATCGCGGGCGCAGGCATCCTGTTTTCCATCGCCGGCACCTTCTTCGTCCGGACGAAGGAAGGCGGCAATCCCCAGACGGCCCTTAATCAAGGCACCTTCGGCGCCTGCCTCATCATGGCGGTGGCGACCTATTTCATCTGCCAGTGGATGCTGCCCGGCACATTCAATATTGAATCCGCTGTGGCCGGCGCCTCGGCGCTGACCTGCACCAGCGGCGGCGTATTCCTGGCGACGGTGGTGGGCCTGGTGGCCGGGGCGGTGATCGGCCTGCTGGCCGAGTACTACACCGCGGAGGGCAAAGGCCCCTCCAACAGCGTGGCGGATGCGTCCGGAACGGGTGCGGCCACCAATATCATCGCCGGGCTGGGCGTGGGCATGATTTCGACCGCGGCGCCGGTGCTGGTGCTGTCGGTGGCGATTATCGCCTGCTACTACTTTGCGGGCCTCTACGGCATCGCCCTCGGCGGCCTGGGCATGCTGGCCACCACGGGTATTCAGCTGGCCGTGGATGCCTACGGGCCGATCGCCGACAACGCCGGCGGCCTCGCCGAGATGGCACACCTGGAGAAGGAAGTGCGCCAGCGCACCGACAAGCTCGATGCGGTGGGCAACACCACGGCGGCCATCGGCAAGGGCTTTGCCATCGGTTCGGCCGCGCTGACCGCCCTCGCGCTCTTTGCGGCGTTTCGCGAGACCGTCGATTTGAAGATCATCGACGTGACCGATCCGAAGGTGATGGCCGGCCTGCTGGTCGGCGCCATGATGCCGTTCCTGTTCTCGGCCTTCGCGATGAAGGCGGTGGGGAAGGCCGCCTTTGCGATGGTCGAGGAGGTGCGCCGCCAGTTCAAGGAGATCCCGGGCCTGCTGGAAGGCAAGGAGGGCGCCAAGGCCGACTATGCGCGCTGCGTGGACATTTCGACCGCCGCGGCCATCATGAAGATGACCGTGCCGGCTCTGCTGGGCATCCTCACCCCGGTGGTGACCGGGTTCGTGTTCGGCAAAGAGATGCTCGGCGGCCTGCTGGCCGGCGTGACGGCCTCGGGCGTGCTGATGGCGCTGTTCATGAGCAACGCCGGCGGCTGTTGGGACAACGCCAAGAAGCACATCGAGGCCGGGGCGCATGGCGGCAAGGGGTCGGCCTGGCACAAGGCGGCCGTGGTGGGCGATACGGTGGGGGATCCCTTCAAGGACACGGCCGGCCCCTCGTTGAACATCCTGATGAAGCTGATGAGCGTGGTGGCCCTCGTCATTGCGCCGGTCCTGCTGACCTGGGAGCCGCTCATCAAGCGCTTCCTGGTCAACTGGTAGCATCGTCGGTTCCCCGCCCCGAGCAGCGGCCCGGGGCGGAGCGGCGCGGCCGCCAGACCGGCGGGATTTTCAGGCGAACGGCTTGAAAACCCCCGCCGGGGGAGTAAAATGACAAATAAGAATGATTCTTATTTCATGAAGCTGACGCGCAAACAGGTGGATCAGCAGGTGGGGGACTTCACCGCGGCCTGCCGCCGGGAGGGGGTCAAGGCCACGCACCAGCGCATGGAAATCCTGCGCGAGCTAGCCGGCACCACCGAGCACCCGGACGCCGAGACGGTCTACACCCGGGTGCGCCAGCGCATTCCCGCCATCTCGCTCGACACCGTCTACCGCACCCTGCGCCTGCTGGAGAAAAAGGGGGTCATCTCCCGCGTGTCTTCGAGGCAGGATCGCGCGCGGTTCGACGCCAATATGGACCATCACCACCACTTCGTTTGCGAAGCCTGCGGGCGGATTGTCGACTTCAACAGCACCGCCTTGGATGATTTCCGGCCCCCACCCGAGGTCGCCGCGCTAGGGCGGGTGGATTCCGTACATGTCGAGCTGCGGGGCCGCTGCCGGACCTGTAAGCGTGCTGCCGGCCGGCGGAGCTGATTCTTTGTTTGTTCATTAATAGGAATAATTATTATTAAATAATATTTAATAGATAAGGTTGCGAGCGGTACGCGAACGGGAACGGCCCGCGACTGCGCCGGCATGGAATGATCAGCGCAACGAGAGACAACGAAAAGGAAGAATCACATGGAATTGGGATCCAGAAAGTTGGTGAGCGACGCGGGCATTGCCCCTGGCTTGAGCGCGTGCCCCCCCAGGCACCAGACGGCATCTTTGTGGCGGTAGGCACTTGCGTCGGCGATGTGGTTGCCGGCCTGGCGGTCACGGCGGGCCTGTTCCTGACCGGTTTGTTCCTGCTGCCGCGGCTGATGCCGGGCGAGGATGGGACCCCTTGATCCGCCCCGGCCGCCGAGGCAGGTTAACCGTTTTTCGCTAGATTATTCCTGCGAATCGAAGATTGACGCGGCCGGCGCCCAGGCGTATGGTCTCGCGCAATTCCGCCACTTTGCGGGCACCCGCCCGCCGGCGGCATCTCACAACAACATACGGAGACTGAACAATGGCGATCAAGGTTGGTATCAATGGGTTTGGCCGCATCGGGCGGCTGGTTTTCCGCGCGGCGGTTGAAAATCCCAACATCGAAGTAGTCGGCATCAATGATCTGTTCGACTCCAAACAGCTGGCCTATCTGTTGAAGTTCGACAGCATTCATGGCCGGTTCCAAGGCACGGTGGAAGCTGCGGACGGAGCCCTGGTTGTCAATGGCCGGAAGATCCGGCTGACGGCGGAAAAGGATCCCGCGGCCCTGAAGTGGGGCGATGTCGGCGCGGACTACGTCTGTGAATCCACCGGCTTCTTTCTTGACCAGCCCAAGGCGGAGGCCCATTTGACGGCCGGCGCCAAGCGCGTGGTGATGAGTGCGCCGTCCAAGGACGACACCCCCATGTTCGTAATGGGCGTGAACCACAAGACCTACCAGGGCCAGAAAATCGTCTCCACCGCCTCTTGCACGACCAACTGCCTGGCGCCGGTGGCCAAGGTGCTGAATGACAACTGGGGCATCGTGGAAGGCCTGATGACGACGGTGCATGCGACAACGGCGACCCAGAAGACCGTGGACGGTCCCGGCGGCAAGAAGGATTTCCGCGGTGGCCGCGCCGCCGCCGGCAACATCATTCCATCGTCCACCGGCGCCGCCAAGGCCGTTGGCAAGGTGATTCCCGCCCTCAAGGGGAAGCTGACGGGCATGGCGTTCCGCATTCCCACCCTGAATGTGTCCGTGGTGGATCTGACCGTGCGTCTCGACCAGGCTCCCGGCGCCGACGCGGACTCGGCTTATGCCGCCATCAAGGCTGCGATGAAGAAGGCCTCCGAGGGCGAGATGAAGGGCATCCTGGGCTATACCGAGGAAGACGTGGTCTCCACGGACTTCAACCACGATCGGCGGACATCGATCTTTGATGCCAAGGCGGGCATCATGCTGAACCCGAATTTCGCCAAGGTGGTGTCCTGGTACGACAACGAGTGGGCCTATTCCAACAAATTGCTGGACTTCATGGTCCACATGGATACCGTCAAGTAAGGACGACAACCGGAATCCGGATGCGGAGGGCGGCGATTTCCCGCTCTCCGCATCGGTCTGCAAGGAGACCCAGCCATGGACAAGAAAACCCTGAAGGATGTGGAACTGGCCGGCCGGCGCGTGATCATGCGCGTGGATTTCAACGTGCCGATCAAGGGCGGGGTCATCAGCGATGATACCCGGGTGCAGGCGGCCCTCCCGTCGATCCGGCATGTCCTGGAAAAGGGTGCGAGCCTCGTGTTGATGAGCCATTTGGGCCGGCCCAAAGGCAAGGGCTACGAGGCGGACTTCAGCCTCAAGCCCGTGGCGGCGCATCTGGCCCAGGTGCTCGGCCGGCCGGTGGCCTTTGCCGCCGACTGCCTCGCAGCGGATGCCGAGGTCGCGGCCTTGAAGCCTGGCGAGGTCCTTTTGCTGGAGAACACCCGCTTCCACAAAGAGGAAGAGGCCAAGGTCAAGAAGACCGACGAGATGACCGACGCCGAATACAAGGACCAGAAGGCCGCGCTGAAGGAAAAGCAGCAGGCCATGGCGCAGAAGCTGGCCTCCTACGGCGATGTTTTTGTCAACGATGCCTTTGGTTCCGCGCACCGGGCGCACGCCTCGACCGCGGTCATCTGCAAGTATATCGGCACGTGCGTGGCCGGCTTCCTGATGGAAAAGGAAATCCAGTACCTGGGCAACGCGGTCGAAAACCCCGACCGTCCGTTCGTGGCGATTCTCGGCGGTGCGAAGGTGAGCGACAAACTGGCGGTCGTGAACCGCCTGCTGGACAAGGTGGACACCCTGATCATCGGCGGCGGCATGGCCTATACTTTCCTGAAGGCCCAGGGGCACGAGGTCGGCAATTCCCTGTGCGAGCTTGACCAGCTCGACTACGCCCGCGAGATGATCGCCAAGGCCCAGGCCAACGGCCGGCAACTCCTGCTGCCCGTGGACAATATTGCGGCCGACAAGTTCGATGCGGCGGCCGCCACCCAGGTGGTCGGCAACGACATTCCCGCCGGCTGGATGGCTCTGGACATTGGCCCCGAGACCATCAAGGTGTATGCGGCGGCCATTCAAGGCGCGAAGACGGTCGTCTGGAACGGCCCGATGGGCTGCTTCGAGATGAAGCCGTTCGCGGCCGGGACCCTGGGCGTCTGCCAGGCGGTGGCGGCCAGCGGGGCGACCAGCATCATTGGCGGCGGCGACAGTGTCAGCGCCGTGAACCAGAGCGGCCTGGCCGCGCACATGACGCACATCAGCACCGGCGGCGGCGCCAGCCTCGAATTTCTCGAAGGCAAGGAACTGCCCGGAGTGGCGGCGCTGAACGACAAGTAACCCGGGCCGCCGCGGTGATGGAAAAAAGCAAAGGACTCAAGATGCGCAAAAAAATCGTAGCCGGTAACTGGAAAATGAATATGACCACCGCGGAGGCGGCAACCTTGGTGACCGCCCTGAAAGCCGACTTGGCGAACTTCCGCGAGGTCGAAGTGGTCGTCTGCCCGCCGTTCACCGCCCTGGCCACGGTCAGCGAACTCATCCAAGGTACGCATCTCGACCTCGGCGCGCAGAACATGCACTGGGAGAAGAACGGCGCCTACACCGGCGAAATCTGCGCCGGGATGCTGCGGGAGTTGTATTGCCACTATGTGATCCTGGGCCACAGCGAACGCCGCCAGTATTTCGGCGAGACCGATGCCATCGTCAACCGCAAGGCCCAGGCGGCCCTGGCCTCCAGCCTGCATCCCATCGTGTGCGTGGGCGAAACCCTGCAGGAGCGCGAAGCCGGTCAGGTCGAGGCCGTCATCACCACCCAGGTCCAAGGCAGCCTGGCCGGTCTCTCCGCCAAGGAGATGCTGGACTCGGTGATCGCCTATGAGCCCGTCTGGGCCATCGGCACCGGCAAAACCGCCTCCAGCGAGCAGGCGCAGGAAGTCCACGCGCTGATCCGCCAGGTGCTGACCGGCCTGTATGATGCCACCGTGGCCCAGGCGGTTCGCATCCAGTACGGGGGCAGCGTCAAGCCGGCCAACGCCCGGGAACTGTTTGCCATGCCCGATATCGACGGCGGCCTGATCGGCGGGGCCGCCCTCGATGCCAAGTCGTTCATTGACATTGTCCGCGCCGCGGTCTAAACCTACGACTTTGCCATTTCCAGGAGCAGCCCGACCATGTCCATTCTCATCAGCGTCCTTTTAATCATCGAAGTCCTGACCGCGTTCCTGCTGATCGTGGTGATTCTGGCGCAGAAGTCCAAGGATCAAGGCCTCGGCATGGCCTTCGGCGGCGGAATGGGCGAAAGCCTGTTCGGCAGCCGGGCGGGTAACGTGCTGACCCGCATGACCATTACGCTGGCCACCGTCTTCATGGCGACCACCATTGTGCTGGGTATTCTGTTCGCCCGCGGCCATGGCGGCGGCGGATCCGTGATGGATAAGGCGGACCGGGCCATGCCGGCTGCACCCGCACCGGCGCCGGCCCCCATGCAGCCCGCTCCGATGATGGCCGGCGAACCCGCTGGCGAGCCAATCGTTGAACCCTCGGCCCCCATGGTTATGCAAATGGGTGAGGGGGGCGAACTGGAGCCTGTGCCCGCGACCGCGGCAGCGGATGACCTTCCCGCCGCTTCGGAAACCGAAGCGGTTCCCGCTGCAGAAGCAACGGAACCCCCGCCGGCCGAGGAGTCCGAATCCGCCCCTTAGGGCAGTCGGGTGAATCCCATTCGGAATTCGGCATCCCCGCGCATCTGCTGCGCGGGGATGCGGCTTTTCAGACATTCGACCGGACGGGGCAGGGTTTTGCTTTCTATCTCCGCCGGTATGCTTTGTGTCCTTGCAGTCGCCGGGTGCGGGAATCCAACGGTGCCGGTGCCGGAGGAGGTGCCGACCTTGCGCATGACGACGGCGCGCATTCCCGGATTCGACCCGGCGCATGCCGGCGACATGGCTTCGCTCCGAGCCGCGGGCAAAATCTACGAAGGACTCCTGCAATTTGCCTATTGGGACCGTCCTTACCACTTGGAGCCCCTGTTGGCCCGGACCATGCCCACGGTTACGGATGACGGCCTGGTGTGGCGGTTCGCTCTCCGCCCGGGCATTTATTTTGCGGATGATCCCTGCTTTGTAGCGACCGCCGGCAAAGGGCGCGAGGTGGTGGCCCGGGATGTGATCTACTCCATCTTGCGCATTGCGGATGCCAAAAATGCCTCCGGAGGATACTGGGCCTATCGCAACCGGATCGCGGGTTTGGACCGGTTTCGCGAGGCCAGCCAGGGGCCCGCGCCGACCGATTACGATGCCGCCGTCGAAGGGCTGCGAGCGCTGGGGCCGCATGAACTGGAAATCCGCCTCGTTGCGCCCTATCCGCAATTGTTGTGGGTGCTGGCCATGCCATATGCCTTTGTTGTGCCGCGCGAAGCCGTGGAATTCTACGGCGCGGATTTTGCCCAGCATCCCGTCGGCACCGGCCCGTATGTGCTGGCCGCGGCGCGGCAGAACTACCGCTACGAGTTCCAGGCCAATCCCAAATGGGCCGAAACCGGCCGCGTGGAAACCATGCCTGTGTCCGTGCCCGGTCCCGATGCCGGCAAACGCCTGCCCCTGACCCCGCGCATCGTGGAGTCCGTCGTGGGCGATCCCTCCACGGCCTGGCTGATGTTCCTGTCGGGACAACTGGACCTGACGGATGTCAGCCGCGATCAATGGGACAGCCTCATCACGCCCGCGATGGAACTGCGGCCCGAGCTGGCGGCGGCCGGCATCGTGCTGAGCAAATCGCCGCAGCTCGTCGTGAACTACACCGCCTTCAACATGGATGATCCCGTCGTGGGCACCAACCAGAAACTGCGGCAGGCGCTGGCGTGCGCCTTTGACGTCCAGGCCTGGCTGGACTTCCACAACGGGCGCATGATGATTCCCACCGGCCCGGTACCGCCCGGAGTTGCCGGACATTCCCCGGACCCGCTGCCCTATTCGTTCGATCTCGACCGGGCGGTCAACCTGCTGGCCGAGGCCGGGTATCCCGCTGGCCGGGATCCCGCCACCGGCCGGCGACTCAAACTGACCCTCGAGCTGGGGACGGCGGACAATCCCGAGGTCCGGCAAGCCGCCGAATTGATGGCCAGTTTCATGGCCCGGATCGGCGTGGTTCTCGAGCCCAGCTACAACAACTGGCCGGCGTTCCTGCAGAAGATCGAACGGCGTCAGGCGCAGATGTTCAGCCTGTCCTGGATTGGTGACTACCCGGATGCCCAGAACTTTCTGCAATTGTTCGCCAGCGAGAACATTTCTCCGGGACCCAATCGCGCCAACTACTGCAACCCGGAGTTCGATCGGCTCTACCGGGAAGTCATCGGCATGCCCGAATCGCCGGAACGCGAAGCCCTGTGCCGGACCGCGGCGGCGGTGATGCTGGAGGATTGCCCGTGGATTTTCACCGCCTATCCCATGGCTTTTGCGGTCTATCATGATCGTTTGCGCAACTACCGGCGCCACGATTTCTCCTGGGGCATGGAAAAATACTGGGGGGTTGAGTCCGGTGTCAGCCCATAGGGCAGCGGCTGTTGTTTGGAC
Source organism: Lentisphaerota bacterium (assembly GCA_012514035.1). GTDB lineage: Bacteria > Verrucomicrobiota > Kiritimatiellia > CAIQIC01 > Lenti-01 > Lenti-01. The sequence continues at coordinate 2,893 of JAAZBB010000076.1, read as the reverse complement.
GGCTCCGGCCGCTTTTTGGAGTGGGGGGGCCAGCAGGCCGCAGGCGACACTCCGGCATGCAGAACTCCCTGGAAAACAACCAATTACGACCTGACCCGCTCCGGGCCGTCGGCGCCAGCGGACGGGGCGCGGAAGCCGGCTTACGGGAATGGAACGCAGTGGATCGGCTTGCCATCCAAAAATGCGCGATAGTTGTCCGCCGCCATGTCAATCAGGCGCTTGCGTGCGGCCGCCGTTGCCCAGGCCAGATGAGGGGTCACGAGGCAGTTCGGGGCCGAGAGCAGGGGGTTGTCCGGCGCCGGCGGTTCGGTGGACAGGACATCCAGCGCGGCGCCCGCGATGGTCCCGTTCCGTAGTGCTGCCGCCACGTCGTGCTCCACGAGCAACGGGCCGCGGGCGGTGTTGACTAAAAATGCACTGGGCTTCATGAGCGCCAGGCGCTGGCCGTTGACCAGTCCGGTCGTGGCGGGGGAAAGCGGGCAGTGCAGGCTGACAACATCGCTCTCCGAGAAAAGACGATCCAGGGAGACGTATTCGACATCGACCGGCGGCGGGGTGCCGGTATGGCGGCGATGCGCCAATATCCGCATGCCGAACGCCCGGCCGATGCGGGCAACGGCCTGCCCAATCTGGCCGTAGCCCACGATGCCAAGGGTTAATCCAGCCAGTTCGATCTGCGGCGTCAGGCGGTAGCAGTAGTCGGGATTCCGGCTCCATCCGCCGGCACGGACATCTGTCGCATGCTGTCCGACGTGATTGGTCAGTTCCAGCAAGAGGGCGAAGGTGTGCTGCGCCACCGAGTCGGAGCTGTAGCCGGGGACATTGGTGACGACCAGCCCGCGCCGATAGGCAGCATCCAAATCCACTGTGTTCCATCCCGTAGCCAGGATGCCCACGTATTTCAGGTTGGGGGCTTGGGCTATCGCCTGGGCATCCAGTCGCGCCTTGTTCAGCATCACCGCATCCGCATTCCCCGCGCGGGCCGCGACATCAGCCGGCGCGGTCCGATCGTGGATGGTGCAATCCGCCAGCTTCTCGATGGGTGCCCAGGACAGATCCCCTGGATTGGTGGCATAGGCGTCCAGAATGACAAGCCGCGGACGTTTCATGGCTCTGGGACCATAGGGGATTATCCCCAGCGGCGCAAGCTCCGCCCGGGTGTGAGGTGTCGAGTCGGTTCGGGATGTGAGCGATGCGGGGCACACCAAATCCGCGCGAAAACTTTTTGTAAAAAAAACAAAAAAGAGAGTTGACGAACCGTGAGGAGGGCTGTAGGGTACGCGACACTTCAGTGGATTGTGTCGAAAAAATGGCAGAAGAAACGGAAGTTGGGTTCTGTTGAAAAATGTGTTTTGTCCGGTTGACAACTAAGCCAGTCTCCGGGTAGATTCACGACAGGATTCATTAAGCGAGTGGGAAGTCCTGCCGCTGCACGGTTCCGAAAGTCCCTTGACGAACAGGGAAAGGGAAACGGGATTCTGTGCGTTTTTGCTCTTTGGAAAATGGAATAAACATTCATGTAACACCGCTTCGAACCAGAAGCGGTGTGGTAAGTACAAACAGCTTGTGTTGAGTCATAAGTTAATTCTTTCGGCGCGCCGGATTCCTAAACCGGGGCGTCGATGAGGATCAGCAATCTCAAGCCGCCGGGCAACCGGAGGTTTGAAACCATATTCATATGGAGAGTTTGATCCTGGCTCAGAACGAACGCTGGCGGCGTGGATTAGGCATGCAAGTCGAACGAGAATCTGAGAGTTCAAGTTTTCGGACAAGAACTTTTGGAGGAAAGTGGCGGAAGGGTGAGTACAACATGGATAATCTACCTTCAAGTTGGGTATAGCTTCCCGAAAGGGGAGATAATCCCGAATGTGGTGATCCGGCGCATGCCGGAGAATCCAAAGGCGGGGACCGCAAGGCCTGCCGCTTGGAGATGAGTCCGTGCACTATCAGCTAGTTGGCGGGGTAACGGCCCACCAAGGCGATGACGGTTAGCTGGTCTGAGAGGATGGTCAGCCACACTGGGACTGAGATACTGCCCAGACTCCTACGGGAGGCTGCAGTCGAGAATCATTCGCAATGGGCGCAAGCCTGACGGTGCGACGTCGCGTGGAGGATGAAGGTCTTCGGATTGTAAACTCCTGTCATGTGGGAGAAATGGCCCGGGTCTGAACAGGACCTGGGAATGATAGTACCACAGGAGGAAGGGACGGCTAACTCTGTGCCAGCAGCCGCGGTAATTCAGAGGTCCCGAGCGTTGTTCGGATTTACTGGGCGTAAAGGGAGCGTAGGCGGTTCGGTATGTCGAATGTGAAAGCCCACAACTCAACTGTGGAAATGCATTCGAAACTGCCGGGCTAGAGTACTGGAGAGGAGAGCGGAATTCTTGGTGTAGCGGTGAAATGCGTAGATATCAAGAGGAACACCGGTGGCGAAGGCGGCTCTCTGGACAGATACTGACGCTGAGGCTCTAAAGTTAGGGGAGCAAACAGGATTAGATACCCTGGTAGTCCTAACCTTAAACGGTGTACACTTGGTGTGCGAGGAATTGTCCCTTTGCGCGCCGCAGCTAACGCGTTAAGTGTACCGCCTGGGGAGTACGGTCGCAAGACTAAAACTCAAAGGAATTGACGGGGACCCGCACAAGCGGTGGAGCATGTGGCTTAATTCGATGCAACGCGAAGAACCTTACCTGGACTTGACATGCTGGTGGTAGAATCCTGAAAGGGAGACGACGGTCGCAAGATCGAGCCAGCATAGGTGCTGCATGGCTGTCGTCAGCTCGTGCCGTGAGGTGTTGGGTTAAGTCCCGCAACGAGCGCAACCCCTGTGGCTAGTTGCCCTTATTCAGTTAGGCACTCTAGCCAGACTGCCTGTGATAAGCAGGAGGAAGGTG
>JAAZBB010000075.1 GCA_012514035.1 Lentisphaerota bacterium | reverse complement strand
GGTTCTTCGCGGCGTTCTGCCGCGCTCTTCCGCCCTGCGGGCTTCGGGTGGGGGCGCGCGCGGAGATGCGGTACGCGGCAGCCCGCCGCGAGCCCAACCCCGCCTCCGATCCGCGCTCGGGCTATCGCCCTCGCTTACGCGCGTCGTTCAAATCCGCCGAGGACGGCGGATTTCCAACGCCGCTTGTCCGTCCGCGCCTTTCCAGGCCATTTTTCGGGCTCATTTCGGCGCTTTGGGGGCTATGAATGCCCCCCGCGCCTCCATTTCACCCAAAAAATGGCCTCAAAAGGCGCTGCAAGGCCGCCTGCAACTCGCCCCGAGCTTCCCGCTACGCGTGAAACTCGGGGCCACTTGCTTCACGGCGGCCACCTGCCAGGCGCGGACTCTGGACCGCGCCCGGCACCGCCCCGACCGCGCAAGGCGCGTTCGGTCCTGGGGTCGTGCCTGTCGGCACTCCGCGGAAAGTTCTCTCAATCCTCTAGAAATTTTTAACAGCCCCCCGTTGATCCACGCTCCACACGCACCGCCCCCGTTTCGCCTGAGAGCGCGTAGAACCCCCGACCTCGCGGCCAGAAAAAACGGCCGCGCCACTACGCCGCACCCGAGGCGGCTGCGGCTGAGGGCGCTGACCGCCTGCGGCGGTTGCCGTTTTCCCGGCCACTCGGTCGGGCGCGCTCAACGGCTCACATAGGGCGCCGCGTGCTCCGCTCAACAGCCCCGGAAAACAGCCCTAAAACCCCCGAAAACAGCCCTAAACCCGAGTTTTCCACACTGTGGAAACATTCTTTCCATTGTGTGGAAAAATCCCGAAAAGAATTTCCATAGTGTGGAAAAATCGGGCCTGGTATTTCACAGCGGGGAAAACCTGTGGTTTATGGTCATATATCGGGGTCAAGCCGTCGGCTTTCAACTGGTGTTTCTGGGCTCGACCTGCTACATTCGAGAATGTTCTGAGGATACAACACGACAATATTGATGGTGCGAGTGAGGTGCTGGCAACGGTTTCGACATATGTGACGCGAGATTATCTTTCCATCGGGCACAAATCTGTCAAAGACCACATATGCAGGCTAATATTGTAAACCAAAAGGTGGCGTAATGGCCTTCGCATGAGCACTGAAATCACATTGCCACAGGCAACTGTCGGCATTGTAACAGCGCTTCCAAAGGAACATGCGGCTGTCTGCGCCGTGTTTCAGACCAAAGTCCGCGCAGCAGGAGTATCTGGCACTGTTTATGATCTATGTACGGTGCCTTGCGTTGGCGGCCAGATTATTGTTGCGATAACACAGTTTCTGGGAATGGGCAACAATCTAGCGGCGGCGCAAACGTCTCGCATGCTCAGTGATTGTGAGAGTATTCGGCATGTCATCATGGTCGGGATTGCTGGCGCTATCCCGTGCCCTGAGGATGCGAACAAGCATGTACGACTTGGCGATATTGTTGTGTCTAGTTCACATGGCGTTTTCCAGTTTGATTTTGGCAAGCATGTACAAGGTAAGCCGTTTGAGTATCTCTCTGTTCCGACAAAGCCATCGGCACGACTTATAAGCGCCATCAACCGACTAATGTCATTGGAAGAAATGGGGCAACAACCGTGGCTATCGCATATTGCCCAGGCGTGCCGCCAGTTTCCGGAGTGGCACAGGCCTAATCCGGATACCGATATCCTGGATGACGGCACAGGGACAATTCCTCATCCCGTTGACACCAATCGAAAGCAGGAAGGTGTTCCTCGATTGTTCGTCGGCGCAATCGCTAGCAGTAATGCGGTGCTTAAGGATGCTGAAAAGCGCAATGCAATTGTGGCGGCTGCTCTTGGTGCCGGTCGTGTTCTCTGTTGTGTTGAGATGGAAGGTTCGGGCGTCCAAGACGCCACGTGGGTTCACGACGGAGTTGGCTATCTGATAGTTCGCGGAACATGCGATTACTGTAACGAAAAGAAAAACAAGCAGTGGCAGCATTATGCCGCCCTCATTGCCGCCGCCTTTGCGCGGTCCCTTGTCGAGGTGCTTCCATCGCCACCGCCATCAAGTTCGGCTCCGACCACACTACCAGTATTGAGTTCGCCACAAGCAAACTCTTTCGGAATTGTCGAAAGTAACGCACATATTACAATTTACAACATCAACGGCGGACAGATAAATCTGCAACTCGGTTCACAATTTGTGCCATTGGCAGATGCTGTGCCGAGAATGTTCGGCCCTAGAGATAATCTACGCAAGAAGTGTCAGACCATTGTGGCCAACAAGGCAAGGGATATTGGATTGCATATCCTCTTGTGGTTACGGACTGTTTTCCAGCATCAAAAACAGGTTCCCGACGACTGGAGACTAATGGTGTGGAAATGTGCTTCGGATATCCGAGATGCCTTGTCGCAATGGGATTTCGAAAAGGCCGGCGATTTCGTTTCAGCACTTGACTTGCTTCTTGTCGAATACGAGGGCGTGCTGCGGGACGGAAGCATGCTTGACGCGGTCGTGTCTGCGGCCCGAGCGCACATCAACATGGTCGAAGTTCATGGCATTGCTGTAGGCAAGCACTTTAAGCGGGCTAAGACTCTAGTCACCCAGATTGAAACTGGCACTTGGGGCAGCGCGCAAGACCGCTGGGACGAGATAATTGCTCTCAAGGCGTCCCTTGTAAGCGTAGAGCACGGTCCCGATGCGGGGTTAGCTCTGCTCGATGGCCGCACAGATTCATATGCAATTCGAACGCGTACGGCCCTGCTTTTAAACCAGCAGAAGACCGTTGAGGCCATGCGCATTGTTGAGGGGATGGAGCCGCACGAACGTTGGTGCGATGTGGCGGTGAGGGCTTATGCCCTGAATGATCATATAGAAAAGGCGCAGACGATAGTACAATGGGCGGCGAGCTTGTCAGACCGCCGCCGGTATTCCCAATGCGTTGTGAGACTTGCTCAGGCGCTAATGGTACGCGCATTGGCCGGGCATGATAAGTCTGTCAACATCTTGCCGCGCGATATTACCCAAGCGGAACATGACAAGCTCGAAGCCCTAAACGAAACACTTCACCCTGTTCTTCAACCCATTCTGGCCGCCGGCAAGCCGAGTTCCAGTCTCGACATTGTGGCTTTACAAATTGCCTTTCAGGCTAACCATTTGCTACAGCGGCGGACCGCAGTGGCCGAGAATCTTCGGATGATGCTCCAATGGACACCTGTGCCGATTGAAGCGGCGCGCGGCGTTTTAGGCGGTTACATTGCAGCTCCTCCTAACCTTCCGGACCGGCTCAGCAAGGACCATCCCGGCGATCTAGACGCTGGTATTCTGGCTGCAGTCATCCAGTCGGTGTCTTTTGGCCTGCATACGGAGGCATTTGTAAAGGCGAAAGACTTGCTCCCGCTTGCCAACAGCTCCGAGAAGAAAGAAGAGCTTTTCAAGCTCTTCCAGCAGATCTGGCAGAACATCAATGGGCCTGCGGCCGCCGAATGCGAGTCCATTGCAGGCTCGCTTGTGGAACATAATCCACGACTTCATGCGATGTTCGAGGGGAGTATCGCCCTTCGCCGTGGAGATCCCGACCAGACCATAGCCATCCTTGACGGAAAGAAGTCCGAGAATGATCCCTACTGGCTGCAACTCCGAGCCAACGCGTTGCTGCAGAAGCAGGATTTGGCGGAGGCGGTGGACTTTCTGCTCGCTGCAGCAAAGAAGACGAACGATGCCGGTTTGCTGCATAAGACGGGCGATGTAGCTTTCAAGGCGGGGAGATACGATGTTGCAGTGTGGTGCTACGAGAGGCTGGCGGAAATTCAACCGTGCAACCTTTCCGTGCGCAGCAATCTCGCGCACATCTACACATTCATATTACACGACCTGGAGAAGGCGACGATCCAGTTCCAGGCGTTACGCGTAATCGAGCCGACCAACGTTAAGCACACATTTAATCTGGCGATCTGCCTTGCCCAATTGTTCCGGCCTGACGAAAGCCTGCAGCTATTTAATGAATTGTGCCAGCAGGAGAGCCCGTCGCTCTCGACCGTTCTGGGTCGTGCGCAACTGTACCACAGCGTAGGTCAGCCGGCAGTGGCTCTGGAATCGCTGGAGCCGTTCCGGGAGCGGCTTTGGAGTGACCCTAACTTCCTCATGGTCTATATGACGACCGCCCATGCTGCGGGAAAAGACAAGGCGGGAAATGAAGCCCTAATGGAACTCAACCGGTTGCGCGAGAAGGGAGCGGTTAAGTCTGAGGTCCTTCGCATGGTTCAAAAGGACGAAGCCCTGGATATGTTCAAGCAGTCCTTCAAGCAGACCCAAGACCGCAACGAGTTTTTACACGGCGAGATGCTGAAAGGGCGCATGCCCTGGGTGTGGGCAGAACAGATGTCAAACAACGCGATCTACTGGGGCTGGCGAACACGGACCCAGAAGATGGGATGGGTCGGTGATGAGCCGACTAACCGTGCGCGATTCTGCATCTACTCGACCAACGGATTCAATGCCCGTGAATCGGATCACGGCAGGCGAGAATTGTTGCCGCTGGAATGTCCGCCAACCGGCACAAGGATTGTTGCGGATATCTCCGCCTTGATTACTCTCCATCGCTTAGATCTGCTCGACGCTGCGGCAGAACACTTCGGCGAGGTGCTGGTGCCTGCCGGCTATCTGCCTTCGGTGCTGGAAGACAGCCGGCAAATGGTTCTCCACCAGCGTTTGCTGCAGCAGAGCGCGGAGCAAATCTCTAAGCAGGTCGCCGCAGGTCATATCACCATACTACCGGAGGGGAAGGAAGCGGCAACATCGATGCCGTTTGTCGACGAGTACGCCGATTCGGCTGAGCATAGGTATCGGTTGAGGGATTTGATCGGCCCGGTTCACCATTCCGGTCTCGTAAGCGATGAAGATTATGTTGAAATTTCCCGCCTCTTCACAAAACCGGCGGCGGTGGACGAAAAACATCCGGCGTTAAGGCAGTTTCAGGCCATTATGCTGGATTTGACCACATTGGAACCGGTGGCGCATACCGGACTCATGGATGCGTTGACCAACTTTTACCGGATCCATATCACAGCGCAGGAGTATCGGGAGGTGATCCAACGCTTGGACGCGATTGCTTGCCAGGAGGGAACACGCCAATGGCATATGGATCTATGGAACCGGCTTCGCGGGAATGCTCGTTTCAAGTTCGTGCCTCACATCGTGCCGGTGCCGATGCGCGGAGAAGACGGGGAAGACAGGGAGGATAAGGACTATCTTGCGTTCCTTGCCTGCTTCATTGCCCAAGACACGAAGACGCCTTTGCTTGCTGATGATCGCGTATGTCAGGCATTTACACTTAATGAAAATGCGAATGTGCCGCGCGGCGCATTCGGGTCCGACATTGTAGCGATGGCGCTCATGGCTGCGGGAAAGTTAGAGCCAAGCAAGGCCGCTACCGCGATTCTGCAGCTCATAGAATGGCGTTATCGGTTCATCGTGCCGCCGCCGGAAGTACTGAAATTCCTAGCCGACCAGTATCGAGAGAATGCTCCTGGGCAGTCTCTGCAGCGAGTGGCGGAGTATGTTCACGATTGCATGCGAGATGCTGGTCTATTCGGAGGGCCGGAAAATACAGAGATTAAAGAATCCATGGCTATGCGACTATATTTAAAGTGGGTAACCGTCGCTGCGGAATTCTTAATACTAATTTGGGCCGACCAACGGTTCACGCCCGAATCTGCGACACGCTTAACGAAATGGATTTGCCAAGAATTATTGCCTTCGTCCCCCGTTGTTATGACGGGCCCCATGAAGGTGCAAATCAGCGAGATGACACCCCGCCTGCTCCTGTCGAATACCCTTCTTCACTCAATAGACCATTACGGTGAGCCTCGGATGGCGGATGCGATGACGGCGATAAAGAACGCCATGCTACTTACCGATGATGAATATATGCGAATTGTAACGGGAATACTAAATGACACAGCCAGAAGAGCAACCAAGTCTTGAGGACATGCACAACGTTTTGCGGGGGATGCAGGTTCGGATGCGGAATTGCGCTTTGCGTAATTGTGATCACATCGACTTCCGCACTCTGGTGGCATTGCAGGACCTTAATCTATTCAAGGAGCATATTGAACCAATCGGTGCCAATGTTGATCTAGAGGTTCTGCGCGATCCAAACCATCCGCGGCGCATAGGTCTCCCGCCTGGGCCGCTTCTCACATATCTTACCCAGGATAAAGAGCCTATACGAATGGTCATTGAGGTTCACGTCCTTCTTCTTTCTGAACTACCTGATATCAGGAAAGCCGCTTTTACCTATCTCGACCGGCAAATATCCGACAAATCGTTTGCAGTGACGCCAAAAACTCTGGAGGTGCTAGACAATACGCGGACAGGGGTAATGTCGGAGACACCCCATATTTGGCGGGTCGCAGCCATTGCCCTGTGTGACGCGTTTAATGATGATGTGTTGGCCGCGTTGCATATGGTCCAACAATGTCTGAAATGTGAGCCAGTCGTACAGGACATTCTGGACAAGTATGTGCCGCGCGTGCTTCATCCAGTCGTGCCCTCGCTTGATTCCATTGCCTTGGAGGTTAAAAACCCCGAATTGGAGCACCCCCGTCTTTTGGAGGTCATGGCATCGGTAATTCGCGACGCAGAGAGCCTTAAAGATGCCTGCAGTAGGTACTATGCGAAATTGGGTTATCTGCCTCTGGCTCCGCCATATTCCATGAGCGAGGTTGTGTCCCGATGGATAGCCGGACACACAACAGCCGATGTGTGGGCAGAAGTTTGGCAGTGGGAGCAAGGTGCGTCTGGACCCATCCCCCGATATCACGCTTGCTCGGTATTTATCCTTCACCCGGAACTGATTCCTGATGGAAGACTCCCAGAACTTTGGCAGGTTGTCTTAGGTGTCCTGAATGAATCGGGAAGAAAATGCGCGGAAGGCATGGCTCATGAGCCGTATGCACTTAGGCGCGATTTAGCCCGGCACTTCGTTTACCGCCTAGAGGCGCAATTGCCGGATAACGACGGCGCTAGTATCGCGTGCTTCGCTTGGTGGTTTACCGAGCGTTTGGCATCGGTTTTCCCAAACAATCCGGAATCGGCGCAGTTCTATCGCAAGAACTGGGTCAAACCGGCGGCGGAACAATCCGCGCACATCTGGCTAGCCGCTAGCCCGCATATCGGGCGCTCGTTTCTAAGATACGTGACGGCTGCCGTATCATCCCCTTGGGCGACGGCACTTTTGGCGCTGATGGGAAACACGATGGAACGACTCGCCCCGCAGGAGCAGTCTGTCGAAACGCAGGCTCTGTTTAATGAATCGCTCCTATACTGTCTCATCGGTTCGTTGCCGTTTTCCGACGAATCTCCGGCGGATCCCACCTACGCGCAGGAATGCGCGTTGAGTAAAACCGCCCGCAAGTGGGCCGCGCTACAGCCGGAAGATAAGCGCACTGCCCTGGAGCAACTCGTCGCCATCAATAGAACGCTATGCTCAGTTGAGGGGCTGTGTGATGCACTGCGCAGTCTGACGGACAGATTGCTTGACGATCAGATTGCCGTTATCCTTGCCCTAAAGGCGAAGGCATACACCGATCCGTCATTGGCAAGCGGGATGTGGGAGGTACTGTCAGACGCCGAGTGGCGGCAACGTGTGCTTGGATCTGTTGATGATCGGGTCCTTGGCCTGATAATAGAGGTGATTGCCATTATCCAGGCCGACAATCGGGGAAAGTGGTTTTCACTCCTCCCACATTACATTGCCGAACTGTGCGAGAAGACAGAAGACGACAACCGACGCCGGCAACTTTTCTTGTACGTAATTCACACCTCCCTGGCTTCAAATACCGTTAGTGCCGTTCTCCGCCTGCTTAGGGGCGGGCAAAACGCTAAGTATATCCCACTCGCGAAAGACTATCGCGAGCGCGTAGAAGCGATGCGGGAAAAATACCCGAAATGGGTTGAAGGGAAGTTCCGCGGGTTTTGGGGGAGTCTAGGTCTTGTCTAAGAATTCTTTCAGTGTCGGTAATGGCCATGACTTACAGCTGCAAAGTTCCATCTGAAGAAATGCTCGGTCCGTCGATCGAGGAATGGATATGTGAATGTCGGACAGACAACAATGGTAGGCTTGGTGACATCTTCGTCCTTGCTAACTGGTTGAGTACACCTGTCGGCCAAGATAGTCTTATCTATCCTTGCGAGATCAGTCTTAATTTGAAGCCCGATTTCGTTGTTAGCGACGGCCACAACGTAATCGGAATTGAGGTGACAAAATTTCTGGCTGAACAGAGAGCCAGAGCCGCCAAGATAGCGAATGTCAAACGCGTCTTTCACTGTCCGACAGAATTCGACTTTGATAGTCCTGCTCGTCGGAACGATGATATTCGGGACATGGTGGGCAGGGCACCGCCAGGCCTTACGGGCTGGCGGTCAATTCCAGAACAACTTGATCTCTACAAGGAAAAGTTCGAAAACATCCTTACTGAGAAGACGCGAAAGGCGATAGCTGAAGCGACCCATTCCTGCTCATCCTTTTGGCTTGTCATTGAAGATCAGCATTTCCTGTCTCCATCCGAACTTCGTCTCCTGAATGAGCGGCTTAAGGGCCATCTTGAACACTACTGGTGCTCAGAACCTTCGTTTGACAGGATCTATTTTTCCTCGATCCGCCATAAGGAAGCAACATTGGAATTCAATAAGCCTCTCTAAAGCTAGTACAATGTTGGTAGGAGAGACGCGCGCGCCCCCACCCGAAGCCCGCAGGGCGGAAGAGCGCGGCAGAACGCCGCGAAGAACCCCGCCGATCTTCACGCCGAGCCCCTTGGGCGAGGCGGAGGCGAGCGAGCGCCAGCGAGCGAGTTCCACCCGGAGCCCAGCCGTGGACGCCGCAGGCGTGACGGCGGGGCGAGGAATGGCCAGCCCCCGGCGCAGGCCGCGCCACGCCGCGCCAGCGGCGGGGCCGTGGCCGAAGCGGGGGCGGCCATCCCCCGAGCGAAGCGAAGCGGAGCGAGGGTCCAGCGTAGCGGCGCGGCAGCGCCGCGCGTACGGGGGGAAGCCGCGCAAAGGGGGGCAGCGTAGCGGCGGCGCAAGGGGGGCTTGAGGAGGTCGCGGCAGAGGGGGGAAAGGAAGGTCGGGCGCAAGGGGGGACGCGGCGCAGGGGGGAAGGCAAGGCCGCGCAAGGGGGGAAGCGATTGCAACCGTTTCGCAGATGTGTTCTACTTCTCACCCAGTACGGCGGTTTGAACCAGGTCAAGGTAACTCCGCCATTTTAACTCGGCGCTGGCCTGAAGATGATCATCATTCGGGCCGCGCCTTTTCGGACCCTCATGCACAGCGAAAAGAAAGAGAAAATTGCATAGCCCCAAGTTGAACAAGCTTGTATTCGCAACAAGCGGTCTCGCATAGCAGATAATCAAAGCTTCCCTTACCGCACACATCCGGATCAACCTGGCCCATGCTGTTTAATTCTTTTCGTTTTATTGGCTTCTTTTTGGTTGTCTACACACTCTACCGTGTTCTTCCATTTCGCGGCCAAAACTGGCTCCTGCTTTTGGCCAGTTATCTATTTTATGGCTGCTGGGATTGGCGCTTTCTGGGCCTGATTTGGCTGTCCTCAACGATTGATTTTTTGGTTGCCCAGATCATCTATGCGTCGTCAGACCCTCGCAGAAGGGGTTTGCTTCTATCCATCAGTCTGGTGGTTAATCTCGGCATCCTGTTTGTCTTTAAATACTATGGTTTTTTCGCCGATAATTTGCATTCGCTCCTGTCCAGTCTGGGATTCGAACTGTCCTGGACAACCCTCCGTATTGTGCTCCCCGTCGGGATATCGTTTTATACCTTTCAAACGATGAGCTACACCATCGACGTTTACCGTCGACAACTTGTCCCTACCCGCCATTATTTCGACTATCTTCTCTTTGTTTCTTTCTTCCCCCAACTTGTGGCGGGCCCTATTGAGCGGGCCGGAAACCTGCTCGGTCAGGTGGAACGCCCAAGATGCATCGGCCGATCGAATTGGACTGAAGGAGCCTGGCTTGTTCTCCTCGGCTATTACAAGAAAGTCGTGGTGGCGGATAACCTTGCCCCAATTGCCAATGCGGTGTTCAATGCTCCGGCTCTGAACAGCGGCATGGAGATCTTCGTCGGTTTACTGGCATTTGCGTTTCAGATCTATGGAGATTTCTCCGGGTACTCGGACATCGCCCGTGGCACAGCCCGTCTGATGGGTTTCGAACTGAAACTCAATTTCCGGATGCCATACTTCGCAAAAAGCCCGAGTGATTTCTGGAGCCGCTGGCATATCAGCCTGTCCACCTGGCTGCGCGATTATCTATACATCCCACTCGGCGGCAACCGTGGTGGGCCGGGCAAGATGTACAGGAACCTGTTCCTGACGATGCTGTTGGGGGGGCTTTGGCACGGCGCCGCCTGGCATTTCGTCGCCTGGGGTGTTTATCATGGGCTTCTGCTGATCATGTTCCGGATGATAGGCGTGACGGACAAGCGCCCCCCCCGAGGAAACGGCCTGATTCAGACCATATCAGTCATGGGTTTCTTCATGTTGACATTGGGAGGGTGGTTGCTTTTCCGGGCGAATGAATTGGCGGATGTGCCCGAGCTGTTGACCCGCATGGTTCATCCCTGGGTCTGGAGCGGCAAAAAGGCCCTGTTGTCGGTTGTGGTATTCGCCGGCCCATTGATGATTTTAGATTACTATCAGGAACGGCGGGCGGACATGCTGGCTATTCTGCACGCTGCTCCCGTGATCCGGTGGGCTGTATGCGGCATTTTGTTGTTGTTTTTGGTGGTTTCTGGGGCAATGAACAGCTATGAATTTATTTACTTCCAGTTCTAAGGACCCGCCACATGATCATGAAATTTCAGCAGCTGCCATCCGGTGGTGGTTGAAACCCGTTGTTTTTGCTGGTGTTGTGCTGATTCTGGGCTCCTTGCTGCTGCGAATAGTGAACACCGACTTTCCGGCGCCCTCCCTGTATTCCCGGATTCGGCAAGCGATCAATACGGATACGGAAATCTTGACTGTGGGAAATTCGCTGGTGATCTATGGCATTCAGCCCTCTCTGTTATCACGTCGTGCCGTCAATCTGGCTGTCCAATCGGGTCATTATGAAGTCTATGAACTGCTATTGCGGCGCAATCTTGAACGGTGCCCCAATGTAAAATGGGTCCTAATCCAACTCGACAATTTATGCCTGCTGGACGACCGGGTCAGTCGCAACCGGGACCATGGCCCGTTGTACGATTTAGGCGTCAAGCGACATGATCTCCTTTTTTCCCCCTGGGAGTATTGTCGACAGTTTCTGATGGACAACCCGATCATGTATCCGATTTTCTTCATGCCGCGCCTGAATCCATCCTGCTGGTGGCAGTCGGAAGAGCCGCCCATGTACCAGGAACCGGGATTTCTGGCCTATGCCTTTCAAATGTCGGACAAAGGAGTCTCGGAGCGAAATCTAGCGCAGGACGAGTATTTGCTCCAGTCGACCCGAAAAGAGGAAAACTGGCAAGCCCTGAGCAGGATTATATATTTTCTCAGGGCCCAGGATATTCAAATCGTTTTTCTGAGACTTCCCCGGCTCGAGGCATATTCTTCAATTCGCAGTCCGGAATGGATCAAGACGGAAGAGAAACTGGTACAGGATGTCCACAGAATCGAGGGGGAACGAATGATATTGCTGGACTATCGCAACGTGCCCTGGCTCGCAACGACACACTTTTACGATACGCGCCACTTGAACCACCTGGGAGCAACAACGCTTACCCGACATTTGGATGAAGACTTAATGAAACTAGTTCCGAACTATACCCCGAACAGGACAAGCGCCCCATACATTTCAGATCAAGTGGTTGAGTAATTGACACTCATTGTCCACAATCATCGGGATTCCGACATGATGGCTTGTTGACCTGGACTTTTTCATGTTGGATTCCGGGCAGGTCCCCGAATAATGTCCAGACACTGTGAATGACGCGCGCGCCGGCGCGTTTTTTTCTCGAATTCGAATCCGCATGCAGATCAATTGCGGCGAACCTCTCTTGCCGGGATCAGCCGTCTTTGCTAGATCATCGGCGGAGACCAGCCATGCCGATCTACGAATACCAATGCGGAGAATGCAGAAGGGTCTTCAGTTTCCTGGTCCGCCAGGTGGCGCACCACCAGGCCCCGGCGTGTCCCCAGTGCGGCGGCGTGCGCATGACGCGGGTGCTGTCGCGCTTTGCCGCACCCAAGGGCGGGACGCAAGCGTTCGGTGAATCCGCCGGCCCCAACGGCGGAGCACCTAGCAACCATGAAGACATGCCGCCAGGCATGGAGAACCTGATGGCCGAGGCCGCGGGCATGGACGAGAACGATCCGCGCGCGATGGGCCGCTTCATGCGGAAAATGGCCGAACAGACGGGCGAACCGGTGCCGCCGGAAATGCATGAAGCCATTCGCCGCCTGGAGTCGGGGGAGGATCCGGACAAGATTGAGGAGCAAATGGGCGACGCGTTCGGCGACAAGGTCGGCGGCCCGCCCGCTGGCGGCGACGACGATCTGCTCTACGACGGTTGAAGAGGTGCATCTGATATTCGGTGCACCACCTCACGATCCAAGGTGCACTGAACGGACGCGCGAAAAAAGCGTGGACGACAAACGACTCCGGTTTGTGATCCAGCCTTCAGGCTGAATTCCTGCATCCCATCGCAGATTCGCCCCGCCGCAATTCGGGGGTTGCCGGGAGCCCGTTTTTTTCTACAATGGCTCTGATGTTGAAGTCCACGAAGAATAAGCCGGGAGCAAAAAAGTTCAGCCGGGGCCGGCGGGAGGCGGGCGCCTTCCGAGCGCCGTGGTGGGTCCGGTTTCGAAAGCGATCAAGCGGGACGCCCCCGCCGGATCTGCCGGGGCATGAGGAATTGACCCTGCGGGCGGAGCTGTTCGGGGTCAGCCAGCTGGAGAACCATGCCCGGTTCCTGGCCTCCAAGCACGAATTCGAGGCCGTGCGCGGCAATGAGCGCCTGCTGAGTCAGTTATCGAAGAGCGAGGCCGGCATCCGCCGCTGCCACCAGGTCATTGCGGAGAGCGTGCAGCAGGGCTACCGGATCGCGCCGGCAGCGGAGTGGTTGCTGGACAACTACCACCTGATCCAGGAGCAGATCGAACTGGCGCAGGCGCACCTGTCGCCGGGCTACAGCCGCGAACTGCCCCGCCTGACGGCCGGCCCCCGCCGGGGCTTCCCCCGCATCTTCGACATCGTGATGGAGGTGGTCCGACACACGGACGGCCTGGTGGATCATGAAAACCTGAGCCGGTTCATCCGCGCCTACCAGGAGACGCATCCGCTCACCCTGGGGGAACTGTGGGCGGTGCCGATCATGCTGCGCCTGTGCCTGATTGAAAACCTGCATCTGGTGGCGCAGCGGATCGCGTGGCGGCGCAGCCAGCGGGACGCGGCGCTGCTCTGGGCGGACCGCTTTCTGAAGGTGGTCGAATCCAATCCCCGGATGTTCGTAACCACCCTGGGCGACTTCGTGCGGGCGGCGCCCCCGCTGACTCCGCCGTTCATTGCAGAGCTGGTGGCCAACATCGACGGCGTGAATCCATCCCTTGGCTTGGCGTTGAACTGGCTGGAACAGGAGCTTTCCGACCATGGGCAGACCATCGAGCGGATCCAACTGAGCGAAAACCAGGCACAGGCCGCCAACCTGGTTACCACCAGCAACTGCATCACCAGCGTGCGCACGATGGCTGCCATCGATTGGCCGGATTTCGTCGAGGCCGCCAGCGCGATCGAGGCGATTCTGCGGCGCGATCCGGCCGGGGTATATCCGCAGATGGATTTCCGCACCCGGAACCGCTACCGGACGCAGGTGGAAAAACTGGCGCGCTACAGCCGCCGGCCCGAGCTGGAGGTGGCCGAAGCGGCGGTGACTCTGGCGGCGGAGTACCGTCAAAGGAACGCCGACCGGCGCGAAAGTCATGTGGGCTATTTTCTGGTGGATGCGGGCCGTTTTGAACTGGAGACCCGGATTGGCTGCCGGTTCCCGCTGCGCCGGCGTTGCAGCCGGTGGCTGGGACGCCATGCGCTGGCCTTCTATCTGGCGGCGGCGGCGATCTTGACGGTAGCGATGGCGGCGGTGTCTGGAATTACTCTGTCCGGGACCGGTCCGGGCTGGGCCGTGGCGCTCTGGATCGCCCTGGCGCTGCTGGTCACCTCCCGGCCGGCGCTTGAACTGGTCAACTGGGTGGCCACGCTTCTGGTTCCGTCCCGTTTCCTGCCGGGCCTGGATTTCTCCAAGGGCATTCCGCCCGAGCATCGTACCATCGTGGTCGTCCCCACCCTGCTGGGTTCGCCGACCGCCAGCGCCCATCTGCTGGAGGATCTCGAAATCCGCTATTTGGCGAACAAGACCCCCCATCTGCTGTTCGCACTGCTGACGGATTTTCCCGATGCCGACGAGGAGGAACTCCCCACCGATCGCGAACATCTCAAAGCGGCGGTCCAAGGCATCCGGCGGCTGAATGCGCGCCATGCCCGGGAAGGGGAACCGGTCTTTCTCCTCCTGCACCGGCCGCGCCGCTGGAATCCCGTCCAACGCAAGTGGATGGGTCGCGAGCGCAAGCGCGGCAAGCTGGAAGATTTCAACCGCCTGGTGGTCGAGGGACGCCCGGAGGCCTTTTCGGTCATCGAAGGCGACCTCGAACTGCTCCGTTCCGTGCGCTATGCCATTTCGCTGGACACCGACACCCAATTGCCGCCGGGGTCGGCCTGCCGGCTGGTGGGCGCGATAGCGCATTTATTGAACCGCCCGCAACTCGATCCCGTGCGCCGACTGGTCACCCGGGGCTACGCCGTGCTCCAGCCGCGCATGGCCGTCAGCCTGGCATCCGCGCGGCAGTCCATCTTTGCCCGGCTCCGCGCGGGCGATGTGGGCATTGATCCGTATACGCGCGAGGTAGCCAGCGTCTATCCGGATTTCTTCGGTCAGGCCCAGTACGTGGGCAAGGGCATATACGATATTCATACCTTCCATGCGGCGACGGGCAACCGCTTCCCCGACAATCTCATCCTGAGCCATGACCTGATTGAAGGTGTCCATGCGCGCTGTGGATTCATTTGCGACGTGGAACTGATCGAAAGCGAGCCCTCGCGCGTGCTGGCGGACGCGTCGCGCCGGCATCGGTGGATCCGGGGCGACTGGCAGATTGCCGACTGGCTGCTCCCCCGCGTACCCGGGCCCGACGGCCGCCCGCAGCGCAATCCCCTGGGCATGCTGGCGCGATGGATGATTTTCGACAACTTGCGGCGCAGCCTGGTTCCGGCCGCGCTGTTCCTGGCGCTGGTGTCCGGCGGGTGGGCCTGGCCGGCGCACGCGACCGGGCGCATCGCGGGCCTGCTGGGCATGTACATGCTACCGGCGGGGCTGCGAACCCTGCGGGCCTTCCTGTTCAAGGGGAAGCAGGTCCCGCCCGCGATTCACCTGCGCGCCGCGGCGGTGAACGAGGGCCGCCAATGGATTTTGGACCTGCTGGAACTGGCCTTCACGCCCTATCTGGCCTGGGTCTATCTGGATGCCATGGTCCGCGTATTCTGGCGGCGGCGAGTGCATCGGCGGCTGCTCGAATGGAAGACCGCGAGCCAAAGTGAACGGACCGCGCGAACGTCGCTGCCGGGGACGCTCCGGGAGATGTGGCCGGCCCCGATCCTCGCGGCGGCCTGCGCGGCGCCGGCGCTGGCGGGCATCGCGCCGGGCAATCCCTTGCTGCTGGGGCTGGCGGGCGCGTGGCTGGCCGCGCCCGTCCTGGCCTGGTGGGTCAGTTCCGCCCGCCCGGCCCGGGACCTGCCGTTGACCGCCGCTCAAACCGAGTTTGTGCGCCAGTTGGCGCGCCGCACCTGGGCGTTCTTCGACCATTTCACCTGTGAAGCCAGCCACTGGCTGCCGCCGGACAATTTCCAGGAGAGCCCAGGGCCGGCGGCCGCGCCGCGGACCTCGCCGACCAACATCGGGATGGCGCTGGCCAGCGGGCTGGCGGCCTGTGATTTCGGATATCTTTCGCCCGGCCGTTTCCTGGCCCGCACGGTCGGCACGCTCGACACTCTGGACCGGATGGAGCGCTACCGGGGACATTTCTACAACTGGTACGACATCCACACCCTGCAGCCGCTGCATCCGCTCTACATCTCGTCGGTGGACAGCGGCAATCTGACGGCGATGCTGATTGTCGTCCGGGAAGGTCTGCGGGAAATGATGCGCGGGAGCATCCTGCCGGAACGCTGGCAGGCCGGGCTGGACGACACCCGCCGCATCCTGCTGCAGGAGATCGAAGCGGCGCGGAGGCGGCCGGAATGCCCCGTGCCGCCGGCGGTTTTGCAGGAGGCCGCATCCCGGATCCGCGCGCAGCTCGAAACCGTCCGCGACCCCGCGCCGGCGTGGCGCGACATCCTGCGGGAACTGGATGCCTGCCGCGCGCACATGGCCCCGCTGGCCGAGGCCCTGGCACCGGAGGAGACGCTGGCCTTCTGGTGCGCGGCCCTGCAGCAGCAAGGGGCAGACCTTGCCGGCGAAATCCGTTATTTTGCTCCATGGGCGGACGCCGAACTGCCGCCCCTGCCTGACCCGGCGGCGGCCGGCGACATGCCCGCCTGGGAGGAATTGCCGCGGGAAACCGAGACCGGCCTGACGCTGGATATACTGGCCACCCTCTTGCATCGCTGGGAGCCGCGTTTGGCGCAACTGCCGGCCTCTGATTTCTCCCGGCGCTGGAGCGAATGGCTGACGACCGCCAGTGCGCGGGCCGCCCAGCGCATCGCAGAACTCCGCGCCGCCGCCGTGCGCTGCCGCGAACTCAGCGAACACGACCTGGACTTCCTCTATGATGCCAACCGCCACCTGTTGTCGATCGGTTACAACCTCGACGCGCACCGGCGGGATCCTAGCTTCTACGACCTGCTGGCATCGGAGTGCCGCCTGGGCAGCTACGTCGGCGTGGCGCGTGGCCAACTGCCGCTGGAACACTGGTTCCACCTCGGACGCCGCCTGGCGCCAGGCGGGGGGCCGCCGGTGCTGGCCTCCTGGAGCGGATCGATGTTCGAATATCTGATGCCGATGCTGGTCATGCCGAACTATGCCGGCACGCTTCTGGACATGGCCTGCCAGGGTGCGGTGCGCCGCCAAATCCGCTACGGCCGGCAAACGGGCGTTGCCTGGGGCATTTCCGAGTCTGGCTACAACCAATTGGACTCCAGCCACGTTTACCAATACCGCGCTTTCGGCGTACCGATGCTGGGCATGAAACGTGGCCTCGCTGACGATCTCGTGGTGGCCCCCTACGCGGGCGCCATGGCGCTGATGGTGATCCCGAAGGAAGCCGTCCGGAACCTCCAGCGCCTAGCCGCCGCCGGCGCCGTGGGCCGCTTCGGCCTGTACGAGGCGGTGGATCACACGCCCGCCCGGGTGCCGGCCGATGAACCCTTTGCCATCGTCCGCTCTTGGATGGCGCACCACAGCGGGATGTGCATGCTGGCCTATGATCACCTGCTGCATGGCCAGCCCATGCAGCGCCGTTTCATGTCCGACCTGCAGTTGAAATCCGCGGCGTTGCTGCTGCAGGAGCGCATTCCCCTCGCGCGGCCGCGCAGCCGCCCCACGGCCGTCGTGGCCGAAACGGCGGGATCCCGCACCGTCGAGACGTTTGAATCGATCGCGCGCTCGTTCGATACGCCCGACACCCCCGTTCCGGAAGTGCATCTTCTTTCCAACGGCCGCTATCACGTCATGGTGACCAACGGCGGCGGCGGCGTCAGCCGCTGGCAGGGCCTGGACCTGACGCGCTGGCGCGAGGATTCCGCGCAGGACGCCCACGGCTTCTTCTTTTATCTGCAGGAAGTGGACACGGGCCGGACCTGGTCGCCCACGGCGCGCCCCCTGGCCAGCGACTTCGACCGCTACGAGGCCGTGTTCTCGCAGGGGGGCGCCGAATTTCGGGCCGTTGCCCACCAGTTCCAGACCCACTTACAGGTGGCCGTCTGCCCCGAAGACGACATGGAACTGCGGCAACTGACCGTGACCAATCTGTCCCGTCGCGCGCGCACGATCGAAATCACCAGCTACGCCGAACCCGTGTTGCTGCCCGGCCGCGCGGAAGCGGCGCATCCCGCCTTCCACAAGCTGTTCGTGACCGCCAAGCCCGTGCCCGGCAAGGCCGCGCTGTTGTTCAGCCGCCGCCCGCGCACGGCGGAGGAACATCCGCCCTGGATGTTCCACGCCCTCGGAGTGGAGGGCGGCCTTGTCCTGCGCGGGCCTTCCTACGAAACCGACCGCGCGGCGTTCATCGGCCGCAACCGCTCGATGCGCAATCCGGCCGCCCTCGATCTGCCCGGCCCGCTGCCGGACCGCGCCGGGTTCGCCCTCGATCCCGCGGCCGCCATCCGCTACCGGGTGCGCATCGAACCCGGCCGATCCATTCGCGTCAACGCCTTCCTCGGCATCGCGGCGACGCAGGAAGCGGCCGAGACCTACATCGACCGCTGCCGCGATCCGCACATGGCCGAACGTGTGTTTTCGCTGGCGTGGACGCGCAGCCAGGTGCTGTTGCATCAGTTGCGCGTCCGCGAGGCGGATGTCCAGAACTATGCCCGGCTGGCCGGCTCGCTGTTTTTCGCCGGCCCACATCGCCGCGGCCGCGCCAGCATTATCGCCGCCAACCGCAAGAACCAGGCTGCGCTCTGGAGCTATGGCATATCAGGCGACCGGCCCATTGTCCTGCTGTCCATCACCGACGCCGCCAATCTCGATCTCGTCCGCAACCTGGTGCAGGCCCACACGTACTGGCGCCAAAAAGGCCTCGAGGTGGATCTCGTCATCTGGTCCGAGGCCTTCGCGGGCTATCGCCAGGACCTGCTCGACGCCATCATCGGCCTGGTGCAGGCCGGCACGGAGGGCAAGTTGCTCGACCAGCCAGGCGGCATCTTTGCGCGCAACATCGACCAGGTGCCCGAGGAAGACCGCATCCTGTTCCGGGCCGTGGCGCGGCTGGTGTTCAGCGACCGCTACGGGGCCCTGGAAGAACAAATCGACCGCCGGGTCGTGTCCGAACCGGACATTCCCGAACTGACTCCCGAACGCGAGCCGGGAAAACCCGAGGCCCCGGTCCCCCTGCCCCGCCGGGAATTGGAATTTTACAACGGCCTCGGCGGCTTCACCCGCGACGGCCGCGAGTACATCATCCAGCTCGAGCCCGGCCAGAGAACTCCTGCTCCGTGGGTCAACATCCTGGCCAATCCGACTTTCGGCACCGTCATCAGCGAGTCGGGCAGCGCCTCGACCTGGAGCGAGAACGCCCACCAGTTCCGTCTGACGCCATGGCACAACGACGCCCTGGAAGACCCGAGCGGCGAGGCGTTCTACATCCGGGACGAAGAAACCGGCCGTTGCTGGTCACCCATGCCCGGTCCCGCGCGCGCCTCGACGCCCTGCATCTGCCGGCACGGGCACGGCTATAGCGTGTTTGAGCGGGCTGATGCGGGCCTGTTCTCCGAAACCACCGTTTATGTGGCCATCGGCGCCCCGCTCAAGTTCACCGCCATCACCCTGCGCAACACCACCAACCGGCCCCGGCGCGTCAGCCTCACGGGCTATTGTGAATGGGTTCTGGGCGAAAATCGGGACCAAAACGCCATGCATGTCGTCACGCGCCTCGATCCCCAGAGCGGCGCCATCTTCGCCCAGAACGCCTTCAGTCTGGATTTCGCCGACCGCCTCGCATTCTTCCACTGCAGCGGCGAAGACCGGACGCTGACCGCCGACCGCACGGAATTCATCGGGCGCAACGGGTCGCTGGACGCCCCCGCCGCCCTGCGGCGCGAGCACTTGTCCAACCGGGTCGGGGCGGGACTGGACCCCTGCGCGGCCATCCAGGCCCGGTTCGAGATTCCACCTGGCGAGCAGATCCAGGTGGTGTTCAGTCTGGGCGCCGCGCGCACGGAAGACGAGGCCCGCGGCTGGCTGCGCCACCAGGGCGGTGTCAGCGGCGCCCGCCGGGCCTTGGAGGAAGTCTGGACCTTCTGGCAGCACCAGCTCGGCGGCATCTATGTGGAAACCCCGGATTCCTCCGTCAATTTCCTGGTCAACCACTGGCTGCTCTACCAGATCCTGTCCTCGCGCTTCTGGGGACGCACCGGGTTCTACCAGTCCGGCGGAGCCTACGGCTTCCGCGACCAGTTGCAGGATTCCCTGGCGTTCCTCCGCGAGTGTCCGTGGCTCACCCGCGAACACCTGCTGTTGTCCGCCTCCCGCCAGTTCCGGGATGGCGACGTGCAGCATTGGTGGCATCCGCCCATCGGCCGCGGCGTACGCACCCGCATCACCGACGACCTGCTCTGGCTGCCCTTCGCCCTGTGCCACTACGTGGCCGTGACCGGCGATACCGGCATCCTGGATGAAACCCGGCCGTTTCTCGATGCCCGGCCTCCCGCCGAAAACGAGGAATCGGTATATGACCAGCCCCGGGTCACCGAGGAGACCGCCTCGCTCTATGAACACGGCCAGCGCGCCATTCGGCATGCTCTCCGCTGCGGACGCCACGGCTTGCCGCTCATCGGCTCCGGCGACTGGAACGACGGCATGAACCGCGTCGGCCACCAGGGCCGGGGCGAAAGCGTCTGGCTGGGTTTCTTCCTGCTGCGGGTCCTGCGCGATTTCGGAGCGCTGGCCGCGCGGCGCGGCGATGCCGCCTTTGCCGCCACCTGCGCAAACGAGGCCCGGACCCTGGCGGCCAACCTCGATCAACATGCCTGGGACGGGCAATGGTATTTGCGCGGCTTCTTCGACGACGGCACGCCCCTGGGCTCCGTCGAAAGCCCCGAATGCCGGATCGATTCCATTCCCCAGAGCTGGGCGGTGCTGGCCGGCGGCACCGATCCGCAGCGCGCCCGCACCGCGATGCAAGCGGTCCTTGACCGGCTGGTGGACCGCGACCATCGTCTCGTGCGGCTTTTCGATCCGCCCTTCGATGTCGCGCCTTGGGACCCCGGCTACATCAAGGGCTACGTTCCGGGCGTGCGCGAGAACGGCGGACAGTACACCCACGCCGCCGTGTGGGTCGCCATGGCTTTTGCCGCCCTGCGGCAGGGCGACGTCGCCTGGGAAATCTTTCAGTATCTCAATCCCATCCGCCACGGCGACACCCCCGAGCATGTCCAAACCTATCAGCTTGAACCGTATGTTTTGGCGGCCGACCTATACACCGCCCCGGGCCACGAAGGACAAGGCGGCTGGAGTTGGTATACGGGATCCGCCGCCTGGCTCTACCGGCTGCTTGTCGAAGACCTGTTGGGTCTGCGGCTCGAAACGGATCTCCTCAGCTTCCATCCGCTCCTCCCCCCCGGCTGGACTGGTTTCAAGTTCACCTATCGCTACCGCAACACCTTCTACCACGTCCAACTCCAGAAGACGGGCGATGAAACGTGGAACACCCGCCGGGTCCTGGTGGACGGGGCCGAACAGCCAGACCGGAAGATCCATCTGGTCGATGACGGTCGCGAACGCCACGCCGTCATCGAACTTGGTTGAGGGCCAGGCGGCGGGCGTTCATCCTGACGCCGGGCTCCGCGTCCTCGGCACGATACCGTGAACCGCCCCCCCCCCGCCCCGCCCGCAGAAGGACTTGTAAACGGCGAAAAAGAATGAAAAGGGTCTGGGAGGCGAAAGGTTAAGGGTCAAAAGGGGGCATCAGGGCGTGGTCTGCGAAGGGGCAGCGGAGGTGTCGCGGGTTTCCCGCGAGGCGAGCGCGTCAACTTCAACCAGGACTGTGTTCCAGTCCACTTCCGCCTCCCTGCGCTTCTGGATCAAGTGCCGGATGTCCCTAATCTTTCCGGCGATGGCGGAATTGTCGGCATACAAATGCCAGCTTGCCGCCACCAGTTGCCCGATGATAGCGTGCCGGTTGATGGACTCGTAGCCGTTTTCCTTCGCCAGCGCATAGGCCGTCGATAGGTGCTTCTCGGCGCACAGTACGCACGGCTCATCGGGCCGGATGTAGTTCTCGTTCCCAACACGGCGATCTACCGCACCCGAACCGTTGCCAGAATGTTGTCCGCAGCATGGCATTATTGACCGCCCATCCATGCGATGTAATCCGCAAGCTCTGCGGAGTTTGACGGGATTCCCTCTGGGGCCGAATACGGTTCGTGGGCGTACTCATACGGACGCTCGTAGTATTCACTCTCTTCATCTGCCAAGACGCAGATCGGCGGCGGTTCGCCTAGCGGGTAGGCCTCGCCGGATGGAAATCCGTCGCCAATATCCGGTTCTTCCCCGCTATATTTTCCCTGAATCGTTACGCTGGTGCAGGGCGGGTAGGTTCCCGATCCAATTGGAGCGTATGTCGTCTGTCCGGTTTTGTAGTTTTCTATCCGAAGCCGATATTCACAATTACCAGTGTTTTCTGGTTCTGTGACATCAAACACGAATGGGAATAAATCACAGCCCCATCCGGCCTCTTCCGGGCCAGCGAAAGACATCATGTCTTCCCATTCTCCAGAAGCCCCCTGAAAACCGTCTGGTAAGATGACTACGCCATCCCCGCAACCATTCGGACACGCGCAGCTACCAGCGACCGCACCGATAAAGTCGCCCCACTCCACAAGAACGTATTGGGCCTCTTCCTTGGTGTTGTACGGCCCAAGGGTATAGTCGGAAAAAGGGTCTTCCAGATAATACTGGATGCCGCTGTTGCCGATGATGAAACACCCATCGGCATCGGCTTGCGGGACGGCGAATAAAGACCCAAGCGCAGCCGCCGATGACGGCAAGTCCCAGCATATAATGGCCGTTCTGCACATGTATGTTTCCTGTGTCCCGTCCATCACCTCAAGGTCGCCCTGAGCCGTCATTATCACTTCGAGGTCGAGATTCCAAATCCCAGCAGTTAAGAGTTGCGGCGGGGCGGAAGAGGATGTCAGCAAAATCTCTGACTCGCAGCTTCCGGTCTTGTCCGTCTTGTCCATCGTGTTGTCACCGGCAAAGCGTGGGACATTGTTTATGATCTCGAAGTTGGATGCCCCCTGCAAAGTGATCGGACTCTCATCCAGCCAAGCCCGGCATGAGGCAACCCCTGTAAATGGCGGGATAATTTCGTGCAGGATGGATGAAATATATGATCCCTTGATCGCATGTACCGCCTCGTCTGCGGAAATGACGCCCTGCTCCCCTGCGGAGGTTATGCTCTTTCGCTTCATCTCTATCGAATGCAGGGGCACTGGGTAATTAAACGGCAGATCGCATTCGCCAAAGTACCAGGCCAGGGTTGATCCATCGCATTCTAGCGCGTTTCTCCCGGCCTGCATCTTGCACATGAAAGAGGAACAGTTGTTGCATGGGCATGTGGTTTTGATGTACCACGCCCCGTCGCACGGGCATATCTGGCAACCATATGCCCGGCGCTCTATTTCCTCCGGCTCGTTTGGACCCAGGGGCCTGACGATGAACGGCGCGCCATTCTGAATTTGCCTCCAAATGTACACGTCGCCGGCCTACGAGATGGCGCACGGGGCAATCAGCACGACATGATGCTCGCCTCCGCGCAGATAGTCCTGATTGATGTTTGAAATGTAGTAGGTGCTGTCGTCCTCGTTGTAGGAGATTTGCACCCGACCCAGAAGTTGCGTTGATTGAGCAAGGCTCGTTACGGTTGGCGGGGCATCGGAATCGGTTGTGTAGATCACCGAATAAGCCCCTGTTGTTGTGATATAAGATACGAGCCAGACATAGACCGTTCCGGCTTCCGCTCTCGAAGACAGGTCGGTATAATTTAGCGTCGGTGCATACGATCCGTTGATATAGACGCCGCCGCAGTAAGATCCGGTCGCCTGTCCATTGTCCACCCCAATCAGGCAGTTTCCTCCATACGATGCGTCTTTTACGCGGAAGTATGATGCGTATGGGGACGTGGACCCGGCCCCGGATCCGGATCGCGGCGGTGATTTTGGAACGGACAGGGTTGTTCCGGAAGATGTGATTGAGACGCGGACGGTCGGCGAGCTGCGGGGGGTGATGGAACGGACGTAGTCAATCAGGCGCGCGATGATCTCGGGGAGGTTGGCATCCGCCAGGGACTGGCCTCGGCGCGGTGGGCGTGGCAGAGAGGGCATGTGCCTACTCCTCGGGCTCTTCGGGTGCTCCCGGATACAGGTCGGGATCCAGCTCGTCGAAGCCGGTCCACTCCTCCATGCGCTCCCAAGTACCCTTGGCGCCGGTCCGGACCATCTTGTCGGCGGTTTTGAGCCAGGCGTCCTGGACGGAATCGAACTCAGGCGGGGTGTCGCGCTGCCCGCACTTGGAGGCGGTGGCGGCTTTTTTCAGGACGGACGTTTTCCGGACAACGGGAACCTGGAGGAAGTAGGATTCTATGCCCTTGAGCTTTTTCTGGCAGTAGAGCAGCGCGGTATCGTCCGTGATGTCCTCCCAATCGGAATCCGTTTTCGGATCCGCGTTGTCGGTTTTTGGAATCTGGAAATTCGTTTTCCGGATAATCGCCTCGACGGGGATCGACTCCCACTTCTTGACGATGAGGTAGCCGGTTCCGGAAAAGAGCTCCGCGAAAAGCGGGTGAGCTTCGAGCGGCTTTTCCATGAGAGAGTAGTCCAGCTCGGTGGTCTCGGTGCGGTCGGCGGCGGTGGTGAGGCCCTCGCCGGTCACGTCGCCGTCGCCGAGTTGAATGTACAGCGTACCAAGACCGCCGCGGCCTTTGACCAGGCGGGTGGAGACCACATTGAGCATGGCGCCCATGGTGGAGATGAGGGTTCCGGCGGCCGGGCGGGCGGCGACCAGGGCGTCGTAGTCGCCGCGGCGAATCAGCGTGCCGGAATTCCCCTCGACGCCCTCGATGATCTCCGACCCTTCGGCGGCGTCGCGAGGCGCCAGATTGCCCTTTTTAATCAGGCTCATACCGTGGCCGGCTCCATGCGCGAAATGACGGATTCGATTCGGCCGGCGGTTCGGCCAAGCAGGGTGGTGTTGTCGGCCGTTTTCCGGGCATAGTCCAGTGCCTGGGCGTCAACGGTAGAGCCGACGAACGCGCCGACGCGGGCCCAGCGGTCCGATGCGGTCTCGACAGGTGATCCGGCCCCGGCGACGCCGGGCTGGTTTCCGGCTGCGCCGGCGGCCTCAGTCGGGGCCAGGGCCTCGGCCATGCGGAGCGAGAACTCCTCGCCGAACTGGTCGCTGAGGGCGGCGAAATACTGTCCGCCAGAAGACTCGGCGACGATGTCGGCAAAGATCTTGCCGGCCTCGCCATCGACGCCACGAACGAAAAGTATTTCGCCGCCCAGACCAAGAAGAAATTCTCCCGCTTCACACGCGTCATGCTTTGCGATTCCTCGACCGCCATCGAACACATGGGGCAGAAGATCAAACTCAAAACCTTCCTCGGAAACCGATACGTCGACGCCTACGACGACCGCGGGATCGCCATCGCCCCGGACCGTTGGATCAAGGATGACCGCCGCCTGGCAAAAAAGGTTAAGGGCGGATTCGACAACGAACTCGATAACGCCGGGAACCACGGTGATACCTTCGATGCCGGCAAGCTCGCCTACCACGCCCTCTCCAAGGGCGGGGGCGGAGGGCCCGTTTACGCCAAGGCAATCTCGACCGGCCAAAGCCGCGGCCTCCGTCAAATGCGCTGCATGGGAGCATAGAGCATGAAAATCAAAGACCTCTTTTCGGGATTTCGCAAGCAGCCCAAACGCGGCCGCATCACCCCAATCGGCAGCCGCCACGAAATCCCCCTCAGCTTCTCCGGTCTCGACGTGGACAAGGTCGTCTCCGTCATCCGCGCATCCGAAAACGGCAACAGCGCCGAATTCTGGCGCCTCTGCCGAACCGTCATCCTTCAGGACGGCCACATTCAGGCCGAACTGTTCAAGCGCAAGAACGCCGTCCTCGGCGACGACCTGACCGTCACCCCCTGGTCCACCGAGAAAAAGGATGTCGAGGCCGCCGACGCCGCCGAGGCTATGTTGCAAAACCTCCCTTCCCTCTTCCTCTCCCTCACTCATCTCATGGACGGCTGCATTTACCCCGTCACCATCGCCGAAAAGGTCTTCGGCCCCGCAGATCCACACCGGCCCGAACTCGGCCGCCGGACCGCCCTCGTCGAAATCGTTCCCGTCCCATACCGCCTAATCCACTGGAACCACGACGGCCTCCCCATCGTCAGCGAAACGGACGGCGTCTCCTTCGGCGGCTTCCGCGACGCCCCGCCGCTCGATCGCAACCGCTACATCGAACATCGCGGCCACATGATCTCCGCCCCGGACCGCTACGGCGGCCCCATGCGCTCAATCTTTTTCCTCGCCCTCCTGTCCGGCGCCTCCACCACATGGTGGGCGCGATTCCTCGAACGCTACGGCGCACCCTTCATCGTCGGCCATGCCGACTCGGACAACGACAACGACCGCAACATCCTCGAAGCGGCCATCTCTCTCGCCACCCAGCTCGGCGGGCTCGTCATCTCCGACGCCTCCACGATCGAACTCAAGGAGGCCACCGGCGCATCCGGCGACGGATTCGAGAAGTTCAAGGCCCACTGCAGAGCCGAAATCTCCCGCATCATCCTCGGTCAGACCCTTTCGTCCATCGCCTCGAACACCGGCATGGGCGACGGAACCGCAGACCTCCAGGGCGAAGTCCGCGACGATGTCCGCAAGTTCGACTCCCGCCTCCTGGGCGAAACCATCCGGACTCAGATCGTCGCCCAGTGGCTCCTCCTTAACGGCTACTCCGGACGCCCGCCAAACATCTCCTTCGCTGGCGATACCACCGAGGAAATTTCCCGAACCCTCGACGGAGTCAAAACCCTTTCCGATTCCGGACTCGAACCCGCCGACGAAGCTCTCCCCGTCCTCTCCGAACGCATCGGATACCCCATCCAGCGCAAGGCCGCCCAGATCCCGGTTGTCACCACCGCCCACGCCGCCGGCCAGGAGGTCGGCGGCCGTCCCTTTTTTCGCCGCGAGTTCTACCGCGGATGACCTGGACCTGGCCCCGGACGCCATCGCCGATTCAGCCTCCGCGGCCGTCGCGCGGCACTTCCGCAAACGCTACGCCGACCTCCCGCGGATCATCCGCGAAAGCCGCTCTCCGGGCGATCTAATGGAGTCAATCCGCGATGCTCTTCAATATCCTGCGGCATTTGATCCGGTCGCCGAAACGCTCTCCGCCAATGTGCTCAACGCTGTCGAATGATGTAGCACAGCCCCGTGTGGGGAAGTGCCTGAGGAACCGATGGAAGGGTTGCCGCCCCTCCAATCAACCGGGATCGAGACTCCCAGCTATCCGCGCCAAGGACGGCCCGCCCAGGCTGGCCGCGAAGCCAAGGCATGGTACAACGAGGAGTCACAATGAACAGCCCGATTCCGTATCTCGGTGGAAAATCACGCCTCGCGCAGCAGATCCTGCGGCGCCTGCCTGACCACACCTGCTACTGCGAACCCTTTTGCGGTTCCGCCAAGATCCTTTTCGCAAAGACCCCGTCAAAGTGCGAAGTCCTGAACGACGCCGACGGCGAACTGGTGACGTTCTGGCGTGTGATTCAGAACCATCTCACCCCGTTTCTCGACTATTTTCGCTGGGCAATCGTCTCCAGAAAGCTCTTTGACCTGGAGCAGAGCAAGCGTCCGGAAACACTCACCGACATCCAGCGCGCCGTCCGCTTCTTCTATCTCCAGAAGCTCGCATTCGGAGGAAAAACGACAGACAGGTCTTTCGGCGTCACCACCGCCGGGCCGCCGCGGCTGAACCTCACGGCCATCGAGGAAACCCTTTTGCAGGTCCACTGGCGTCTTGCCCAGGTCAGCATTGAATGCCTGGATGCTTTCGAGTGCATCCAGCGATATGACCGCCCCCACACTCTTTTCTTCATCGACCCGCCCTATGTCGGGGGAGAGGGTGACTATGCCATCCGTTTCGACCGCTATCAGGATCTGGCCGATCTGCTGGCCGGGCTGAAAGGTCGATTCCTGCTCACTCTTGGCGATTGCCAACTCGTTCGGACCATATTTAGACCCTTCCGGATCTCGGCTGTGACCCTGAAATACTCAATCGGCCAATCGAAAAAGAGCCGGGCCACCTCCAGGTCCGAGCTCATAATTACCAATTTCAAGGGCCAGTGATGACCCTTCTTCATTCGTCTTCTTGACCCTTCTCACATTTCTCTCGCCCCGCGCCACCACATCTGTCATAACCCCCTCAATTCAAGGCAGATTCAACCATTTTCAACCCCATTCCACCTCCTTCAATCATTTCTCCTCATTGCAGACTGTCTACTCCACGGGCATGACGGACATGCCCTTGGCGGCCCCGCTCAACGGTGTGCAGTAGGCGATCTTTTCCTTGGCTTCGGTGACCTCGATCGTGCCGACCGTGGTCATTTCGACATCGAGCACTTCACCGGTGTCTTCATCCACCAGTTCTTCCGTCGTACCGACCTGGAATTTCATGCCGGCCGCGACGCCCTCGCGCGTGCCGCGGTTAATGACGATGCGATCCTCTTTCGCCAGCATGATCGAGCCTTCCCAGGGAATCTGTTCCAGTTGCTGGGCCAGGAATTCCACGGCCTGCACCACGGCATCTTCGCAGGCCTTCCCCACATTATCCTTCTGGAAGCCTTCCAAGTCGCCGCCCAGGCCCCCCAGCGCACTGCCGTGGTAGCCCACACCCAGTCCGCGGCGACCGGCCTGCCCGACTACTTTCTGGGACGCCTTGACCTGGCCCGTCGCGCTATCCACCAGGTAAATGGTGATGTTCACTTCGGCCTTGCCCTTCGAGCCGCCGATGGAAATCCCCTTGAAATTGATGCCGCCCCGGCCCCCGGTCGTATCGTCCTGCACATGCGTGATCGAACCGCGCACCAGCAGTTGCGCCGGCGTCATGCGGCCAATCTGCGGGGCCTTCTTGCCGCCGGCCATGCGACCGCTGGCGGCCAGGTCCTGTTCGGCAAGCGCTTCCTGGCGCATGTCGGCATCGCCCAGCACAATGAACTTGCCGCTCTGCTGCAGCGCATCCGTCAGTATTGTCGTAAACCCGTGCCCGATATCCCACTGGCCAGACCAGCCGGCTTCATTCGGGAACTTCGCCACGGAAATGGAATAACGCAAATTGCCCTCGGCGCGGGCCGCAATCAGCCCCATGACCATCGCCAGGCACCCCAGTGTCAAAACCTGCAAGAACTTCTTCATCGATTTGCTCCTGTGTGAATTAGGTTCAAAGCAAGATATCATCGAATCCTGGAATGAACAAGCCACTTGGTACAGACATAAACGAATTTTCTGCCAGCGGGGCATTCAAAATTCGATGCCGCCCCGTGTCCTGACTGGACCGGGACACTGTTCGGGGAAACCATAATGAGGTTGACACTTGCCCGGGAAACAGGCTACACACGCCCTTCATTTCAGCTTGTAAGGAAAGGCCTGATCCATGCAACCCACATATCGCCCCTCCAAGATCAAGCGCGCGCGCAAGCACGGCTTCCGCGCTCGTATGGCCACCGCTAACGGACGCAAGGTCCTCAGCCGTCGCCGCGCCAAGGGCCGCAAGTGCCTGACGGTCAGCGATCAGCGGAAGCCATAAGGCATGCTGCCCCGCGCCGGGGTCAGTTTCACCCATGCAGCCCGGCCGCGATCCCGACCCCGTTTCCCCGGCCCTGGCCATGGGCCGGCCAGATGGTTCCCGGGAAACCTTGCGCCGCAGGCAGCGGCTCTTGCACACCGCCGAATTCCAGCAAGCCTACGACCAGAACCGCCGCTGGCATGGGCGGCACATGGTCTTGTTCCTGCGCTCCGCGCCGGATGCTTCCCTGCGATTGGGTGTGGTGGCCAGCAAGCGGGTTGGCAACGCCGTTGAGCGCGCGCGCGCCAAGCGCCGCCTGCGCGAGGCATTCCGCCGCCAACGCAGCACGTTCACCGGTGTCACCGACGATGTCGTGCTGGTGGCCCGCCGGTCGCTTCTGAAAGCGCCCTGGGCAGAGGTCGTGGCCGACCTGATCCAACTGGCCGGTAAGGCCGGCTTGCACCCGCCAACCGTGCCATGAATCCGGTCGCGGCGACCCTTTGCTTCCTGATCCGCGTTTATCAAAATACGCTTGGATTGTGTTTCGGGAAGTGCTGCCGCTTCGAACCGTCTTGCTCGAATTATATGCTGGAAGCCATCCGCCGGCATGGAGTAGGGTACGGCGTTTTACTCGGCCTGCGGCGCATTGCCCGCTGCCATCCGTGGAATCCCGGAGGATTCGACCCGGTCCCCCCGCGAACCCGGACATTTTCAACGAAAGCCTGATATGAAAAAACAAGACCTGATCCCGATTGTCATCATCCTGGCTCTGTTCCTGGCCTATCCGCAAATCGATCGGCACATCATTGCCAAGTATTTTCCCGCCAAACCCAAATCCGTGCCCGCAGCCGTGGAAACCCCGCCGGCTCCGTCCGAACCGGTGGCAACCGCCCTGGGCATCCCCCCGCCAGAGACGCAGGCAGTGGCCTCCCCCGCCCCGGCAGATGCGGATACACCGTCCGCCGCCCCCGCCGACGAAGCGCGGGACCTGGCGCCGGAAGTCCGGCACACGATCGAGAACGCCCGGGTGCGGCTGGTGCTCTCCTCCCATGGCGCCGGCATTGTCCAGGCCGCCATTCTGAAATACCCGGCTGAAAAAGATTCCGAAACACCCGTCACCTTTGATTTCACCGACCGCCCCGCTGCCGCGCCTATCGGCTATCCCGGCCTTGCCGCCCGTACGGATTTCGAAGTGGAGTCCATCTCCGACGATTCCATTTCCTTTCGCAAGGTTCTCACCGGCGGACTGGTTTTGACCCATCGGATCACCCTGGTTTCGGGCTATCAGGTCCGGATCGAGGACCGCCTGGACAATTCCGGCTCCGCTCCGGTGGCTCTGACCGGCTACGGCCTGCAGTTTGGCTTCATGGAGAATCTGGCCGGGGAAAAGGACGACCGCACACCCCTGTTGGGCGTGGATACCCTCACGGGCAGCGAAGCCGTCCAATACTGGGGCGCCAAGTTCGAAAAATGGTTCCCGCTGGGCGCCGGGATCCGGCCCGTTTCCCTGCCCGGGCCCGACGAGCCCCCGCGTCACGTCGACTGGGCCGCTGTCAAAAACAAGTATTTCACGCAAATCCTGACGCCGACGGACGGCGCGGAGCAATGCCTGGTGGAAATCGAGCGGGGGGCGCCGGTCCGGTCCACGTTCATGTTCCTCTTCCCCCGCACCTCCGTTCCCATTGCCCGGGTCACGGCCGCGCTGCGGCTCCCCGGCTACGAGCTGCCCCCGGGCCAGAGCCTCGCGCAGTCGGCCACCTATTACGTCGGCCCCAAGGTGTATTCCACGTTGAAGAACAACGGCCCCCACCAGGAGGATATCCTCCAGCTGGGTTTCTGGCGCGTGATCGGCATTTGGATCCTGAAGATCATGGTCTGGATCTACGAGCATGTGTGGCCCCACAACTACGGCGTTGCCATCATCCTGCTCACGTTCCTCATCCGCGTGATTTTCTGGCCCCTCAACCACAAGTCCATGGTCAGCACCCGCCGCATGCAGGATGTCCAGCCCCTCATCACCGCGCTGAAGGAGAAATACAAGGACAATCCCCAGAGGCAGCAGCAGGAGATGATGGCCCTCTACAAGGAGCACAAAATCAATCCGATGGGCGGCTGCCTGCCGATGCTCATCCAGATCCCCGTGTTCTTCGCCTTGTTTGTCGTGCTGCGCGGCGCCATCGAGCTGCGGTTCTCTTCGTTCCTCTGGATTGCGGATCTCTCCACCCCGGAGAATCTCTTCAAGGACGTGCTGCCCTTCCCGATCAACATCCTGCCGATCTTCATGGGCGTGACCATGTGGCTGCAGCAGAAGATGACCCCCACCAGCGATCCCCAGCAGCAGAAGATGATGATGATGATGCCCATCCTCTTCACCTTCATGTTCTACTCCTTCCCATCCGGTCTGTCCCTCTACTGGTCTGTGAACCAAGTCCTGATGATCTTCCAACTGGCCTGGATGAAGAAGTTTCATCACCCCCCGGCCAACACATAGCGCATCGCCTTTCCGCGGGCCTCCGACTGGGACCCGCCCCGACTTTGCACATCAACGGGATCGGCGCCCAATTCCAGATGCGCCCACTGGCAGATCCCTCTCTGCATGCGGCTTGTTTCCGGCCCCGTACAAGCGGATACTGCTGGCCATGGCGAACACGCCACAGGAGACGGAACATGGAATTGATTGATCAATTGGTTTCCCAACTCGGCATCCAGCCCGACCAGGCCAAAGGTGGAGCGGGGCTGTTATTGAAACTGGCCCAAGGCAAACTCGGGGGTGATTTCTCCAAGATCACCGCCGCTTTGCCGGACATGGCCGGCCTCATCGCGGCGGCCCCGCAGGCCGGCGGCGCGGCCAAACTGCTGGGCGGCCTGGCCGCCAAGTTCGGCGGCGCCAAGGCGGAAAGCCTGCCGGGCCTGGCTTCGCTGGCCGATGGCTTCTGTCAACTCAAGCTCGATCCCGGCATGATCGGCAAGTTCATCCCCGCCATCCTCTCCTTCATCCAAAGCAAGGGCGGGGACCAGCTCAAGACCCTGGTCGCCGGGGCGTTGAAATAATCGCCGCGTCTACCGCCGCTCGACCACGGGGCGGTAATAACCTTGCGGGCCGGGCACCGGCACGTTGGTCAGTACCAGCGCGGCCCCCGTGCCCGGGATGTTGCTGGCCCCGGGGACCGGCGACCACTGGGCTGCCGGCAGGTTGGTCGCATGCAGCAACCGGTACATGCGTCCCGTGGCGGAAGGCACGACGACTTCGCCCGCCGCCGGCACGGCCACGACCCGGAAGCGGGATTCCGCATCGTTCGGCACCGTGCCCGCAAGACGCTCCTGCCAGTCGGGCTGACCGTCCTCGTCGCTGTCCACCCGCGACAGGTCCACTTCCATCGGCGTCAACGTGACAAAGCCGAAGCCGTAGTTGTGCATGTCATTCAATCCGGACGGGCTGTGTACCGCGGCGGCCAGCACGTTGCCGGACAGATAACGATCGGGAATATTCTCCCCGTCGCTGGCAAAAACCCCGGCCACCCACAGCGAGGTCACGGCATGCGATCCCGCCGCCCCCAGGCTGGCCCAGAGGATCAACGCTTCCCAGCGATCCGTCAGTCGATTGCCATCGTCGTTGCTGGTCTGAACGGCATTGGTGCCTGTGCCGTCGAACTGGGACAAACGGCTGCCGGCCACCGTGACAAAGGAAGTGGCCGACAGGTAGAAGATCCCCTGCCCGAAGTTGTAGTTGTTGCCCAGCCTGAAATCCGGAAATGCGCCGTCGCCGTATTCGTCCCCCAGGACGATCGCCACATCCATCGGCCAGGTGAACGCCACGTTATGCAGGTAATCGAGCCCGATGGGCTTGCCGTTCTGATCCCACAGGTTGAGTTGATTGTCATTCAAGGTGTTCACGCCAAGGAACACAATCATCCCGTTGTTGTTCCCGGTCATGTCCACCCCGATGCCGCCGACATACAGGTTGGTAGCGTCATAATTGAAGTAGATCTGTCCGAAATCGCCGAATCCGCATTGCTGCAAGGTGCCCGCAAATCCGCCCCTCGGGTCGAAGTCGAAGTGTTCGCCGGACCTGTTCGGACTCCCAGAGCCGGTCGCCACGCCTGGGGAACCACGCACTACGGCGGGGGCATAATCCGGCATTGCGAAGTTGCACGGATCGCATGCATCTCCCTGCCCGTCCCCATCCGCATCCGCCTGTGACGGATTGAAGATCTCCGGGCAGTTGTCCTCGGCATTGGCGGTCCCATCACCATCCAAATCCGGATCGCAGGCATCCCCCGAGTCGTCGCCATCCATATCCTCCTGCCCGGGATTGTACCGGCCCGGACAATTGTCGCATGCATCCCCCACGTCATCGGCATCCGCATCGGTTTGCTCCGGATTGAACGCGGCCGGACAGTTGTCTTCCCAGTCCAGCATGCCGTCCCCGTCGGAATCGGCCGCACTCTGCACGGCCTCGATCGCCGCACGCAGGTTCGGGAACGGCCCGATGATCTCGGTTCCCGCCTGCGGGGTTCCGGTCGCGCGCAGAATCCGCCGCACCACCTCGGGAGATGCCGGCTGCCCGTATTGCTCCCGACAGGCCTGCTGGAGCGCCGCCGCTGCTCCGGCAACCATCGGAGACGCACTCGACGTGCCGGAAAATGTCGCCGTATACCACCGGTTTTGGCCCTCTGCACTGTACAGGCCGCCATACCCGGCCGTGACGACCGTCAAACCCCACCCTTGCAGATCCACTGTTTGCCCGTAATTGGAAAAATCAAGCCGCGCCCGCGGATTGGGAAAACTGGGCGGAGCACCCGCCCCGACCAAAATGGCCCCGGAGTCGTTCTCCGGCCGGAACGGCCAATGGCCTCCGTTGCCGGTGGAAAAGACGGCGCTGTCGAGATCTTGCGATCCATTGCCGGCCGCCTCCACCACCACCAGCCCCAGGTCCACGGCCAACGCAATGGCATCGTAATACGGCTTGTACCATTCCACCGGCACGTACTGCCCCGCCGGCCCCTCGATTTGCATCTCAATCAGGATGACATCCCCGGTGCCAAAGACATTCGCCGCCGCCAAAACCGCACTGCCGATATTATAGTGTCCGTTGACATAGGTGCCCGCAAAATAAAAATCCGCATCGCAGGCAATACCCCGCACGCCGGTACCGTCGTCGCGTCCCCCAAGTTCCCCC
This sequence comes from Lentisphaerota bacterium, assembly GCA_012514035.1. GTDB lineage: Bacteria > Verrucomicrobiota > Kiritimatiellia > CAIQIC01 > Lenti-01 > Lenti-01. The sequence continues at coordinate 89,968 of JAAZBB010000075.1, read as the reverse complement.
AATACGGCGGTTCCATGGTCATCGCCCGAGCCGGGATCCGCATGGCTGGCCACCAGGTTGCTGACCATGGGCAGATCCGCATGCGATTCGTTCCAGTCGAACTCGACGTCGCACAGCCTGACCCCGGCACCGGAAATCCCGTTGGACCAGGCATAACGCGCATCCACGCCGGCCGGCGCCGCATCCACGTAGCGCTGCCATACCCCGGAACCGTTGCCCGGATCCAGGTAGTCCGGCGCGGCCGGCAGGTACAGGTTCGGCACCCGATACACCGCGGCCACTTCCGGCCAGGCCTGCAATTCTTCCGCCACGGCTGCAACATCCTCCCCCGGGGGAATTTCAACGCGGAAATACAGATTCATGTCCGGTATTTTCCGCCCCATGGCCGAGCGGCGCCCCGCTGCCTGGTGGCGCATCCGGTCCAGGTCCTCCTCGCTGAGATCCGGAAAGGACCTGGCCCACTTCCCTCCTGCCGTCGCTACGCGCCGCGTCAAGTCCAATGACTGACCACGCCCGATGTCCGTCGGCACCCCGTTGCGGAGCCGCACCGGCGTTCCTTCCCGGAATTTTACTTCCAGGACCTGAGGTGCCGGCCCGCACACAGATTCCTCCCGGATCCCCCCTCCTGTCAAACAAAGCCCCAGCCAGATGCATCCGATGAATCTCATCCCCGACACTATATCGGGTTTGCGAAGCCTTGTCCAAAGGGGTCGGATTTCCGCTGCCGCCGGCGGGGCTGGATTTGCTTTTCCCCTCCCATCCGCTATCATCCCTGCCAATGTCCCCGCTCGACCACATCCGGATTGTGATGGTTAATCCCGTCTATGGCGGCAATGTCGGCTCCGTCTGCCGTGCCATGATGAACATGGGACTCTCGCAGCTCGTGCTGGTGAATCCGCGGACGGGCATGAACATGGAAGAGGCCCAGCAAATGGCTTGCCATGCAGGCGAAATCCTCGCCCGGCGCCGGGTCTGCGACACGACAGCCGAAGCAGTCGCCGACTGCGGCCTTGTCGCCGGGACCTCCAACCGCGGCGGGCTTTACCGCGACCACGCCAAAACCCCGCGCGAATGGGCGCCGCGTCTGCTCGCAGCCGCGCTGGATACCCCCGTTGCCATCCTCTTCGGCTCGGAGGACAACGGCCTCTCCCTCGACGACCTCGCCCTCTGCACCCAGTTCATTCGCATCCCCTCATCCGACGCCTACAAGTCCCTGAATGTGGCCATGGCCGTCATGATCTGCACCTATGAACTGTTTGTCGCCTCCGGTGCCTTCGAGCCTCCGCAGGAACGCTCGCTCGAGTGCCCCGCCGCCATGCGGGAAGCCATGTTTGCCAAATGGCGGCGCGCCCTGCTGGAGATCGGCTTCATGACCCCGGAGACCGCCGACCACATGATGCTCGGCATCCGCCGCATTTTTTCCCGCGGCCCTCTTACGGAAAAGGATGTCCAGATCCTGCTCGGCATGGCGGCGCAGACCCAATGGGCCGCCAGCCACCTCCCCCCCAAGCCATGAACGCCGAGTTCCATGTCCTGTCCATCATGGTCGTCGCCCTCAACGAAGAGCGTCACATCCCGGGCCTCAAGACAGCTCTCGATAAGCTTGATCTGCCCGCCGGCTGGAGCCTCGAAACCATTCTGGTGGATGGCGGCAGCTCCGATGCCACCGTCGAGGTTGCCCGCATGGTCGACTTCGACGAATGCCTGGTGCTGCCCGGCGCCTCGATCCCCGTCTGCCGCAACCGCGCCCTGCAGGCTGCCCGCGGCGGATTCCTGGCCTATCTCGACGCCGATTGCATGCCTGACCGGGACTGGCTCCAACACGCCGTCCCCTGGCTTCTGAAGCCCCTGCCCGTCCTGCTGGGCTATCCGGTGCAGCCATCCGAAGCCGGTAATTGGATCCAGCGCGCCTGGCACGCTCATTGGCGCCACAAGCATGGCGCCGCCCAGGCCGCCGGGCCCGCACCCATCACCTCCGGCGCCTTTCGGCTCATCACGACCCGCAACATGCTGTTCAACCGTAAATTGCTCGATGTGGTGCCCGCCTTCGATGAAACGCTCACCACCGGGGAAGATACCGACTTCGCCTTTCGTGCCGAGCAGGCCGGATGCCACGTCCTCGCCCTGCCCACCCTGCGCGTGACACACCTGGGCGAACCCGCCACCCTCCGGCAGTACTACCGCCAGCAGCTCTGGCACGCCAATCGCAAAGCCTACGCCACCATTCTGAAAAGCTCCGGCGGAAAAGCCGGCGCCCATGCCATCTTCTTCTCCATCGCCTTCCTCCTGTCCCTGGTGTTGGCGGCGCTGGGCCTGATTCTGGCCTGCCTGCTGTCCCCATGGCACCTGCTCTGGCTGATGCCCCTGGCGGCTGTCACGGTCGGTCCGGCCCTGCTCATCGCCGACCGGGCCAACTCGCCGGTTTTGTTCTTCCGCCTGATCGTGCTCTATTTCCTCTATGGCCTCGCCCGATCCGTCGACCTCTTGGGCCTTTCCCCCCGCAAAAAGTCGTGGAAATCGTGATCTGAAGTCAGCGGGCAGATGTCAGGAATTCCATTTGATGATTAGCTATTGGTCATTGGATATTGGACATTGAGACCTGCACAATGCCTGCTCTTCCCCAGCCTGTTTCCAGCCTTCAGAACGCCGGCATCAAGGAAGTCGTCAAGCTGCGCCAGCGGTCACACCGCGATGAGCAGGCGCTTCTGATCGTGGAAGGCTATCGGGAGGTCAAGCGCGCCCTCGACAATCAGATTCCCGTCCGCAAGCTGTTCTTCTGCCCGGCCCTCTATCAGGGCCGGAACGAGCCGGCGCTCGTCGCCCGCTGCGCGGAGCAGAACGTGCCAATGTTCGAGTGCTCTGAGCCTGTCTTCCGGAAGATCGCCTATCGCGACCGGCCGGAAGGCCTGCTGGCGCTCTGCCCCCAGGTCCGTCGCACCTTGGCAGATCTGGAACTGCCCGCGAATCCCTTGATCGTCGTCGCCGAACACATCGAAAAGCCCGGCAATCTCGGCACCATGCTGCGCACCGCCGATGCCGCCGGGGCGGACGCGGTCATCGTCTGCGACCGCTGCACCGATATCAACAATCCCAACGTGGTCCGCGCCAGCATCGGCACCCTGTTCACTGTCCCCGTCGCCGAAGCCAGCACCGTCGAAACCCTCGCCTGGTTGAAAACCCATGGCATCGGCATCCTCGCCGCCTCCCCCCACGCCCGGAAAAACTATACGGATGTTGACATGACCCGGCCCATCGCCATTGTCGTTGGCGCCGAACAGTTCGGCCTCAGCGAGACCTGGATGACTCAGGCCGACGAACTGGTGCGCATTCCGATGCGCGGCCAGGCCGACTCCCTCAATGTCGCCGCCGCCGCCACGATCCTGCTTTTTGAGGTCGTGCGCCAGCGCGCAGACCAATAACCCCCCCGCACTTTGCTGCGGAAAGCACAGAGGCCGAGCGAGATTCGCTCCTCAATCGGCACACTCGTTCTTCTCCCGGCGGACTCTGCGGCAACCGGTTCGGATTCACCCTCTTTTTCCGCTTGCAAGCCGCTCCTGATCCGTTATCTTCGGCGTGATTTTTGGGCACGGGGTCGTAGCTCAATTGGTTAGAGTACCAGACTGTCGATCTGGGTGTTGCGGGTTCAAGTCCCGTCGACCCCGCCACTGAAAATTGAAACCTCCGAGTTTTCGGAGGTTTTTTCTTGGCAGACCCGAGGTCCGGGATTGTTTTTTGCCGCCGGCCAGGCACAATGACTCCAATCCAAGGCGCGCCGGGGCGTAGCGCAGTCTGGTAGCGCGTCAGCTTTGGGAGCTGAAAGTCGAGGGTTCAAATCCCTCCGCCCCGACCACTTCAACGCAAGGAGCCCGCCTGGGACGAGGACCGCCACCTGACGTGATGCCATGATGGACCTGCCATCCCAGCGTATTCTGATCACCGGCGGGGCCGGATTTCTGGGCGGTTTCGTTGTTGAAGCCCTCCAGGCCCGCGGCTGCCGCCAGATCTTCATTCCTCTCCGGAAAGACTACGACTTGACGGAGTGCGCGGAGGTGCGCCGGATGTTTGCCGAGTTCCGACCTGATCTGGTGATCCATTTAGCGGCCCTGGTCGGGGGGATCGGCGCCAACCGCGAACGCCCCGGCGACTTCTATTTCCAGAACATGGTCATGGACCTGTTTGTCCTGGAAGAGGCCCGTCTGCGGAAGGTCGAGAAACTGGTGGCGCTCGGAACGGTCTGCGCCTATCCCAAGAACACTCCCGTCCCCTTTCGCGAAGATGATCTCTGGAACGGGTATCCCGAGGAAACCAACGCGCCCTACGGCCTGGCCAAGAAGATGATGCTGGTCCAGGCCCAAGCCTACCGCCGGCAGTACGGCTTCAATGCGATCTTTCTGCTTCCGGTCAATCTCTATGGCCCCCGGGACAACTTTGACCCGGCCTCATCCCATGTCATCCCCGCCCTCATCCGGAAATGCGTCGAAGCCCGCGAGGCCGGCGCACCGGAGATCGTTGTCTGGGGCACGGGCAAGGCTGCGCGCGAATTCCTCTACGTGACGGACTGCGCCAAAGCCATCGTTCTGGCGGCCGAACGCTATGATGGGCCGGAACCGGTTAATATCGGCACCGGACGCGAAATCAGGATCGGGGACCTCACGACACAAATCGCCGGACTAACAAGCTTTCAGGGCCGAATCATCTGGGACACCACGCAACCCGACGGCCAACCGCGGCGGGTTCTGGACACCCGGCGCGCCCGGGAATACTTCGGGTTTGGGGCCAAGGTGGACCTCGCAACCGGGCTTCGAAACACAATCGCCTGGTACGAAGAGAACCGCTGAGACGGCCGCTGCGCAGGGCGGCGGGCGGGCGACCAGAAAGCACCGCGTCAGTTGAGACTCTGCCCCTCGTAGGGAGGAGGGACGGGCGGACGGGGGGGCCGCGGAGGAGGCCCAGGAGGGGGGCCGGGGGGGGTGCCCTCGCGTGGGAGAGCCACGGGGGGCGGCGGCGGCTGCGGCGGCACCGTCTTGCCGCCAGCCGGCTTGCCGGCCACGGTCTGCATGGCCAGATTGAAGGCGTTGCCAAACGCCTCGCCGAGGTCAACATCTCCCACCCGGATGATCGCCTGATGGATGGCAGACAAAAGGGATGGGCTCATGGTCGCGGCAGGACTGGCCGCGACAAACCGGCCGAAGGAAATCGCCAGAGCGGGCCAGGTATCCGTCGGCATGGCCAGAAAAAGCTGATCCATCAAAGAGGCGGCTCGCGCATCGCGTTCTTCCGGCTTCAGGTCCAGTTGGATGATCTCGATGATCACGTCCTTCGCGGTTTCCGCCGCCTGATCGGGCGAGGCATCGCGTAGCAAGGCGCCGAGTTGCGCGGGGTTTTCCGCCGCCGCCTGCAACTGTTCCAGGGCGGGTTTGGTAAAGTCCCCGAAGGCCACTGCGCCCATCAGACATCCAAGTACACCTAGCCAACGGATTGCCGAACTCATGATTGCCTCCGGTTGCTTGCCTGTCTAGTAACAGATGGTTGCGCCCATGACGACGCGCTTGTCCACATAGTCGGTAAAATCGAAATTGGAATCCACTTCGTCATAGCTGAATTGCAGGTGGAAACGCAGGAAGTTGCCCGGGACAATGTAATCCATACGGGCATGGCCTTCAATGCGCTCGTCCTTCCGGTCGCGGGTCACGCCTTCATGAGTCACCGGATCCAGATAGTCGTCAACTCGGTAGACCCCGCGAACGGAGAAAATCGTGCTGGGCTTCCAGCGATACCCCAGCCCCACCCAGCCACTGATGTATTCTAGGGCGTTTTGGGTATAAAATGCCGAAAACTGGGCTCCGTTATAGCCGCCGCAGCGGAGAGTCAGCTTTTCCGTGATGTACCAGTCCGCGCCGACGTTGAAGTTAAAGAACCACTCGGTCTCATCGTCGGTATCCAGCGGACGCTGATAGCGCTCCAGACCCGCGCCGGCATGATATACCAGCTTCTGGGTCCCCTGGCTTTGTAGACCGAGCCGGGCCACCGTGGAATCAGCGGCGTCATCCGTGCTCTCCTGGGTCTGCCGGCTCTGGCGCAGGGTCAGGGTCAGATCGGTTTTATCCGTGAGCTTCAGCGCCCCGTCGAGTTGCAAGCCATGTTCATCCAGGTCCAGGCCGTTCGGAACCACCAACGTGCCGGGCCCCAGCCGATCGTTGGCCTCGTCATCATAGAACACCGCGAAATAGCGGTAGGACAACCCCAGCTCCAGTTTGTCCGACATGCGGCGGGAGATCAGAGCCCCGACCTGGTGAATCTCGCGCTGCAAATCGAGTGTATTGCTGTCTTCAACCAGATCGGTCGCCAGGGGCGAAGATTCAAGGTCCGCCGCGTGACGGTCGTTTTCATCAAGGGAACGATAGCTCTGGATCAACTGGAGCAGGGTTTTATTCCCCCCCCATCGTGCATCCAGGCTGTCGCCATAGGAATCGAAATCCCGGTTGTCCTCGGATGAATACCGCCGATCGGAATAGAACACATTGCCCCGGATGGAGAACAGGTTGGTTTCCAGGGAGGAACTGAAACGCAGCCCCAGTTCAGGCTCGAAGAAGGTATCGTCGATCTCATCGTCGCGATCCTTGTAGACATTCGAATCATAGGCTCCCGTCAGTTCAAGATAGGGACTGAAGACGAAGGATCCGATGGCGATGCCGTCACCCGGCCCGGCCTGTCCCACTCCGCCTCCGACAACCAGCGCCAAAGCGATAATTGCCAATTTCCGATATAACTGGATCATATCGAGCTGTCTCTTTAGCATGCCATCCAGATAAGAATCAACCTTAATTTATGGCCGGGGAATCCTTTGGGGAAGGCGAATCCCCGGCAGACGCAATCTGATGTGGGACAGGGCAATGGATTCTCGGCTCATTGGGCTGCCTCGGGCCGGGGGGATTGTATTCCGGGACAATTTCCTGTAGGGCCACTTGAATGCGCGCGGGGTCGAAGGATTGCGCTGCCGTTTCCAGCCGGGCAATCTGGGCGCGGATGCCCAGTTCCAGTTCCTGCCCGCCCCCGGCCTGCCGCCGGAGCACCATGATTTTATCATGCCCCGTGGCCACGATGCCTTCGCCATGCGTGATGAGCTCCTCATGGAGTTTTTCGCCGGGACGCAAACCGGTATAAACGATTTGAATATCTTGATCGGGCACTTTCCCGGACAGCCGGATCATGTCCCGGGCCATGTCTGCAATTCGTACGGGGGTACCCATCTCGAGGATAAAGATCTCCCCCCCGGCCCCCATGGCCCCGGCCTGCAGGATCAGTTGACAGGCTTCAGACGTCAGCATGAAATATCGGGTAATGTCCTGATGGGTGACCGTCACCGGGCCGCCATTTCGGATTTGCTGTTGAAAGAGCGGCACGACGGACCCCGAAGAGCCCAGGACATTGCCGAACCGTACCGCCATGAAGCGGGTCCGGCCGGGTACGCGCGTCTGGAGGATGATTTCCACCACCCGCTTGCTGGCCCCCATCACGCTGGTCGGCCGCACCGCCTTGTCCGTGGAAACCAGCACGAAGCGTTCGACGCCATATTTTTCAGCGACATCCATCAGCACCGCGCTGCCGGTTACATTGTTCACCACGGCTTCCCACGGGTTGAGTTCCACCATGGGAACATGCTTGCAGGCGGCGGCATGGAACACGATCTGCGGGCGATAGCGGGCCAGCAGACTCTCCATCAGCGGCCGGTCCTGAACCCGCCCCATGGCTGGATAGAGGGCAACCCCCCGCTGGCTGCTGCGCAGTTCCTGCTCGATCCGGTACAGATTGAATTCATTGGCCTCGATCAGCAGCAGGGCGGCAGGCTTGAATCTCAGGATTTGCCGGCAGAGTTCCGCCCCGATCGACCCTCCCGCCCCCGTCACCACCACCGTCCTGCCCTCCAGGCATTGGCTGATTCCCGGCCAGTCCAAATACACCGGCGAGCGGCCAAGAAGATCCTCGTATTCGACTTCCCGGACATCATTCACCGTGACCCGGCCGTCCACAAGGGAACTGAGCGACGGCAAGGTTTTGAAAGGCAGACTGGCCGCCTTGCAGGACACAACGACCTGCCGCATGTCATCTCCCACCACCGAGGGCATCGCGATCAGCAGTTCCTGCGCCTGCAGCCGGTTCGCCAGAACCGGCAATTTGCTAATCGGGCCATATACCGGCACATCGAGCATCATCTGGCCTCGCTTGCGGGGATTATCATCCACGCACCCCAGGATTTTGAATGGGGCCCTGGAATTTCCCTGAATCTCCCGGATGATGTTCGCCGCAGCATCCCCCGCCCCAATGATCAACAGCCGGGTCGGCCGCCCGGGAACGTCATCGTCCTGCAGGGCCAGCAGATTCCGCCAGTTCTTTCCCCGAGCGAGCAGCATCCGGATGCCGATCCGGAAGCCACCGCACAAAAACACTGTGAAAATGCAATCGGCCAGAAAGACAGAGCGTGGATAGCCCGAAAACTGGAACAGGATGGTGAGGATGGAAATCAGGATCAGGGTTGCCAGCGCCGAAGCCTTGGCCAGTCGCACGGCGTCGGGAATGCTGGTGTACCGCCACATGCCCCGGTAGACTCCCAGGGCACTGAAGACGGCGGTCTTGACCAACAACACCCCCGGCAGCACCAGCAGGATGCTTTTCCACATCTTGAGGGGAATGGCCAGGGAGTATCGGAGGCCATAGGCGAGTATCAGGGATATGACAAACAACGCCAGATCCCCGCCCAGGACAATATAAAAATTTCGGTTTCTCAGCTGGTTGAACATGCCGTCCCCTCTATCAGAGGTTTATAAGCTTATCTGATCTGCCCTCGAGAGGCATGAGAAAAATCACGGAAAATACAATCCGGCAGCATCGCCGATCTAAGGAGGCGCTGGCCACACCTGGCCTGAACGCCACGTGAAGACGGGCAGCCTGCCATCGGTGAGATATGCCAGCCAAAAGAGTTGCCAGATGTTGACCCGGTGCCCCCACCGGGGGATATTATGCGGAGAACCTTGGATGCACTGGCCGCCCAGGTGTCATCCGTCCCGCCGGGCCCAGGTTTGGTCTGCGTCCCACCGGCAACGGAGACGACTACTCCATACGGGCTTTGTTCATCATCCAATCCGCCAGCCACCAGCCGAAAACGATTCCCGCCAGGTTGGCCCATGCATCAAGCCAGCTGCCAGTGCGTCCGGCGGATTTCAGGCCATTTTGCACCCCTTCCAGCATCAACCCGTAGACCGCAGCGGCCGCGGGCAGCCCGCGGGCGGCCAAAGCCAGCGGCCGCGGCCCGGCCGCCCAACGCAACAGCCCCCCCAACACGCCATACATCGCCACATGCACGCCGATGTCGATTCCCGGAATTCCGCCAGCCGGTGCGGGAAACAGCCTGGCGGGAGCCAGCGACAGGACGGTAATCAGCCCCGTGTGCCCCGTGCAGGCAAGCCACCGCCATGGCCGGGAGCTATGAACACACCCTCTTGATTTCCTCCGAACGGGAGGATCGTCAGCCGGTCTCAACCTGCCCGCCGGGAGATTCATCCGCGGGAGGCCCGCTGGATGATCTCACAGACCCGGTCCAGGTCAGTCTCAGTCATCGCCGTGCCGGACGGCAAACACAGACCTTCACGGAACAAACGCGCACTTACGGCCTCCTGCCGCTGCCAGCAGACACAGCCCTGGAACACCGGCTGCAAATGCATGGGTTTCCACAGCGGCCGGGCTTCGACGTTGTTGGCCTCCAGCGTCGTCCGCACCGCATGCGTGTCCGTTCCGAACTCCTGCGGATCGATCAGGATCACGGTCAGCCACCGGTTGCCGCGGCACCCTGCCGGTTCCGGCATGAACGATATGCCCGGCAGATTCCCAAGCCGCTGCCGGTAGCCTTCAAATATCTCTCGCCGTCTCCGAACACGATCTGCCAATACCTCCAGTTGACCGCGTCCGATGGCGGCCAGAATATTGCTCATCCGGTAGTTAAATCCGATTTCCGTGTGCTCGTACCAGGGCGCGGGATTGCGCGCCTGCTGGGACAATATACGGGCATGGTCGATCAATTTCTTGTCGTGCGAAGCCAGCATCCCGCCGCCGGAGGTCGTCATGATCTTGTTTCCGTTGAAGGAATAGACCGCCGCCCAGGCGTCAAAGCCGGCGTGACGCCAGGATTCAGGGTTCAGGGTTCGGGAACCATCCACCTGACTTCTGACTTCTGACTTCTTGTTCCGATACCTCGCCCCCATGGCCTCCGCCGAATCGCAGATCACGGGGATGCCATGCCGGTCGCAAATATCCCGGATCCTCGGTACATCACACGGCTGGCCATATAGATCGGTCGGGATCACAGCCTTCGGCATTTTGCCGCGCCGGTCGGCAGCGGCAATGGCCTCGCACAACAATTCCGGATCCATGTTCCAACTCGATTCGTTACAATCGATGAAAACCGGCCGAGCCCCTTCGAAGGTGACCGGCGTAACGCTGCCGATGAAGGTCAGCGTCGAGGCCAGAACCTCGTCGCCGGGACCGATTCCCAGATGGCGCAGTGCCAGATGGGTTGCCGCGGTCCCGCTGGTCAACGCCACGCAATGCGGAATGCCCGTGTATTCCGCGAATTCCTTTTCGAACGCATCCACCATCGGCCCCAGCGGCGCGATGTAGTTCGACTCGAACGCCTGCCGCACGAAATCCTGCTCGCGCCCGCCCATGTGCGGCGGGGATAGAAATAAACGATTCTTCGTGCTCATTTCGCTTTCTGGTTGGGCGCGAGCTGGCGGATGACCCGGGCCGGCACACCATAAGCCAGACAATTCCCCGGAATGTTCCGATTGACGAAGCTATGCGCGCCCACAATGCTGTTTTCGCCCACGGTGACCCCGGGCATGACCGTGGAATGCGTACCGATCCGGCAGTTCCGCTTCAGGACCACGGGACCTTCCCGTTCATCAATCGTGGAGACCGAATAAATCGCGCAATGCGCCCCGATCTGCACTTCATCCTCAATCGTCACGCCCGCCTTGGCGTTGATGTAGGTAAAGGCGCCGATATCGGTCCGGTGGCCAAGCTTCAGCCCCGCCTTGTTCTGCACCAGCCAGTTGTATTCCGTCAGTTGCCCATCTGCAATCTGGGGCGGCTTCCAGCCTGCAAACCGATCGCTGGTTTTCATTCGGTCTTCTCCTTCCGGCCTGATCCCGTGAACTTGGGCATCGTGGCGTGGCCGGCCGCGCTAATTCCCTGGCCTTTCAGCACCTGAAGCAGAGTCCGCCACAGGATTCGAGCATCCAAAACCACACTCACATGGTCCACATACCAGACATCCATGGCAAATTTCTCTTCCCAGGAAATGGCATTGCGGCCGTTGACTTGCGCCCAGCCCGTGATGCCGGGCCTGACCTCGTGCCGCCGGGCCTGTTCGGGAGAATATAGCGGCAGGTATTCCATCAACAGCGGCCGCGGACCCACGAGGCTCATGTCGCCCCTCAAGACGTTCCACAGTTCCGGCAGCTCGTCCAAACTGGTCCTCCGCAAGAAGCGGCCAAACGCCGTCAAGCGCCGCTCGTCCGGGAGCCAATGGCCAGCGGCATCCCGGGTATCGATCATGGTGCGAAACTTAAGGAGCGTGAAAGGCCGGCCATGCCGCCCAGGACGCGGCTGGCGGAAAAGGACCGGCGCTCCCAGTTTCCATCGCACCAGCACCGCCAGCACGACCAATCCGGGAGCCGACAAGCCCAGGGCCAGGGCGGCGATCAGGAAATCAATAGCTCTTTTCACTGTGTTGCCGCACAGGGTAGCGGCCATGCGGCCGCGGCTCCAAGTCATTTTTCCCGCGCCAAGGCTTCCGCGATACGGTCGGCTGTCCGACCATCCCAGAGCGGAGGCCGAACGGGTTGCCGGCCCCAGGCCATGGCTTCGTTGAAGGCGGAGCGGATATGCCCGGGATCATTGCCCACGAGCACACTGACCCCGCCATGTTCGCGCAAGGTGATGGGGCGCTCGGTATTCCAGCGTAATGTCAGGCAAGGCGTGCCCAATACGCAACACTCCTCCTGCATCCCGCCGCTGTCCGTCAGCACAACCGCCGCCTCCATATTCAGCTTCAACGTTTCAGGGTAACCGAGAGGCTCCAGCAGGACGATTCTGGGACACGAAAGCAGATTATCCCAGAGTCCAAACTCCTCCAGTTGTTTCCGAGCGCGCGGATGAATCGTCCATACCAACGGAGTCCGGGAGGCGATTTCGTCCACAAACAGCCGCACCAAGGGCTCGAGGGTTTCCCGGCGGTCGACGTTCGAAGGCCGGTGCAATGTCAGCAAGGCAAACGGCTGGGACGGGTCGAGGCGGACGGGCGCGCGTTGCTCCGTGCCTCCCTCCAAGCGATTATTCGCGATGATGGAATCCACGGACAGGGCCTCCGCCTGCGCGCGATGGATCTCCAGCGTATCAATCATGATGTTGCCGACAAATCGGATGCGTTCCTCCGGAACCCCCTCGGCCCGCAGGTTGGCCCCGGATAATTCGTCAGGCGTGAACAGCAGGTCCGCCAGCCGGTCGGTAACCAGCCGGTTGATTTCCTCCGGCATGGTCATGTCCCGGGAGCGCAATCCGGCTTCGATATGGGCCACCCGGACGCCTTCTTTCTTTGCCGTGATCGAACACGCACAGGTGGCATTCACATCCCCCACCACCACAACCCAGTCGGGCGGAGATTGCCGAATCACTTTTTCGAAAGCCATCATGGTCTGCCCGACCTGTTCTGCATGGCTGCCCGAACCGATGTCCAGATCCGTATCGGGCCGGGGAATGTCCAAGGCATCGAAGAAGGCACGGGACATGCGCTCATCATAATGCTGGCCGGTATGGACCAACCTGTGCTCAAGGCGTGGCCCCCCATCCGCCGCAGCACTGGCATTGTGCCGTTCCACCGCCCGCACAAATGGCGCAATCTTCATGAAATTAGGACGTGCGCCAACGACTGAGATGATTTTCACCGTTTTTTCTCCGTGCAGATCTTATCCAGGAAAGCCACCCATCGCCGGGCCTGGATGTCCCGGGCAAACTGGCGTTCGGCCAACCGCCGGGCGTTTTGCCCCATCCGCTGCCGCTCCTCCGGATGGTCCGCCAGATGAATCAGGGCAGCGGCGAACGCGGCCGGATCGCGGGGCGGAACGACGACTCCACATTCGTTGGCCTTGATGAGGTCCGCCAGCCAGCCGGGGTAGTTGTTCACCACCGGCAGACCGCATGCAAGGTAATCAAAGAACTTGTTGGGAGACGTACCGAGGTAGAACGCGGGTACGTCGGCCAGGATCATCAGACCAACGTCCACTTCCTGCAGGGCACGGGCCAGGTCGTGCTTGGGCATAGGATCGCGGAATCGGCAGTTGTCGAGACCTTCGCGCGCCGCGCGAGCGGCCAAGTCAGCCTTGAGCTTGCCCTCGCCGATGAAATCCAGTGTGATTCCACCACGCCCGCGGCGCTTCAGTTCGGCGGCGGCGGCCAGCACCGCATCAAGCCCGTTGGCAAGGCCGTGCGCACCGGTGAATACAGCCCGCAATGTTCCCGGTGGACTTGTTCGCGGCGCCGGGACCGGGCGAAACAGGTCCAGATCGCACCCATTCGGGATCATTTCGACAGGCGTGATTCTCGCGCAATGCCGGCGAATGCCCGCTACGATGCCGGGCGCCAGCCCGACACACCCATCCGCGGCGCGGTAGATCAGCCATTCCAGCAGCGACAGGGCGCGCAGAATGACCGGATTTGTGATGACGCCCATGGCCCGGGGCAGTTCCGGCCACAGGTCGCGCACCTCGAAAACAAAAGGCTTGCGCGGCTTCAGAATCCGCATGGCCATGCCCGGAATTCCCGCCGTCAGCGGCGTCGAGGTGGCGAACAGCAGGTCATAGTCTGTGCGCCAGGCGATTCCCACGCTCCGGAACGCATAGCGCAGGAACGTTACGCTACGTTTCAAAAACCCGTCGCGGTTTGAATATGGCAGGCACAGTTCCTTCACGCGAATCCCGTCTACCTCCCCTTCCCGCAGCCCACAGTGAGTCGCGCCGACAAGGCCGGAGGAGCCAACGCCCGTTGACCCGCAGACCATGGTCACCTGGTGCCCCCGTTCGAGTAACGCCCGGGCCATTTCATAGGACCGTGTGCCGGTAGCCCCTGCCCGCGTGGAAAAATGCTGATGGAAATACAGTACGTGCATGCCTAGCCCGAACCGAGTGCACGCGAGATCATACCCAACCAACCTGTTTGCGCCAAGTTGTTCAGCCGGACCACCAGGCGACCTGGCGATTTTCTCTGCCGGGGATATGGGTTCAACGCCTTTGAAATGACTGTGTTTTGCTGATCCCCGACCGAATCCGTTTGGGCCTGAGCGGCCAAGCTCGAGATGAATGCTGACTACTGGATTGCGCGTAGGATTTGTCGGCTCACGCAGAAGACGCCATTTCATTCACCACGGCGCGGAACTTGCCGCTTGCGGTGCGAGGGATTTGCGCCACTTTTTCCACCCGGATGACGTGTCCCGGCCCCAGATGCAACTCCATGTTGCGGATCAAGGTCGCCTCCTCATCCGCGCTGAAACCCGGATCGGGCACGATACGAACGATGAACAAGTCCTTAGCGCGCTGGACGACCTGCCCTTCCCGTATGCCATGTACGCCCTTGAAGGCGGGATCGAAGCGGATGACCGGATCGCCCCGTACCGTGTGCAACATGTCTTCCACCCGACCGCATATTTCCTCAATGATCGGCATGTTCCTTCCGCAGGCGCAATGGGACAAGCGGGACAGGCGGACCACATCGCCCAGTTGATACCGGATCAGCGGCTGCAGCTCATTCAGAAAACCGGTACAGACCACTTCGCCCATTTCCCCGGGCTCCGCCGGCTTGCCGTCCGCCTTCAACACTTCCAGATAGCCGAAATCCGGGGACACGTGCAGGTGCCCCTGTTCGCAGGTCGCCCCGAAAACGCAAGCTTCCGCCGCGCCATACTGATCGTAGATTCGGCACCCGAAAGCCTGTTCAATCGTGCGACGCTGTTCAGCAGAGAGCGTTTCGGAAGTCGTCACGATGCCCCTCGGCCGGGGCAAGGACACCCCCTCGTCCAACGCAAAGCGGGCCACAGGATAAATGGCGCTGGGATAAGCCAGCATCAGTTCCGGCGCAAAGCGCTGAAGCTCGCGACAATAGTGCGCCAGGTTTTCACGGCGCAGATGATAGATGGAAAAATAACAGATTCCGGTCAGCCAATCGTGCCGCCAGAAAGGAGGGTCCATCCGCCGGACCGGATGCACCTTGCGCACACCGAAAACCGCCTTCCGCGAACGATGACTTGCGCCAAACCAGTTCCAGCAGCGGGCATCCCAATAGGCCCAGATCATCTGATCCATCCGGCGCGAGCGGTAGATGTTTCGGGGAGTTCCACTCGTTCCGCTCGACTTGTAGGTCGTCACGTCGTGCTCCGGCCGGGCGGTCAGCATGTCCTGCCCATGCAGCCGCAGCTGGTCGCGGCTCAGCAGTGGCAAGACCGACAGGTCGGCGGGCTTTTCAAGCGCGGCCGGATCAAAGCCCGCCAGTTGAAATCGTTCGCGGTAAAAGGGACTGTGCCGGGCCACCTCCCCGATCTGCCGCAGCTGCTGAATTTGATACGCGATGAATTGCTCGGTTGACCAGGATTCCCGCTCCCGAACCCGACGAGCTTCCTCTGCGAAAATACCCTTGTATCTCCGCCGATAGACCCGCCACCCGTACCAGGTCGTCGCCACCTCCTGCAGCAGCAGCGGGGCAGCGGAATATAGTTGGTCAAGTGCGGACATGGCTGCCCGGGTCATCCGTCCGTGTTTAATCCAGCCCCGACAACCGACGCCGGGTGAGACGCCAGGCTTCGAAACAGGTTCTGCCAGCGGGCATACACCGATGGCCACTGGTAGGCCTGGGCCCGGACGCGCGCTTGGCTGGAAAGCCGTTGTGCCAAGGCAGGTGATTCCAGCAAATCGATGATCGCAGCCGCCATGGCCTGGTCGTCATCACTGGGAATCAGCAAGCCATCCGCCTGATGCCGGACTACCCATGGCAGTCCCCCAACGGCCGTGCCCACGACGCACAGACCGGCGGCCTGCGCTTCGATGACGCTGACAGGCATGTTGTCAATCCGGTTGGTGTGCAGCAGGATGTCGGCCTCGTTGTAGGCGTCCAGCAAATCCGCCTTGGGCAACCGGCCGGCAAAAGTTATGTTCTGCAACACGCCCAGGGAGCGGGCCAAAGCCTTCACGGCGGCCAGTCCGCCGCGGTCGGGACCGGCCATGACCAAGCGCAGGTCGGGGTATTTTTCCCGCAGACGGGCGACGACGCGCACTGCCATCTCCGGATTATACACCTCGCGGTCAAATGCCCGTGCCCAGATCAGCTTTGCGGAAACTGCGGTACGCGTACGTGGATGCAATCCTTGGACGGCCACGGGATTGTCGATGACATGAACCTTGTAGCCCCGTTGGCTAAACTCATCCGCCAGATAGCCCGAGGGCGAGACCAGGGCCTGGGCGCGAGCGAAATGCCGCGCCAGGCGCGCCGGCGACTGCTGATACCGCTGAGGCAAGGCGCCGCCGCGCAAAACCAATACGACCGGTTTGCCCGCTCTCCGCGCGAGGATGGCACAGATTTCCGACCAGCATAATGCGGCGGTGCTGAACGTTTCGATGATGGCAAGGTCAAAGCGCTGCCGTTGGTGCCATGTTGTCCAGGCCATGTCCGCCAGGCGACCAGGACGGAAACGTCGCTGGCTGGCGGTAAGCACCACATGCCCGGCCTGTTCAAATCCGGCCGCCAGCACTTCGCACACCTTGGCAGACGTATCGGTCCAGGCAGAGGCGAAATTGCCGATGAGAAGCAACCGTTCTTTGGGTGACATCACGGGAAACTCTTTAGCCGATCCGACGACGCCAATGATCCATGGTTTCGGCGTAGAAATCCAGCATGTGTTGCGCCATGGTTTCCGGGCGGAAGTCGCGTTCCGCCCGAGCCCGAGCCCTGGCAGCGCACATTTTTCGCAACGCTTCATCGCCCAGCATGTTCTTCAACGCCGCCAGGCAGGCCCCGTAGTCGTGGGTTGCATACAACAACCCCTCCGCCCCCGGCGTCACAATTTCAGGAATACCGCTGGTATCCGACGCCACGACCGGCAATCCCGCCGCCATCGCTTCCTGAACCGCATTGGGCAACCCTTCGGCCGCCGCGCAATGCAAGAACACATCGGCTGCAGGAAGAATGTGCTGCACATCCAAGCGCGCGCCCCAAAAGACCACCTGTTCCTCAACACCCAGCTTCCGGGCCAAGGCCCGCAAGGAATCTTCTTCCGGCCCGGCGCCAACCAGCCACAAATCGAAATCCAATCCCTGTTCGCTCAAGTCATGCACGGCCCGAATCATCCAGTCTGTTCGTTTGCGTACGATCAAACGGCCAACGGCAACCACCACGAGCCGCGGCCCCTTCCGCGCCATCACCTCGTCCAACGGTTCCGCATCAAAGAATGGGGATGCAACCGCATTATGCACGACTTTGGATCGCCGGACCGGAATGCCCATCTGCCCAAGCTCCGTCAGGGCCGCCTGCGAATTGGACACCACGCCGTCCGGCGCCCGGGCCAGAAACGGAAAAATCCATGAATGGAAATCCTCCTTCCGGGCCTGGGAAGGAATATTCTGCAGGAACCCAAGGATGGGACATGGACGGCGCACAAATCCCATCTTCAGGTAAAACATGGGATAGAGGTTCCAGGCGTGAATCAAATCCGGCCTCCACTCCTGGATCAGACGCCGCAGCCAGCGTAGACGCATCCAGCGGGATCCAGTACCAGACGTTTGAACCGCGTGACCGGAAAGCCGTTCGACATCCGGACGGAATTCGCCCCCCTCGTTCAAGCAGGCGACGCGGAATTCCCATGGACCACCGCGGACAGCGGCAAGAAACGTGACCAATTCGCGCTCGGCACCGCCCAAGGCAAGTTGCCCGCAGACAATGAGAATTTTCCGACGCATGATACTTAAATTTCCAGGGGGCCAGACACCCGCTCATCTTCCGCCCGCACGGCGCGCAGTTGCACGCCCCAGCGCTGCTGACACAACTGACGATACCGCTCAACCACAGATTCAATGGATATCGAGCGCGCCCATTGCATTCCGGCACTCGAATATCCCCGCCACCGTTCACCGTCCTGAAGCAGATTTTCCACGGCCGCTGCAAACGCATCCATGTCGCCGGGAGGCGTCACGACCAGGCCTCGGCCTGCCACGATTTCCGGCAAGGCGCCCACCGTAAACACCACAGGCGGCACGCCAAAAAGCATGGCTTCATGCAGCACCTTGGGAAACCCTTCGGTGGCTGAGGGCAGCAGGAGCAGGTCTGCCTGGGCATACCGACGGCCCAGGGCGCTCCACGGGAGTCGGCCGTGAAGACGCACATGTTCCTCGAGCTTGTTTCTTTTGATGACCGACTCGATGGCCGGACGCAGTTCACCGTCTCCAACCAGATGCAGCTCCGCGCGGGGATGAACCCGAAGAATGCGCGGCAGCACGGCAACCAGTTCCCCCACCCTTTTATTCGCGCTGAAACGACCGACCCACAGAAGCTGGATGCCGTCTCCCCGCGGAGGCTCTCGCGCGATCGACGGCAGCGACTCGATTTCCCGCCGGGTGAGGCTGGTGGTCGCTGTGCCAACGATCCATTCCGAATCGCCCGGCAACCGGTGATAGACGGTAACCAGAACCAATCCGGGACAATGCCGGATCAGAAATTTCTGCAGGCGTGAACTCCAAGGGGCCCCACCCGACAGGTCCCAGTTGCCCGCCCATTTGATGTAAGCCGGCCTTTTGAATACATATTGCAGCAACAAAGCAAACAACGCATTCCGCGCGGGGGCGCGAATATGTACAAAACGGCATTGCCGGAAAGCCCGGATCAGCCGGCACAGGGCGACTGCCGAGCGTCCCAGGGACCGAATCCGATCCTCCACAGACCGGGTGAAGGCGCCATTAGCCACCCAAAACCCGAGATTGGGCGACCGATAGGGGGCGGCATCTTCCGGGACCGGGCCGGGGGGAAAACGAGTCGCCAGCCACACCCGGTCGAACATTTGGGCCCAGAGCTCGATCTCCCGCACAAAGTGGCGGGGCGCCAAGACCGCCTCCCCTTGCCGGTAATGCGCGCATTCCGCAACAATCAATAACCTGACCGGGCTGTGAAACGTCATTTCCATTGCACCGTGACTTCGCATCCGGCGGGCAAATCGAAACAGTAGAGTCGCGGAACGATGCGTGTTGGCGTCAGGGTTTGATGGTTCACTGACACCTCGACCGTGGATTCAGGAAACATCAGGGAAAAGCCGTTCAACGGCACGCTCGATTTGTTTGTAACAGATACCATGTTCGGCTGCAGATCTTGCACAGACACCCGCATCCACGCCTTGAACCAGGCGGCGAGTTCCTTCATGGTCGGATTCCATATCTCACCCGACTGTATCTTGTGATTCAAATCGGTGATGATCGCGGAGAACGGATGGGACCACACCCATCTCGCCCCCCGGCACACGAGGGCGCTGTCCCCGTACAGAAGCCCGGTGTGACAGAGATACATGTGCGCCACGTGCAGACCCCGTTGACGCACCAAATCATCCATGCGGCCCCAGGCCGCGGCAAAATTGTTATCCAGGCTTGTGGTAAACAACACGAGGTCGTCAGCGCCGATCTGCCCCAGGGGCAAGTCCGGTTCGCCGAACAGGACCGGCAAGGGTGCAGACACATTGACGGGCCGGAACTCTCCAGCGATCCTGCGCCGGATAGCCCGTGCCATGTCACGAGGCAATGCCAACGCAAGGCCGCAAGCTTCACGCCAGCCGGGAGGGTGCACGCTCTTCTTCAGCAGCAGACTGCGTACCGCCTGCAATCGACGTGCCGTTTCCCCGGCTTCGGCGCCGGTATTTACCGCTTCAAGGAACCTTTTCCCGTAGTTGAGCGATTTCCAGAATTGTGCCCGAGCCAAGGCACCCAAGGCTGCAAGAAAGTACTTTCGTCCGCCGTCGGGCATGGCAAGCTGGTCCATGTTTGAAACCGGATAGCGCATCCCGTCGATATAGGACCAAATGGCGGTAAACCCGTGTTCGCGGAGAAGGTCAACCAAGTGCCAGCAACTGGCGCGGTTATGTCCCTGCCGGGTGTAGTTAAAGGCCTGCCCTTCTGAACAGCCGTGGTCTATCCATGTCCCGCTTTGGTACCGACGGGCGAAGAAGTCCAGCGCATTATGGAGGTCGCTCAAGGGTATCTGACCTGAGACCTCGCGCGGACGCACCGCAACCGAATGCGGACAGATCTCGTGCCCCTCCGCGTTCATTGCATCCGCCACATGCCGGAACCCCGGCACATCCAGACCTTCTGGCTGCGGCTTGCCCGGCACGGCACAGTCGGTCGTTTGCCAGAAAACAGATTTGGTGATGCGCAAACACCCGGCGGCGGTCCCATTGCGGCCGAGGAACAATGCCGACAGCTTGTCCGCGCGATCCCAATCGCCGTGATCCGTCACGGTGAAGCAAGACAGCCGTCCATAAGGATAACGCCACGCCACGGGCTCATGCCGCCTGTTGTCCTGACCCGTGTGCAGGCAGATCGCAGCGGCCGCGGAAAGGCATCTTTGCCGCCCCCGGCCTGAAGGGGAGGCGGCGGCATCAAGGCCTTCTGGCCCGAACCTCTTTTGGGGATGGCGCCAGGGGCTGTCTATCAGCAGCTCGATGACGCCTTCGTCCCCGTCCAGCAGCAGCGCGGCGTGCCCCCAGTACCGCAGGGACACCATACCGGCCGCGCATTGTCCCTCCACATGGCCCGGGGTGAGTTCCATCACTCTGGCACGACGAACAAGTGGTTTCCAGTTGTAGGTTTCGTGCAGATACTCCACATCCTGGAGATGAATCAACTGCGGAATGGTCAAAGAAAATGAACCCTCCGCCTTCAGCATGCAAACGAAGTCCAAACGCCAACCGGGCTGCCCGGCGGGATTCGTCGATGCGCGCACACAACAGGTCAAAATGTCGCTGTCGCTGATAAAGGAGGTTTGGTGTGCATTTCGCCAGCCGCCGTTCTCGTGTCGGAAGCCGTTATCGGCCGTCAGCAGGGGCCGTCCGATCTCCCACAAATCCCCGATGGCAGAGCCGATCGCCAGCCGGTCGCACTTCAGGCCAATGGTCAGCTTGGGGGCGTTATTCATTGAGGTTCCGGGGCAAACACCGCGTGCCAAGCCCTTGCCAGCGCACGACGATGCCGGCGCAAGAAGGGATAGACAAACCGATACGCGCGATACAAGCGGGGCCGATAAATTTTAACCAGATCTCCGGCCAGCCGGTAATAGGTGGGCCGGAAACCCCGTTTGAAATCCTGCACTCCTCCACCCATGATGGCGGTCAAGTCATACGCCTCGAACCCTCGGGTTGCCAGATGCTCCATCGCCCGGTATTGCAGAAGGGCTCCCAGATACGCATGGGGATGCCTGTCACGGCTTGTCGCGCCCATCGCGTAGGAGCCGCGCCGTCCACCCAGGCCAACCACGATGGTGCCCTCCGGCTTCCCATCATACGCCGCATTCATAACCAATACGGTACCGTTCCGCACGCCCTCCCATACCGCCTGGACAAACGAACTCCAGGGGCGCAGGGCATACCCGGCCCGGACGGCATTCTCAACAAGCAAAGAGTAGGACAAGCGCAACGCTTCCATATCTTCAGCCATCTGAACCGACACGGCCGGATTTTGCAGAGAGAGTTTGATATCCCGCCGCGTGTTCTGGCGAAATCCTTCCAAGGGCACGCCGTTTTCCAGCGAAACCAGTTGTCCGTATCGCCCGACGGGCAACACCGTATGCGTCCCGCCCCGGTAAAACCCGCGAGCCAAGAGCGCTGCTCCCACGCCCATGTTGGCACCCCGCGGCAACCCGGGATCATAGGGCAGCTTGTGCTTCGCCGCTTCTCGCTCCCACCGCTCCTCGTACGGCATGGGCTCAAAAGGCGATATCTGAACAAACGCTGCTCGAATCCGCTCCGCGTAATTCTCAATCGCCTGGAGCAGCGCGTGTAATGCCGCATCGTCCTTCTTGCGTAGAGCGGGACCGTGAGGAACATCAATCCACGAAAACGACCCCATCCGGAACACGGCCAGCGCCGCTCCTCCGGTCAACGTCCCGGCCGCATCCCGGGTCAGCAGGTACTTCGCCTCAAAGCCGTAGGTCGCGAGGGAAGAGAACCAGTTCGAGGAGATCACGAAGCTGCCCGCCGGAGAACTCAGGAGAAGACGGTTCCAATCCACGAGATCCGCATCTGTATCTGCAAAAAAGGGTTCTGCTGGCATGGCGTTATTCCCTATCGCCGGCATCGAAAACGGTCCGTGAGCGGCGCATCAGGAACGGACCGCATCGAATTGCCCTCAAACGCGCAACCGTGCGGAAACCGGCCCGGAGAAAAGCATGAATCGACGGGGTGTTCTCCGGCACAACCAGCGCCATCACTTCCCCATTCACGCCGCGGTTTTTTTTGAGATCATTAAGGGCGTACCTAAGAACCTTGGTGAATATCCCACGGCCACGATGCGGTTGCGACGTATACCCGTCCCCCAACACAAAGGGATTGCCGAATCCGAACTGAGCCAGAAGCAAAACATGCCGACGAGCGCACACCCGGCAAACCAATTCTCTTTCAAGAAATGCGCAGTATCCGAGATCGTCCGCTCCGATCATTTTGCATTCAATCGTAAGCTCCCCCCAAGCGGGAGGAGGTTCCGGCACATCGCTCATGTCCATGCTGAACACGAGATGATCAATGTGTTGAATGCAGAAGATCCGAAGACAATCCCGCGGATGCATGGCTCGAAGTCGATGCAAGAACGCTGCCGTCCTTGAATCCGCGGGGTGCAGTCGATCCATCATTGAACTTTCATCCTTCTATCGGAGCACGCCGGAAGGCGCCCCGCAAACTCCCTGCCATGCCAATTGGATGTCCATTGGAGGCCGCAACACTGGCGGGCGCAGGAACGGGGAGAACCGCCGGGCCCGCCGGAACATCATGAGTCGAAGTTTGATTTCCCGCACCCTGTGACGCGGAGCCATGACCGACTGCCCTTGCCGGGGATGCTCGCACTCCGCAACAATCAGCAGATTCGTTTGCTCAGGGTTCGTTCGTGAACACATGGATGGGATCAAGTTGGGGTCTTCGCAAGTGGCGCAGGAACAGTTGGAGCCCATGAATGACCGAATGCCGGACGCGCCCGTCCTGCCATCGGCTGCGGCGGGGGCGCAGAAAGCCTGCCGCCCCCGGGAGCGGTCCGCCAGCCCCGATGAGTGACGATGGCAAAAAATGCCAACGCAAAACCCATGAAACCGGGCACCGCCCGCGAAGGATAAAGGGTTTCATTGAAAATCCCCACGACGAGCAGGGTCAACAGGCACATGATGCCGGCATGCCCCGCGACAGAAGGCGCAAGCTGGGGGTGTCGTTCCAAGACCCGTAGGTTGCCCCATAAACTTCTCATCCACCGGAGAAACACGATGAGGCCCACAACGCCCAGTTCGACCAGCACATGCAGGTAGACGCAGTGACCTGCCGCGGCCCCGGTGTCAAGGTTCCTGTAATTCTGGAAGCCGGTTCCGAACAGAAGTACATCCGGGCGCCCCACCAGGGCCCGGACGGTTTTCCCCCAGATGTACGGTCGGGTAACATCCAACCCATACAATTCAGCAGCCGTCCCGGTCTCGGCATCCCATTTATCCACAATCTTGTTTTGGGCCAGTTCGGCGTATTCGGTTCGAGAATCCAACATCGTCCAGGTACCTGAGGCGGCCACCATCGCAAGCGTCAGGGCCATAATGACAACGCCCTGCAGCCGCCGGACCGCCCCGAAGGCAAGCGCGGCACCCGCTAGGAAGGCGCTCCGCGCCCGCCCATAAACAACGGCTGTTGCCATCAGGGGCAGCGCACCCAAAAGTCCAAGCCGTAAAAGCAACGAAAACTGTCTTCTCCCGCGCCAGAGGGCCATAATGCAAGCGGCTGCTACGCTCATGAACAGCACCACGTTCAGATGGTTGATGCCGAGCGTGCCGCTGGGTCCGACATCGCCGTAAATGCGCTCTTTCTCTGGCCAGAGCAACGGGACGAGATCATATTGCTGCAGCACGATGAGCGCGCTTTGCACGACGCACGCCAGCAGCATCACCAGGAGCAGCCGGGTCAACTGGCGGCCATTCAGCGGCAGATAACGGATGATCCAGAAAATCATGACATAGCCCAACAACCGAAACAACCGTATACCCAGGACAAGCGCCCAAAACACGCTGGCCCCCCGCCCTAGCGTGACCAGGCATCCCCATACCGCCACGGCGAAAAACGCAACGGTCCATCCAACGAGCCGGTCCTCCCTGATTTGATTCCATGCCACCACTCGACCGAATGCCAATATCCCGACCAACGCGGTAAAATCAAACAACTTGAATTCATAGACCAGATCCAGACTGACGGTAAAGGAAACGATCCAGATCCCCAACAACATCATCTGCCGCGCATCCACGGCATTCCGCGGAGACACTCCGACATGGTGACGGCCAGGAAAGACTAGATTACGGGCCGGCATTTGCGATGGATTCCGTGTCGCGGGCGTTCTCCGCCAGCCTTTTTCCGTTCAATACATCCCGGTATAGTTCTGCATATTGCCTTGCGCACTTTCTGATATCGAATTGAGCGGCGGCTTTTTCCCGGCCCGCCGCGCCCATTCGCGCGGCTCTGTCCGGATTGGCCGCCAAGGTGGCAATGACCTCGGCGAGAGCTTCGGGTTTTTCCGGTGGGATCAAAAACCCCGTTTTCCCATGCTCCACGATGTCGGGAATCCCGCCTACCTGGGTGGCCACGACCGGAAGAGCGGCCGCCTGCGCTTCCACAACGGCAAGGGGCAATCCTTCCCATCTGGAACTGGAGGCAAACATATCACAGGCATGGAGAATCCTGGGCACATCGGTGCGTTTACCCAGAAATGCAATGTGGTCGGCCAAGTGCAATTGCGCGGCGTCCTGTTCCGTCTGTTCCCGGAGCGGCCCGTCACCCACCATGACCCACCTCAATTGCGGAAAGCGGGGAGCCAGGATGGCGGCAGCGCTCAACAATGTCCGATGATCCTTTTGTGTGCAAAAGCTCGCCACACTTGCGACCAGCGTGCCGGACAACGGGAAGCCCAGAAGGGCGCGCGCGTCGTCCCGGGAGCCGGGCGCGGCCAGGAAGCGATCCAGCCAGATTCCGTTGGGAATAGTTACAATCCGGTCGGTGGGCACGGCCCACCAGTTCCGGGCATGGTCGCTGACGGCGCGGCTCACCCCCACGATCCTCGACAGACGGCGGCTGGCCAGGCGGAATCCCAGCACGCGCCTTATTCTTTGCAATGGCGAACCTCGGGGATAGGTGTTGTGGACGGTCAGCACCATATGCCGCGTCCCGCCCAACATCACCGCCAGCGTCTGTTGAGGCAATGACCATGCGCATTGGCTGTGTACGATATTCGGGCGGATGCCCCGCACAATCGTCGCGTATTCCCGGATAAACCGGAGGCCATGCCCCGTGCCTTCGGGCAGCGCAGATATCGGGACGCCGATGGCTTCCAACCGCTCGACATGAGGGCCACGCCTTCCTAATAGGCAAAGCACATGGCAGTCGAACCCCCATTCTTTGAGCAAGACGCACCAATTCGACACTAAGTCCTCCGCGCCGCCCAGTTCCAGCGTTCCCACGACGAACAGGATTCGGACGGCCCTGGCCTCCGGCCCGTTTTCATGTTTCTGCGCTTGTTTGTTGCTGATCATGGCAAATCGGATTTCAGGCTGGCTGTCAGGCTTTCTTTGCCGGATTTCTGGATGCACCCTGCACTCGGTGTCCGTCCCGCCATTTGGCCAAGGTGGTTTCGTAGAAATCAAGGTTGGCGGAAAGCAGGACGTCAATAGAGAATTTTGTTTCCGCGAGGCGGCGCGCGGCCAGCCCCATGGCATCCCGGAGCGGGGTATCATCCAACACGCGGCAGACTTGCCAGGCAATATCCGCTGGATCCCGGGGGTTGGCCAGCAGACCGGACACCCCATGTTCAATGACTTCCGCGGCGGCATCGTTGGCGCCGAAAACGATCGCCTTGCCCATGGCCTGGGCCTCGGTCACGGCATTGCTATGGCCCTCCGAATAGGAGGGCAGGACAAAGACCTCGGCCTTGGCCAGGTAATCCAACACCGTGGCACGGGGTTGATGTCCCATGAAATGCACGGAGTCCACGAGGCTGGCCGGCAGGCGCCGTTTCAACTCTTCCATGGTTGACGTGCCCGGTCGGTCGGGCAACTGCTGGTCACGGCCGAGCAAGTACAGGGAACATCCGGGATGGGTCTGCTTCACCAGCCGGAAGGCCTCCATCAGTTCAAAAACGCCCTTGACCCAGTACACGGTGCCAACAAACACCACCATGCCTTTGCATATCTTGCGGACATCCGGCGGCGGGTATTCCGCCAGGTCGATGGGATTGTACAACACCCGGATGATGCGGTGATCGAGCCCGAACAAGCGGGCCGTTGTGTCCGCGACGTGGGCACTGCAGGAGGCATACGCAAAGG
The DNA here is from genome assembly GCA_012514035.1 of Lentisphaerota bacterium. Classification (GTDB taxonomy): domain Bacteria; phylum Verrucomicrobiota; class Kiritimatiellia; order CAIQIC01; family Lenti-01; genus Lenti-01. The sequence continues at coordinate 63,295 of JAAZBB010000075.1, read as the reverse complement.
CTTTCGGCAAATAGCGTTTTTCAAGCCAACTGCGAAAGAACCGGGGCTTGCGGCCGAGTTTGGCTGCATACAGAGTATGTGTGTTGGAAAACCGCACTACAACGGGAACCGGCAGCCCGAGGGGCATGAGACCGACATAGCTATCTTGAAACTCGACCAAATCCACCTGGGTTTCCTTGATCAGTTGCATGATGGCCCGGCGGACAATCCGCCGATTCAAGAAAATACGCACCCCGGGAAGTCCGCGCGCCGCCTGCACTTCCCTGATCCTGACTCCCTGATCGGAATCTTCGGCATCCGCCGCTCCCAGTCCCAGGACCGTCACGCGGTGCCCGGCCTGCACCAGATGCCGGGCAAGAATCTGCAGTTTGCGGCCAATGCCGCCGTGGGCGCGGCCGGGCCGGGGATATTCATGGGTGGTATAGATGATATGCATCACGATTCCAGAAGAACATCCGCGATGCGGGCCGCCGCGGGCCGCGGATCGGACCCCAACTGTTCCCGGACAAATGACAACCGTCCGGCCCGGTCCAGGTCCGGGCAGTGAAGATAGGCGTTGAGATGCCCGCGCAGTTCCTCCGGACGGCCAGCCAGACGGCATGCGCTCAAATTCACCGCACTTTGGAAAACGTCTTGCTTGGCAAAGGTCCCGACCGACCGGCCGGCCACATCCATGCCGGGAGGATCATAACCGACATTGACCACCGGTTTGTCAGCTACCGCGAAATCCAGGATAACCGTCGAGGGTGCGCTGAGATTGGCAGCAGCATGCCGGATCATGCTGGCGTAGATGATCAGATCTTCGTAGTCGCTGGCCTGCCAGGGCCCGCCCGCCAACGAGGGACGGTAATCCCATGCCGGCGCGGAAATCCGCACGAAATCAAATTCCGCGGCAAGCCGTTCGATCTGAGGATCCGATCCCGTGGGATTCAAGCGCACGAGCAGATAGGGATCACCTGCGATTTCATGCCGTGCGATGGACCGGCAAATGTCCCGGATCGTGGCGCTTTCGTGAGGGATTACGCGCCGGGCGGCGCAGGTATAGCACAAGAGAAGGCGCGCAGGCGCCAGTGCAAACCGTGCGCAAAACGCCTCCCGGGTTTCGATGAATTCGGGGTGGCGCAGCAGATCAAACTGGCTTGCCCCGACCGACCGCACTTTGCGGGGTGCAAGGCGCGGATTCTGGCGCAGTAAATCCCTCCTCATCTGATCATTCCATACCAGGAACTGATCAAAGCATGGCCGGGCGCGGAATCCGCGTCCGACATCCTTCCAGTTTCCGCTGCAAAAGAAGCTGCGTCCCCCCGCCCGCCGTGCCAGACATGCCATGAGTGCTGCGCTGGGATGCACGGAATCCATGGATAGAAACGCACCTGGTTTCCAGCGGCGGATCAACTCCCGCAAGTGGGGACAGGCGGCGCCAGAAAACCGCAGCGCGGCGGACTCCACAGCCGTCAGCCCCTCCACGGCCGTTCGGGAAGCCATCAGCGAGCCGAGGTTATTGCGGATCCGTTTTGCGGTCGTCGCGGCATGCAATCCTTCGCCGGCCCGACCTTCCAATGCCCGCATCATGCCGGTCCGGTCCATCCAGACCCCATGCGCCCGGTTGGCCAATGTGGACAACCGACTCAAATAACCGGGAATACGGATGATAGGAAGTTGCACCAGCGAACAATCCGCGGGAAGATGTTTGACGAAATCACCATCGATGACCCGGGAGAGCAAAACAACTGGCCGATCCTGCACGAGTCGGCGAATCAGGCCGGAAAAAACCATGTTCCGGATTTCGGGGCCCCAATAGGCCGCCAACAGAATCGGAGATGGAGGTTGAGCAGTCATATCTGCTGCCCCGGCTGAACCGCCGGCCTGATTAGGCCGGCCGGCGCGCCAAGACCTGGATGAGAGTCGCCCCGCCGCCGAAAGTCAGCCGTGTGGTCCATCTGATTGCCCGTCGCAAGAGGGAAACGGGATTTTGATCGAACGTTTTTACCCATGTGATTTCAAATCCGCGGTCGGCAAACAGCCTCCTGAAGGTTGCGGGGGAAAAGAAATGCAGGTGATGGATCGACCAGCCGCTCCTGACCCGCTGCGGCAGTCGCCGCAACCAGCGGTCCCGCCGGACATAGGCGTTGGCCAATTGGTTTGGCACCTCCGCCAGCAACCAGCCGCCGGGCTTCAGCAGATCGAAGATCTTGCCGGCCACAAGGACAGGCGATTCCAAATGCTCGATCACATGGCTGGAATACACGGCATCATACTGACCGACCGGCGCATATTCTTCAATGGTTCCGCAAAAAACGTTCAAGCCTGCCGCACGAGCCTTGGCGCAGGCATCGGGATCGGCCTCAACCCCGCAGGCCGCATGGCCGGCACGTACCGCGAGCGCCATGAACTCGCCACTAGAACATCCAATTTCCAGTATATTCGCGCCGCGGGCCAGCCGCGTTTGCAGCGTCCGGATGTCGCGCACATACCCCATCTCCACGAACGAGTCCTTGAGCCGGCGCGTGTATGACTTCAGAACATATTCGGGATATCCCTCCAAGACCCCCGTGCGGTACAGCGTGCCCACCAGATCAGGTCCCGGCCGGGGCGACAGGAACAAGTGCCCGCAATGCCCGCATTCCGCCACACCGAAGGGTTCACCGACATTCAGGTACCAGGTGTAAAATTTGGCCGGCCGGAGGCCGGCGCCATGGCACACCGGACACCGGTCAACGGCCACTACACGGCTCTCACCCTGAATTCGGGATGCCGGGAGAGAACGAACGGACGCCTGCGCGCTGTCTTGATTCATTTCCGGGACTCCTGCACATTCATATCCGCAATACGGCTTGCCGGTTGGCACCCGCGGAGCTCCTGGTCTGCCGTCGCAGCAATCAAGGGCTTCAATTCACGGGCCAAAGCCGAGGTCAGCATGCGGGCCCCGGCCGGACCGAGATGGAATCCATCCGCATAATCCTTCGACGGAATCTGACCTTCCACAATGGGGACAAGAACCGGCACGTCAAGCTCCCGGCCCGCTTCCACCATGGCCTGGGCATTGCGGTCCCTGCTCTGGCCCGGAGGTATCCATAGAATCAAGCGTGCTCCATGGATGGCGCATAACTCCTTCATCTCCCAGATCCGGTCTCCGGGAGATGGCGGCATGGCCGCGCTAGCCGCGTCTGAAACACCCGCCCGGTTCAGGACGGCGGCCAGATGGGCAAAACGGGGGATCATCCACGTCACCAGGCGTTTGTAGATTTCCTCGCGCGATCCGTAGAACGCGCTGCCCTGCGCGATGAGCATGGAGCAGATCGCGTTGGCATTTGCTTTGATTCGTCTTGCCGCGTCGAGCAGATCCGGCCAATCCAGCATGTAATGGGCAAAAAAGTTGCCTCGCACGTGTGGCGCCAGGAAGTGGCGACTCCGACCGCCCACAATCACATAGTCGGGCCGAGCGCCGGACCGGAAAATACGTTTCAGTCCGAAGAGCCAATCCAGATAGTTGGTATCATCCACCGCCCAGCAGACCACGCGGGCATCGTTTCCCAATCCGGCTTGCATGCCCGGCAGATCGATATCGCTGTGCGTGATGGAATTTCCCAGGAAGAGAATCGACACTTGACTGGCCCCGCCGTTTTGCCCCAGGCGGCTGGCAGCTGCGCGCTCAGCATAAAAACGCCGGGTATTGCTATTGATGAGCGGCACGCCGTACCGGCTGCCCGCTTCCACACATCCGAAGACGACCAGGGCACAGAGCAGCCAGGTGCGCAGGCCCCGCGCAGCCGCGCGGTCAATCGGGGGATCAGAATTGGAAGTAGATAAAGGCACTGGATTTTGGAGCTCCAAAAACAAGAACCATCAGCAAAAGTCCGGCCGCAAGGGCAGACCGGCCCGCATATGGCAGGAAGCGGACAGCCCCCGTCCATTTTTCTCCGGGATACTCTTCGTTCCGTCTTTCAAGAATCAGGTCAAGCAGAAGGAGTGGAAGCGAGAACAAGGCCAGAAAAGCAAAGGCCGTGACATATTCGGCCTGCCATGCCCATCGCGCGATACCGCCGATGTAATGAAGGGACTCGGCAACAGAGGCCGCCCGGAAAACAATCCACGCGAGGCAGACCAGATGAAAGATTACGATGCGCCGGAGCCAGAGACTCCAGGCGGGGCTGGGAACCCCCTTGGAATCTTCACCCGCAGCCAGGCACCTTGGAAGGCGCGGCTTGATTCCCAGCCAGCGCTCCACCGCTAATCCCACCCCATGGATCCCGCCCCACAGCACAAACGTCATGTTTGCGCCGTGCCAGAGTCCGCCCAGCAGCATGGTTGCCAGCAGATTCAGATAGGTCCTGCGTTCGCCGCGGCGGTTTCCACCGAGGGGGATGTACAGGTAATCCCGCAGCCAGGTGCTCAGACTGATGTGCCAACGCCGCCAAAACTCGCCCAGACACGTCGCGAGATAAGGCTGGCGAAAATTTATGTTGAAATGAAAGCCGAACAACTGGGCGCTGCCCCGCGCAATATCGCTGTACCCGCTGAAATCACCGTAAATCTGACCAGCAAACGCGTACATGCCGAGGAGGACCGTGGCGGTGCTGGGTTCCCCGAGCTGGCCCGAGAAAGCCGCGTTGGCCAGCAGCGCGCAGTTGTCCGCAATCACGCACTTGCGAAACAAACCCGTGGCGATCAGCATCAATCCATCAAACACCCGGCCCGGCGCATAGCAGCGGGGCGAAGACGTCTGCGGCAGCAGATGGGCCGGACATTGGATCGGTCCTGCAACCAGATGGGGAAAAAAACTGATGAACAACGCATAACTGACGAAGTCCCGGCAAGGTTCGATCTTGCGGCGATATACATCCACGATGTATGCCACGGCTTGAAACGTGTAAAAGGAAATGCCCGCCGGAAGGATGATGTCGAGAACGGGGCCCGTCACCGTACCGAGGCCCAGGCTTTCCATGAGTTCCCGGAACGAACCGACGAAAAAGTTGAAATATTTGAAAAAGCCCAGGAACCCGAAATTCAGCACGAGGGAAACCGCCAGGCATGACCGCCGCTGGCCGGGGTTGCGGCTGCGGGCGATCACGTCGGCCAGCCAGAAATCCATGACGGTTGACGTGGCAATCAGAAAGAGGAAGCGCCAATCCCACCAGCCATAGAAGAAATAGCTGGCAACCAACAGCAGCCAGTTCTGCGCGCGCCACGGAAGCCGCCAATATACCATCACCACGATGGCCAGAAACACATAGTAAACTGGAGCGTCAAAACTCATGTCGCATTGCGGCGTCAACGCCGGACCGGTCAACTTCCCTGCCTATCACCTGGTTGCGCGGCCTGGCGCACCCATTTCCCCGGGAGGACTCGCCCCGCCAGGCCCGCGACAAGCCGCTGCTGTTCGCGGCTCAGGCCGAGCACGACGATTACAGGACCCAGCACCACGCCCAGCGCCACCGCATAGGCCGCAAGCGAAGTCCAGGACGGGCGGTTGAGAATGGGGGCCGTGCGCAGCACCATGCCCAACCCTGCCGCAATCAAGGCGGCCAGCGCAGCGGGCAGCATGCTTTCCCGCAGAAATGCTCCAAGGCGCACTCGGCATCGCCGGGCGGCCCGCCAAGGCACATACCAGCCGTTTGTGAATACCGTGGCCAGCAGCGTGCCCGCTGCCACCCCGGCCAGTCCCCATCCCATTTTGACGAACAAAACACTCAAACCCAGATTGAGCCCGCTTTCTGCCAGTCGCGCCAGGCCCACCGCCTTGACCTGGAGATCGGCGACCAGAAAAATCGACGACACATGGAACAAACTCATGGCGATGGTGGACGCAACCGTGATCCAAACCAGCACCTCGCCTCCGTAGTTTTCCGCACCGACCCACAACGCGATGAGCCGGTTCGCCAGGAAGGCGAGAAAGATGCCGCCCGCCGCCGCGATGGTCAAATACGTCCGGACGCTTTTCAGAAAGACCTGCCTCAACCGGGATATGTTTCCCTCTCCCAGCAAATTGCCGACTCCTGGCCGCAGAACATGCCCGATGCGAAACACGTTCTGGCGCAGCAACTCGAAGATCCGACGGGTCAGGACGTAGGTGGTCACCGCCGGCAAGCCGATCAGGGTTCCGATGATGATATTATCCGTGTTGTAGATGATGGTGGCGGCAATCCGCCCCAAGGTGCCCCAGATTGAAAAGCCCAGCAACGATTTCACCTTGGCGAGGGAAAAATACTTGGGGTGGACCTGCAGACCAGGAACGGCTTGGTGGGCCTGCCGGGCCCAGAGGCAAACACTGAATATCTGCCCGGCCAAGGCGGCCAGCGCCAACCCCGTGAGTCCCGTGCCGGCCGCCAGCAAGCCGACGACGAGCAGGATCCGGAAGATCTGACTCAGAAATCCGATGAGATAGTTCTGGTAGATCCGGTGATTGGCATACAACACCTGGTCGTAAACCGATCCTGCCAACTTGACCCCATGGCTGAAGACCACAATCAACAGCGCCGTGGCCACCACCGGAAAAGGAACGGAGCCGATGTCAAACCAGCGGTCAATGAACGGCAGAACCAGGAGGGCAAGGACCAGCCCCAAGACCCCAAAACCGATCTGCAGAATCGTTGAGGTGCTGGCCAAGGCGTTGACGGCCGCCCAATCCCGCTTGTGGGCGTCGCGACTGAGGAACGCCATGAGCCCGGCCTCCAACCCCATGTCGGTCAGCCCGATATAGCCAACAATCTGCCCCAGCACCGCCCAGACGCCATAGCCCGTCCGTCCCAGCTTGCCCAGAATGAAGGGTGTGATGACCAGGCCCAGAACCAGCAGGATGGCCTGCGACACATATCCGAAGCCGAGCCCAACCACCGCTCGGGTCTGACGGGCGTTTGACACCTGATGATTATTCATCTCTGGTTGCGGAGGATTCGGCGAGGGAGTATTTCCACAGGTCGAAAGGAATGTCTTCGCGATGCTGATCCAGATACGCCACGACCTGCGAAGGGGTTTGGATCTCGCCGCGCAGATTCCCCAGCACAAGATTGTAGAGCTGGAGATTGTTGCACGGCTCTGCATACTCCAGGCTCTCGGTCTGCGTCTGCATTTTGATGAGAAGCGGCACCTGGTACGTAAGGGGACCCAGCAGGCTCTCGCCCTCGGGGGCGCGCCACCAGTGGTCCGAAGTCACGATGATCATTGTCCCATTCCAAAGATCAGCCGCCTCCATGCATTGGCGCAGTTCGCACAAGGTTGCGTCGCAAAGCGCGACATTTCCGAGATACTCCTCCACCCCAGGCCGATGGCGAACAGAAAAATCATTTCGGGTCGGATCCCAGATACCTGGAGCGTGCGGTACAGGTAGGTGGGCAAATGTCAATCCGATCTGCTGATTCGTCGCCGCCGACATCAGCCGATCTTTCAAGGCCCGGTACATCTCAATGGTGGACCGCCGCTCCGCCATCGCGGGCTCTGAATAGATCCAGCGCAACTGCTCCAACATAGCCGGGAGAACAGACGAGGCACGTAACCGGTCTTCCACGACCCGGGAAAGCCAGAAGCTTTCATCGGCATCGCGGCCGAGAACAAGGGGATACGGATGATAGTGGCCGACAACTGCGCTGCGCAATCCCAGATGGCGCGCTTCGGTGAAAATATTTGGCAGAGAGCGGTAGTCCAAGCGTCCCATTTCGTTATAGATGTCGACGAACAGGGTCTGTCGCCCGCAGGGCTGGGCATTGGTCACGGGCCGGCCGCACAGCAAGGCTGGAAGCGACGTCAGCGTTTCAGACGATGGAGGATACGCCGCGGGGAAGTATAGACTTTCGCGGCGCAACCGCTCGAATTCCGGCAAGGCCAGACTTTCCGGTCGTTCGTCGCATAACACCCGCTGATCCAGCTCGTCGAACACGATCCAAACTACGCGCCCGGGCAAGGCCGGGAACTGGGGAGAAATTATGGGGCGGGTTGCGTCATTTTTCAGGCCAGGCGCGTCGGTCTCCACCTGCAGCGCCGCCTGCGCAATGGCAAGAAAATCCAAGGGAGACACCACCAGCACGGCGGTCCGACTGTACACAAACACCTTACGGGGCCAGCGGATGATCGTGACAACCGCCCCGATCCCAACCAGCCACGCCAGTGGATTGAGCACAAGGCGGCCGATGGCAAGAGCTTCGCATTTTGAAATCTGGCGGAATGTGTTCAGGAGGACGAGCAGTAGCAGGAGAAAACCCCACCGAGCAAGGCTTCTTACCCAAGGCGTACGCCAATCGCTCCCGATCGTCATCACGATTCTGAATATCAGGGTTAAAGCCAACACATTGGACATGATGGCGATGATAGGCAGGTTGGGCGACATTTTGTAATAGCTGTCGAATGCGTATCCAATCTGGACATAATGCCACGGTTTCAGCAACACGAGATTCGCCAAGGAAAAGCAAAACAGCCAAGCGACGCTTTGGCGACGGAGAGAATGCTCAGAATCGTTCATCTGTGGCTATTCTGTTTGGGATCAAAGCGGGTTGGGCCAACCCGCCCTACCATCCGGACAGCGCGGCGCGCCGTCCCTACCTTTAAATCCGGGAAATCCTGTCCATCCTGTCTAAACCATGATTCGATTTGTCGTCTGTTCAGGTCGCTTTGGATTCCGGCACAGGTTGGGCATAGGCACCGTAATGCTTCTGGTAATGATAGTAGGGGCCGTAGCTTTGATAGCTGAACTTGGAATGGATGATATCGTTCATGATGATGGCGATATTGGTCATGCCGACATCCCGGAAACGCTGGACGGTATGACGAATCGCGTGCTTGCGGCTGGTCGCCGGCCGCGCCATGAGCAGAACGCAATCAACATGGGCCGCCAGCGTCAGCGCATCGCTGACAATGCCCAGCGGCGGCACATCCAGAATGACCCGGTCGAAGTTGGCCCGGGCCCAGGCCAGCAGGGTGGCCACTTTGGCGCCGCCGACGATTTCCGCCGGACGGGACTTGTCGATCACCCGCGATCCGATGATGCTGAGGTTGCAGCACCCGGAGGGAGCGACAATTTCTTCCGGATTCTGCCCGTCACCATGGAGAAACTCCAGCAGACCATCCTTCTTGCCGACTTCGGGGAAAATGCTGCGGACCAACGGGCGCCGGAGATCGAAATCGATCAAGAGGGTTTTCTGTCCGTTGCGCGCGGAGGCGATTGCCAGGTTGCAGCAGGTCGTGGTTTTGCCTTCCGCCGGCAGTGAACTGGCCACCAAAATCACTTTGGTTTGTTCGCGATAAAGCGGCGAATCCAGAATAGAGCGCAAGCCGGCGAAGGCCTCGGCCAGCTCACCGAAACGATGCGTCAGGGAAGCCGTGGCAATCGCCTGGCGGTCACGCGATTTGACGTGCGGAAGCACCGCCATGGCCTTAAGGCCGGTGCCGTCTTCGATGTCCGCGGCACCCACCACGCGGTCGGCCAGGGTATCGGTCAAAAACGCCAGGCCAAAGCCGCCGGCCAATCCGAGCACCAGTCCCAAAAGCAGAATCCGCAGCGGTTGCGGATAAATCTGAACGGCCGGCGCAATCTCCGCAACCTGTTTGACCGTGGCGGTGTTTTCGTCCGCGGACAGACGGGCTTCCTGAATGCGGTTCAGCAGGCCCAGATAGGACGCATCCGCTGCGTCACGGGTCCGGGTCAGCCCGGTGATTTTCATTTCACCCACGAGAATCTCCCCGTCCAGCCGCGAAGCCGTCGCCAGCAGTTCTTCCTGCTTTTGGCGCAGGCCGTCGGCCTGGGCATGGTAAAGCTGCAGATTGGCCGCGGCGGTGTTCCTGGCCCGCAGGAATGCATCCACCGCCTGTTCCCGGTAGAGCTGAATCACCTTGTCTTGAGCAGCGACCGCGGGATGTTGCGGCGTATAGCGGGATAACAACGAGTTCCGTTCCGCCAACGCCTGGCGGCAGCGGTCCAGAGCGGCGGTGACTTGCTCGGCCCCGGGAATCTCGGAAGGCAGTTTGCCCGCGCCAAGGGTGTCCAGCATCTTTTGTTCGGAGGAAGCCATGGCTTCGATTTCCGACAACCGGGCATTGAACCGCAACAGGGATTCCTCGATGGTCTTGCGCTGTCCGGCCAGCACGTCCATCTGGTGCTTCTGCCGAGCATCCAGCAAGGCCTGATCCGCCTCTTCGAGCTCTTTTTTCTGCAGCTGGGCCTGGGCTTCAAGCCAGGCCACGGCGGCGTTGGAGCCGGACCGGTTTTCCGCCCGGACAGCCGCCTCGACCCCGGCGGCGAATGCCGCGCAGGCGCGCTCGGCAAATTCGGGATCCGAATCCGAAAACAGCACGCGGACCAGGCGTGTGTTGCGGATGATTTCGAATTTTGCATGGCGTTTCAAACGCTGCATAAGCTCTTCGTCCCCGATTTCATCTTCTGGAAACAGCTCCCGATAGGCCGCCACTACGTGGGGCAGGATCAGGGGATTCTTGAACTTCTCAATCTGGGTATTGAGGATGTTGGCAGTATCTTCCGCACCGACCCGTTCTTCGATCATGGCATCCTGCTTGTTCACGATGCGCGGCCGCCGTACGCTGAGCTCCAGGCGGGTCTCTGCTTCATAGACGGGAATGCTGCGGGACAGATAGAAAGCGGCGGCGGCTCCCGCGAACAGTATCGCCAGCAGGATGGTAAGCCACTTGTCGCGGGCGATCTGCCACAGCCGCAGGGGATTCAGGGCGGCCAGCGCCCCGCCGCCGGCCAGCGGGAGTTCACCGTAATAGCCTCCGCCGTAATAGGGCGGCGGGGAGGATGGGGGAACAGCGGAGGGCTGGCCAAACGTCGGAGGGGGGGTCGCGGGCGACAGGTCGGGTGTATTCATGATCCGGTCCTTTCAGAAACGCGCGGGCACTTGGTAACACACGGCCACGACTCCTCCGCTCGGCAGGCGGCTGGAACAACGGCCAGGATCGTCAGCCAGATATAGAGGATGGCAGGACTGCGAAACGGTATATCCACTGCGCTGGCAACCAGCGTCGACGCCAAGCCGTATCCGGCCATCGCCCAGAGGGCTCTGCGATGGACAGCGACACCCACCCAAGCGACCGCCAGCGGAATCAGCGCGGACAGCAGCAATGCGACGCCCACGAGGCCGAACTCGGCCAAAAACTGCAGGAGATCCACATGGACATTGGCCCACCCCCCTTTCTCCAATCGCGGCCAATCCTCCGGAGACACATGCTCGGCCACCCGATACTTGTATCCCCATCCGCCCCATCCAAACCAAGGCTTTTCCAGCCAAACAGTCACGGCGGCAAGCACGAATCGGGGCCTGCCGCCCAACTCCAAATCGAGGCGCTCGGTAACCGGCCGATCCACTCCGGCCGACGCTTTCTTCAGGGAAATCTCCCGCTGAAGGCCTTTCTCGCCGAACCCGATTGCGGTCGCGCAGAGCACGGCCAGTCCCGCCAAAGTCAGGGCGGCCGCATTAACTCGTCCGGCGGAAGTTAGGAGACCCCATCCCCGCACCCAACTGTAACCCAGACCAAACATCAGCAGCCCTCCCGCCAGAATGATCCCGGTGCGGCTGAATCCCAAAACGGCGGCCACCAGACACAACAGCACCGTGGCGGCCAAGGCTGTCACGCGGCCTCGGCGGAGTTCTTCGATGGCCAGGCGTTTGGTCACAGGGTCGCGTTTATCCATCACCTCGGTCAGCAATAAACCCGCACTGAGCGCGCCGGCCAAAACAAAGAACGGCCCCACATGGTTGCCATAGGGAAAGGATGCAAAGAAATGACCATTGAGCGGTCGCACCCAATAAATCGCCCGGGTTCCCGAGGCCATTTGAACCAGCCCGAATACCGCCAGAGCTCCGGCATTATACGCCAAGAGGCGCAAAAATCCCCGGGCCTGGCGGCGGGACCAGGGGCCCGCCCGGAACGTCCAGACAATCACCCAGGCCGGAAAAAACCATGTCAGCATCTGACGGGCCTCTGCCCGGACAAAGGCCGATGGCCAACGCGGCCAAGGCGGAACCGTATACATCCATTTCTGATATCCCACGTCGAAATATTGAACCCGCCCGGCGTTGGCCCATTGGATGGCCAGGAGCCCCAGAAAAGCCAGTCCCGCATAGAACACCGGATCGCGCACAAGGGCACGGGCGGAGCGACGCACCAGCGCGACCAGCAGGACGACGGCGATCCCCACGCCGCCCCAGTGAAAGGAGGGCCGCAGCCCGGCCCAGGCCCAGAGCGTGTAGGCCAGCAGGAGTCCCAGCGTGAACCGGATGAATCCGGATGCATACGGGAGGACCGCCCCGCAGGCATCCCCCGGACCGGGCGGGCGGCAATGGGCTTGATGGTCCACGTCGGCGCCAGGTCTAGAACATCGATTCCGGCACGTAGACAACGTCGTCGGCTTCTAAGATGATATCCTCTTCCAGGCGGCCCGATTTGCCAACGGCATTGAGATTGACTGTCCGGGTCTCGATTGTTCCATCCGGCAGCGGCCGACTGATCAGAATGGCATTCAGCTTGGCACTGGTGGCAACCCCGCCCGCCTTCTGGATCGCCCCGCTCACCGTCAGATCGCGAGTCGGAGGAATCGCCACCCGGCCGGGGGCCTGGACCCGCCCCAACACGGTGATGAAGCCCCAGGGAGAAATCTCGCCGCTGCTGGTATCCGGAGCGAAATCCACAATAACCTGGGGATCGACCAGGAAAACCCGGTAACTTTCGCTCAACCGGCCTCGCAATTCGTCCAAAGTCAAATCGGAAACCGACACTTCTCCCAGGAGAGGCAGGATCACCGTGCCGCGATCCGAAATCCGCTTGGCGGGTTCATCGATCTCCTTGTGGCCCCCCACCAGCACGGACATGCTGATGGTCAAGCCAGGCCGCAGTTTTGCATCCGTGGTTTTCCCCGGCGCAGGAGAAGGCGGGACTTCCATGGAGGCGGCCATCTCCGGTACGGGCGGCATGGAGACCTCCTCGGACGGCATGGCGGATCGACAACCGGGTCCTGCAGACATGCAAACCAGGATGCAGGCAAGCATCTCGAACGGAGACAAGCTGTTGTGCAAGGCGACGAGCAGTTTTTTCGCTGTCACTGTTTCATCCTTTTGCAGATGCCATATTGTTCTCTACACGTCAGATTACCGCGCATGGACACACCACAGGCAACTCACACCGCATTGGCGCAAGACCGGGGCACAAATAACCGGATAATTATGAAAGGCCCTGCGGCCAAAGTCAACTTTTGGATAAACCACCCCCCGCCTGCCCCGGCCGGCGCCGCGGCGGGGGGGCGGGTTATTCCATTTGAACCAAGGGCCGTTTTCATTGTACATAGACGCGGGTAGAGCCGGCGCGGTCGCGTGAAACGCCCCGGAGCCGCGCGCTCGCGGAAGGCAGGAATTCGATGAACGTGTTGGTTACAGGCGGAGCCGGTTTCATCGGCTCGCATACGGTGGACGCCCTGCTGCAACAGGGGCACCGCGTCCGGATTCTGGACGCCTTGTGCAAACCGGTCCACCTGAAAGGTCCGCCGGCGTACCTGCCGCCCGAAGCCGAGCTGATCATCGGCGACGTACGGGATAAGGAGGTCCTGGGGCGGGCCCTGCAGGGCATGGATGCCGTCTATCACTTCGCCGCCTACCAGGACTACCTGCCCGACTTCAGCACCTTCTTCAGCGTCAACGCCGCCGGCACGGCGCTGATCTACGAGCTCATCGTGGAACGGAAACTGCCCGTGCGCAAAGTCGTGGTGGCTTCCTCCCAGGCCGTGGCGGGCGAAGGGCTGTACCGCGGAGCGGATGGGCAGTTGTTCACGCCCGACATCCGCCCCGAGGAGCGCCTGGCCCGGCGGGAATGGGAAATCCCGGATCCCGCCGGCCGGCCGGCGCAGCCGCAGCCGACGCCGGAAACGGTGGCCAATCCCCAGAACCAGTACGGCCTGAGCAAGCTCAGCCAAGAGCAGATCGCCCTCAGCCTTGGCCGCCGCTACCACATTCCCAGCGTGGCGCTGCGCTATTCCATCGTCCAGGGTCCGCGCCAGTCCTTCTACAACGCCTATTCCGGCGCCTGCCGCATTTTCTGCCTGAACTACTACTTCAACCGCCCCCCCACCCTGTATGAGGATGGCCAGCAAATCCGGGATTACGTGAACATCGAAGACGTCGTCCGCGCCAACCTGCTCGTCATGACGGACGACCGGGCGAATGACCGGGTCTTCAATGTCGGCGGCGGCCGGGGCTACACGGTGCGCGAGTTTGCCGACATCGTCCGGCAGGCATTCGGGAAAGACCTGGCGGCGGTCGTGCCGGGCCTGTACCGCTACGGCGACACACGGCACATCCAGTCCGACATCTCCGCGCTGCAGGCGCTCGGCTGGACACCCCGGAAAACCCCCGCGGACAGCGTGCAAGCCTACCGGGACTATCTGTACGAGCAGATCGACATCGACGACATCATGGAATATGCCGAGCGCAAGATGCGGGAGTTGAACGTGGTCCGGAAGACGCAGGCATAACATGAAAGCGTTCCTGCTCGCCGCCGGCGCCGGCACCCGCCTGCGGCCGTTGACCGATCGGATTCCGAAATGCCTCATTCCCATCGGCGGAAAGGCCCTGCTGGACATCTGGCTCGACAAGCTCGAACGGCTGGGCGTGACGGAAACGCGGGTGAACACCCACCATCTGGCCGCCCAGGTGGAGGATCATGTCGCCCGGCGCCCGGCTGCGGCCATGCCGCTCTCGCTTTTCCATGAACCCGAGCTGATGGGCAGCGCCGGCACCATCCGCGCCAACCGCGCGTGGCTGGAAACCGAGCGGGAGTTCCTGATCATCTACGCCGACAATCTCACGGATGCCGATCTGGCCCCTTTCGTGGCCTGCCACCGGGAACGCCAGGCCGAATTCACGCTGGGCGTGTTTCAAACTGATGCCCCGCGCGAATGCGGCATCGTCACGACCGACGAGACCGGCCGGGTGACCGCCTTTGAGGAAAAACCCGCCGCTCCCCGGAGCAACTGGGCCAACGCCGGCATCTACCTGGCCGGGCCTTCCCTCTTCGAGGTCATTCCCGACCGGCCCGGCCTCTGCGATTTCGGCTATGACGTGCTGCCCCGGCTGGTGGGCCGCATGCACGCCTGTCCGCTCGAAGGCTTCTTTTGCGATATCGGCACCGCCGCACGACTGGAATACGCGCGCCGCATGTGGCGCGGATAAGGAGGCCCGCTCATGCTCATCACCCAAACCCCTCTGCGCATCAGCTTCGCCGGCGGCGGCACCGATCTGGAAGCCTACTACCGCGAATCCGGCGGCGCCGTCCTCAGCTCGGCCATCGACAAGTATGTCTATGTCATCCTCAACAAGCGCTTCGACGACAAAATCTACATCAGCTACTCCAAAAAGGAGATTGTGGACTCGGTGGACGAGATCCAGCACGAGCTGGTGCGGGAAGCCCTGCGCATCGCCGGCATCACCAAAGGCGTGGAAATCGCCATCATGGCGGACATCCCCTCCTCCGGTTCCGGCCTCGGCTCCTCCAGCAGCCTCACCGTTGGCCTGCTGAACGCCTTCCACGCCTACCAGGGCGTCCAGGCCCCGGCGGAACAACTGGCCCGCGAAGCCTGCGAAATCGAAATCGCCCGCTGCGGCAAGCCCATCGGCAAGCAGGATCAGTACATCGCCGCCTATGGCGGCTTGAATTTCTTCGAATTCCGCCCCGATGGACGCGTCGACATCACACCCATCCGGCTCGGCCCCGTCAAGCGCCACTGGAGCGCGTGCATGATGCTGTTCTTCACCGCCATCACCCGCAGCGCGGATGCGATCCTGAGCGAGCAGAATGCCAACACCGACGCCAAACGCGACGATCTCGATCAGATCAAAGCCCTGGCCTATCGCGCACGCGATGCCGTGGTCGCGGGCCGCTTCGACGAAATCGGCGAAATCCTGCGCGAAAACTGGGAAATCAAAAAGGCGCTGGCCGCCGGCATCACGCGCCCGGAAATCGACCGCATGGTGGCCCAGGCCCTGGCGGGCGGCGCCACCGGCTGCAAACTGTGCGGCGCCGGCGGCGGCGGATTCTTGCTTACCTACGGCCCCCGGGCCGGCAAAAGCCGCCTGCGCGCCGCCATGCAGGATTACCGGGAAATGCCGTTTTTCCTCGAACGCTACGGCAGCAAGGTCAACTACAACGCGGAAAGCTACGAGTGGGATTGACCTTGCAGGCCGCGTGATCTCCCGCCGCGTCTTGGCCGTGTTTCCCGAGCTCAACATCCCGCAAAATCCGCAACCGCCCGGGATCGACACGCGGACGGGGTGGAACCCGTCCCTCCAGAAGGAGACCATCCCGGATGGGTTGTTGGAGGGCGGGCGCATCCCTGTTTCATTGACAACGATCGGTCAAATGTGAAGTGCGGCGGAAAGCGAGGCACGGCGAGCGCCACGCCGCTTTGAGAGTCGGCAGCCAAACATGCAGCCAAAGCGGGCCGGCGTGGTTTCACGGATGGCAATGGACTCGAGCCATGGGCGTTGGATCGGGAAAAACGCCCCCCCCGGTTCTCCTCCGCCCGTCGCTACCGTCCGAACCGGTGCAGCCAGCGCACTTTGAAAAGCTCTACAAAGATCCGGATGGATTTGCGCAGGTTGTAGGTCAGGCGCGAATCCGGATGGTGATTCCATTCCACGGGGAATTCGCCGACCTTCAGCCCGGCGCGCTGCGCCAAAAACAACAGTTCCCCGTCAAAAATAACGCTGTGCAACTTCTGCTGCGGGAAAAGCACCTGCACGGCGGCGCGGGTGTACAGCTTGAAGCCGCATTGGGTGTCCGCAAAATCCACCTTAAGCCAACGGTTCTGGAGCGCAGTATAGATCCGGGCGGCCCATTCCCGAACGGGCAGTTGGCGTTTGGCCCGGCGGGCCCCCGGCGCCCGCCGGGATCCAATGGCCACGTCATGGCCGGCATCCAGCACCTGCATGGCCGTTTCCACCTGGCGGATGGGCACGGAGTAGTCGGCATCCATGAACAGAACCCGGTCGCCCCGGGCCGCCAGCATGCCCGTCCGCACCGCGTACCCCTTGCCTCGGTTGGGAAAATACTCCAGCACGCGGAGATTGGGGAACGCCCCCTGGAAGCTTTCGGACACCGTCCGGGTACCGTCCCGACTGCCGTCGCTCACCACGATGATCTCGCTTGGAAGATTCTGTTCCCGCAGATAGCCAATGGTGGCCTCCAGCGTCCGGCCAAGGCGGTCCTCCTCGTTGTAGGCCGGGATCACGATGCTCAGTTGGGGGGTGGACTCCATGGGACCGGAATCATCGAAGATGCCTCCGGGATTGTCAAACCCGCCCTCGTCGGGCATGCTGTCGTGGATCCGGATCCGCCCCGTACCTGCGGCCCGGGACAATGACATGCCAGGATGACCCCATGAGGAAAATCGCGCCAGTTCTCATCATGCTTGCGGTGTTGGCAGGTGGCAGCTACCTGCGCCTCGTCCGCCTGGACTATCCCACGATGGGCTCGGATGTCATGGTGTACTACGGCATCTGCCAGAGCGGGGCCAGTCCGGGCGAATTGATGGTCAACAGCCCCAAGCATATCGGCGACCTGCCGCCCTTGTGGTTTGCGGCGCACAACGCCTTCCTGCAGTGGCTCAACCTCGAGGTGAACTATCGCAACGCCCGCCTGCCGGACGCCCTGATCGGCATTTTGACCTTGCTGGCCGTTTACGGCGCGGGGCGCGCCGCCGGCGACCGCCGCACGGGATTGCTCGCCGCCCTCTTTGTCGCCATCCAGCCGCTGCACGTCCAGATGTCGCGGGAGTGCTATTTCTACGCGCCAATCGTGCTGGGCGGTTTCCTGGCCATCTGGGCGTTCCTGCATCTCGCATCCGCCCAGGAAAACGGCCGTCCCCCGGGCCCGGCCTTCTATGCGCTCGCATTTTCCGGGTTCCTGCTGCTGACCAACATCCAGATCTCCTCGTGGAATTTCGCCGCGATTTTCGCTTTGGCGCTCTACGCGCTGCTGCTGCCCCCCGCCTTTCGGGGCGCCGCTTCCTGGCGGCCGGTCATCTGGATGACACTGGGCTTTTTTGTCATCGGCGTGCCCACCCTGTTGTCCGACTGGGGCATGCGCGATGCCATCGTCTCGCTGTTCGGCGAACGGAAGGACTATTGGCATAACATCTTCGGCGACCGCCTGGGCAATCCATGGCTCGACTCCGGCCGCATTCTGCTGGCCTATGTCGGCGGATCGGGCGGCCTGCGCCTCGCGGCCAGTGTCTTCTGCCTGGCAGCCGGCATCGGCGCCCTGGCCGTCCGGTGGCGAACCGACCGCCAGCGCCGCCTGCTCGGACTATTTGCGGCCGGTGCCATCGTCCTGCTGATCGCCCTGCACATGACATCCTCGTATCCCATGGAGAACCGCCACTACGCCAATCTCTTCCCGCTGCTGGCCATTCTTGCCACCCTCGGGCTGGTGCACTGGAGTGATTGGCTGCTGGCCCGGATCCGGAAACCCGGGGCCGGGGCCCTGGGCGCGGTGTTCATCCTGGGCCTGAACGCCTATCCCGCCTGGCTGTCCACCCATCTCGACTGGGAACCGCCGTATGCCAAGGTCGCCAAGTGGGCCGACGAGAACCTGCCCGCGGGCACCATCGTCCAATGCGACCGCTGGTACACCCCATGGAATGAATTCCGCGTCAATGCATCCAGCAATGTCCAGTACACCTTCACCGTGCCCAACGAACCCATCCAGACCTACACCGGCAGCCGCTGGCGCGAAACCGCCAAGGAATTCATCGCCAACAACCCCCTGGCCGCCTATTTCGAGAACAAGACCTACTGGACCCGCCTCGGGCCCTGGAAATGGCCCCACGATCAGTTCGCCCGCCGCCAGGATTTCGCGGACGACACCGCCGCCCGGCTGGACAAAATGGGGCTCTTCTACCGCACCCGGCAACTGGCTTTTCCCCGCGACTGGATCCCCGTCACGATCTTCTATAACACTGAAGACGATCTGGTTGCCCGGGCCCGCAACGCCGGCCAACGCCTGCTATGCCTGTTCGGCTCCGGCTGGGAATACACCAAGACGCAGGACTATCGCGACTGGTATGCGCTCCGACAGACCGCCACCGCCACCTTGCATAACCTGACCCCCGAACCGCTTCGCGCCCACCTCGAAGTGCGTGGCGCCGCCGTGAACAGTCCGGTCACCCTCACGGCCGATTCCGCATCCAACACCGTGTTCCCCGCCAACCAGTTCTGGACCAACCGGCTCGGACCGTTGACCCTCCACCCCGGACGCAATGAAATCCGGCTGGAAAATCTTTCCGGCCCCCAGCCCCCCGGTGTCTTGCTGGTGCAACGGATTTCCGCGAGGGAAAACTAATCCGCTGAGGCCGCCACCAGATCCATCCAGTGGTGCAGGATGGAAAAGTGGCACGTTTCGGCAAGACCGTAAGTCTTCGCCGGAACAAAGAAATTCAAATCGCCCGCCGCCCGCAACGGATTCTGTTCATCCATGCCCGACAACGTCACCACGGCCAGTTTCAATTTCCGCGCCACCTGGACCGCCCGCAGGACATTCGGAGACCGGCCGGAGCTGGAAATGGCCACCAGCAGGTCGCCCGCGGCGGCGCGGCGCGACAAGGGTTCGGAAAACACATTCTCATAACCCATGTCGTTGGCAATGGCCGTCACCAGCGAGAGATCCGAAAACACCTCGGTATGCAGTCGGGCGTTCTTGGCCAGATCGGCGGCAAAATGGCTGGCCATCGAGGCGCTGGCCCCGTTGCCGATCAGATAGATGGCGCGGCGCGCCGTGCGGCACTCCTCCGCCAGCTCCCGCCAGCGGGTAAAGGCCGCATCAATCTCGAGGTTCTGGGATGACCCGTCTGAACAGGCCACGCGCGCCAGCAGGCTGCGGATTTCCTCCACATGCTGCGGCCACCGGCCCGAGGCGCTGGTAAGGGGCAAGTTCATGGGACGGCATTGTAGCGCACGCCACGCCCACATTCAATCCGCATTCATCAGCGAACGACGAACGGGGGCGCATCTCCGTTTCATTGACCGACCGGAAACGCCCCCCGTCTCCCATGGTTGGTTTTTGGAGTGCGGGGACAACGACCAACGGGAGGCGGCCCCGCTTTGGCTGTTTGGGCTGATTCAACTCGGCTTGGCCGAAAAAAAAGCGGCGTGGCGTTCGCCGAGCCGCGCTTCCCGCCGCACTCCAAATTCAGCCGATCGTTGGCAATAAAACCAGAATGCGCCTGCCCTGCTTTCGCCTGCCCGCCCAAAAATAGGGTTGAACCAGTCCGCCGATGTGGCATATTCCCCCCATTCTTCCGGGCGATTAGCTCAGTTGGCTAGAGCACTTCCTTGACATGGAAGGGGTCGGAGGTTCAAGTCCTCTATCGCCCACCAGCTTCCACGCAACCATCCAACCTCTGCAAATCAGAGTCCTTCGGCGAGGGCGGCGCGGAGGACTTGCCGGTCGTCGAAGGGCGTCATGCGGCCGGCGATTTCCTGATAGGATTCGTGGCCTTTGCCGGCCACCAAAACCGTATCGCCGGGTTGGGCGGCCTGGAGGGCGGCGCGAATGGCCATGGCGCGGTCGGGTTCGACGAGATGCGGGCGGGTGCGGTCCATGCCCTCCAGGATGTCGGCGATGATGGCTTGGGGGTCTTCGCTGCGGGGGTTATCGCTGGTGACGATGGCGTAATCGGCGGCGGCGCTGACGGCGGCACCCATGCGGGGGCGTTTGGAGCGGTCGCGGTCGCCGCCGCAGCCGAAGACGCAGATCAAGCGGCCGGGCATGGTTTCGCGGAGGGACTGGAGTACATTGCGCAGGGCATCCTCGGTATGGGCGTAATCCACGAGCAGATGGCGGCCTTTGGGATCGGGAACGGGTTCCAGGCGGCCGGGGACGGGATCCATGTGTGCGAGGGCCGCGGCCATGGCTGCGGGGGGTACGCCGAGCGCGCCGCACACGGCCATGGCGGCCAGGGCGTTGAGCACGTTGAAGCGGCCGGGCAGGCGCAAAGCCACCTGCGCCTCGCCCCAGGGGGCGGTGACTTGAAAGGCGGAACCGGTTTCCGCGAGGCGCAAGTCCCCCGCCCGCACGATGGCGGCGGGATCGGTTCCGCAGGTGATCAGCCGGCCGGCGAGGCCGGGATCGGCCGCCAATCGCCGGCCATAGGGATCGTCCAGATTCACCACGGCGGGGGCATCGGCGGATTGGCCGGCCAACTCGTCGAAGAGCCGTTTTTTGGCCTGGAAATAGGCCTCCATGGTTTTATGGAAGTCGAGGTGATCCACGGTGAGGTTCGTGAAGACGGCGGCGGCGAACCGGGTGCCCCGCAGGCGCTCGGCGACCAGCCCCTGCGACGATACCTCCATGGCGAGGGTCTGGACGCCGGCCTGGAGGGCATCGGCGAACATGTGCTGGAGGTCGGGGGCTTCAGGGGTGGTCCGGAGGGCGGCGATCCGGCGCCCGCCGAATTCATAGTGAATGGTCCCAATGACGCCGGGCACGCGGCCGGCGGCCAGCAGGATGTCGCGAATCATGAAGACGGTGGTGGTCTTGCCGTTGGTGCCGGTGACGCCGATCACGGGCAGTTTATGCGACGGATGGCCATAGAATTCCGCGGCGAGATCGGCCATGGCCGTGCGCGCGTTTGGGACGCGGACCGCGGCCAGGCCGCGCGGCGGGCGGAGGCTTTGCTCGTGCAGGATGGCCACCGCGCCTCGGCGCACGGCTTCTTCCACGTATTGGCCGCCGTCGGTTTTGGCGCCGGGCAAAGCGCAGAAGAGGCAGCCGGGCCGGACGGCGCGGGAATCATAGGCCAGGGCGGTGATTTCGGTGGCGGCGGGGCCTTCCAGGGTGGCGTCGGCAAGAACCCGGATCAGCCGGCTGAGGCGCATGGTGCGGCCGTTCCGCCCCTTGGGCCCGGTCGCGGTTTCGGAACCGCGCGGTTCCGGTTTCATGGCACGCCAGCCAGAACGGGTTCGTAATTCACCGGTTCTTCGGCATCCCGGGGCCGGATGTCGAGGTAGTGCGCAATGGGTTCGGCGACCCGGGCAAAGACCGGGGCGGCGGTGAAGCCGGCCGAGCGCAGTTTGGTTTCCGGACAGACCGCGCTGTCCAAGACCACAATGATGCCGATTTCGGGCTGTTCCGCCGGCAGCAGCCCCAGGAACGAGCAGATATTGGCGTTTTTCTGGTAGCGTCCCTGCGCATCGATTTTTTCGGCGGTGCCTGTTTTGCCGGCGATGTCGTAGCCGGCGAGGGCGGCGCGGGTGCCGGTGCCGCCGGGGCGCGTCACTTCCGCCAGCATGCTCCGCATGAGCGCGGCGGTGCGTTCGGTGATGGGCCGGGACAGCGCCTGGGGTTTGGTCTCGCGCAGGACCACCCCGTTTTTGTCCACGACCTTGCGGACGAGATAGGGTTTCATCAGGTACCCGTCGTTTCCGATGCAGCACATCAGGTTGAGCATCTGGAGGGCGGTGACCGCCACGGTGTGGCCCATGGCGATGCGGGTGATGTCGATTTTATGCCATTTGGCCACGGGATGGAGCATGCCGGCCTCTTCGCCGGGAACTTCCAGACCGGTGGGGCGGCCGAAGCCGTAGGCGGCGAGGTAGCGGTGCAGCCGTTCTTCGCCGAGCATCACCGCGATCTTGGCGGCCCCGATGTTACTGGACTTGCGCAGGATGCCGGTGACATCCAGTTCGCCATAGGGATGGAAATCGTTCAGGGGGCGCCCGGCGTAGGTCCAGCGGCCGTCCTCGCAGTAGAAGGGATCGTTGGTCGTGACCAGGCCTTCGTTGAGGGCCGCGGCCACGATGCCGATTTTGAACACGGAGCCGGGCTCGAAGTTCACGCCGATGGCCCGGTTCAGGCGCAGGTCATCGGGAACCTTGTTGTAGTTGTTCAGATCGTAGGCGGGCCGCGAGGCCATGGCCAGGATCGCCCCGGTGCGCACCTCCTCCACGATGGCCCAGGCGGACTGGGCGTGCATGTTCGTGATGGCGGCATCCAGGGCCTTCTCCACGAAATGCTGGATGTTATCGTCGAGGGTCAGGTGGATGTCGGCGCCTTCCTGCGGGGCGACTTCCAGGGAGCGGCGGGTGACGATCTCCCGTTTATTACCGTCGCGTTCGCTTTGGCGGAACCCCGGACGGCCTTTGAGCAGGGAATCCCAGCGCTGTTCGATGCCGGCGCTGCCAATGCCTTCCATATTGGAGAAACCGAGAACGTGGCAGGCGAGTGCGCCATGGGGATAGTAGCGGGTGGTCAGGGGTTCGAAAAACACGCCGGGCAGGTCGAGGCGCTTCACTTGATTGGCCAGATCCTCATGGACATGGCGGCCGACGACTTCATACCGGCGGCCCGGACGGTTGACCCGGTCATAGACCTGCGCCATGGGCAACTGGAGCATCCGGGCCAGTTGGGTGCTGACCGCCTGCGCCTGCCTGTTGCTGAGGATCGTTACCGGTTCAACGCATACATTCTGGACCGGCAGATCCAGGGCCAACAGACGATCATTCCGGTCCAGGATGCGGCCGCGCCCGACCAGGATGGTTTCCTCCGAGGTGCGCATCCGGCGCACCCTTTCGCGCAGGGCGGCATTATCCCCCAAATGCAAATAGCCCAGGCGGACGGCCAGAACACCCCAGCCCCCCAGCAGGAAGATGGCGACGAACGCCACCCGCCACATGTAGCCGCGTTCAATCACGCCGCGTCGTGCCGTCTTGCCAGGCGTAGTGGACGGGATCGGCCGGCGGCGGCGGACGCAGACGGATGATGTCATGCGGAGCCGGCCAGGACATGACAATGCCATGCCGCGCCATCAGGCGCTCGAGGTTGGGCGCGGCGCGTGCAATGGCCCAGTTATGCTCCTCGTTCACCACGTGCTTGCGCAACTCGACCTGGTTCGTCTCCAATTGCTTGATCCGGGCCCCGATCTGGTCGCAGGTGTTGTACAGGCCCAGATAGACCAGGGCCAGCGTCGCGGACAGCATGCCGAGTGCCACGCCCCAGAACATGATCCGGCTGCCTTCATACCCGTGCTTGCGGTTTTTCCTTGCCATCTCAGGCCATCCTTTCCATTACGCGCAGCTTGGCGCTGCGCGCGCGCGGATTCACCGCGATTTCCTGCTCCGAAGCGACCACCGGCTTGTGTGTGACCCGGCGGGCGCGGGGCAACTGGCCCGCCCAGCGTTCGCCACCCTTGGCCAGTGATTCCATGCGGCCGACATGGTCCGCCATGAACCGCTTGACCATCCGGTCTTCCAAACTGTGAAAGCTGATGACCGCGAGGCGGCCGCCCGGCGCCAGCAGGTCGAGGGCGGCCGGCAGGCCGGCCGCGAGGGCGCCCAGTTCGTCGTTCACGGCGATCCGGAGCGCCTGGAAGGTTTGCGTGGCGGGATGGATACGGCCGCGCCGGCCGCCTTTCACCCGCGCGACCAGCTCCGCCAGTTGGGTCGTGGTTTCCAGCGGTTCACCGTGCGCGCGGGCGGCGGCCACCGCCGCGGCGATGCGTCGCGCCGCCGGTTCCTCGCCATAGCGCCGCAACAGGAGTGCCAGTTCCCGCGGCGGCTGTTCCGCCAGCAGCCGGGCCGCGGTCAGGTCCTGCCGGTCGTCCATGCGCATGTCCAACGGGCTGTCGTGCCGGAAGCTGAATCCGCGTTCCGCCCGGTCCAGTTGCGGTGACGACACCCCGAGGTCCAGCAGGACTCCCCGGACGGACTGGATGCCGTGCCGGTCCGCCACCGCGCGCAGGTCGGAGAAATTCGCCCGTTCCAGGATGACCCGGTCGCCGAAAGGTTCCAAGGCGTCCCGGGCCAGTTCCAACGCCTGTCCGTCGCGATCCAGCCCCAGCAGGTGCGCGTCCAGGCCGGCGGCCGCCAACACCGCCGCGGCATGTCCCCCCAGCCCCACGGTTCCGTCCACGTACCAGCCGCCGGGTTCCGTCACCAGCCGGGTGACGGTTTCCTGAAGCAGCACCGGCAGATGGACCATGGTTCACCTCGACGGGATCATACGAACCAGACGCGGCCGTGCTGGGCGCGCATGGCCGGCGGATCAATCCGCAAGCCGCCCGCGTCCTCGGTCACGCCGGTCGCGCCTTCGAACAATTGAAAGCGCGGCAGGAGGGCGCGTTGGGGAACGGAGAACCAACGCGCGTCCTCCCTGCCGCTGGAAATGGATTGGCTCATGACGAGCTGGCGCGCGACCGCGCCGCGCCCCGCGCTCGGGGCCTTGGACACCGAGGCCACGCGCACGGCCGGCACCACGCGGGTGGTGGCGACGACCCGGGCGGTGGTCCGGGATTTGCGCCGGACGGATACAATGGTTTGGGGCACCGTCCGGGCGGCGGGCGCGGCCACGGGGGTTGCCGGCGCCGCGATTTCCGAAACGATCGTGGCCGCGGCCGGCTGAAATGCCACCTGGCCGGTTTCATCAAACAGTTCCGCTTGCCGGGGCAGGGTCATGGGAACCGAAGGAGCGGGCGGAGCCGGTTCGGCTTCTTCGCGATCCCACCAGTTATCGCGATCCGGCTCCGGCCGGGCCTCGGGCCCGATGCCGAGCAGAAACGCGCCGAGGAAGCTTAGAATCCGATGTATTGCGCTGCTTCCGCGAACTTCGATTGATCCGGTTGCAAAGTCTGCTCGTTCCATGATTCGGGGCTCCATAATTCAAACCGACTGCCAACACCGACCAACACCATCTGATTGATGATTCCGGCTTCATCCAGAAGGGAATCCTTCACGCGGATCCGGCCCTGCGAATCGAGCACCACGCGATCGGCGCGGGAGAAGAAATCGCGCTGGAATTTCTGGGCCTGGACATTGGCCACGGAGGCGGCGCGGACTTTTTCGAGGCGCTGGGCCATCTCGCGCGCAGGCACGGCATAGAGACACTTAAAGCCGACTCCCGGCAGGATGAACAACGTGGGATTCCCCGCGGCCTCGCGCCAATCCGCCGGAATGGTCACGCGTTTCTTGCTGTCCAACGTATGGGTATAGCAACCGACGAAAGCTCCCGCATTCAGAAGCTCATCCATTTCGGTTGTGACACGTCGCTCCATCTGGCCTACCTGATGGTGCACTTTATCCCACTTTGCCCCACCAATCGTCAACAGAAAAAACGGATAATTCCGGATATTTTTTATCTATCTACCGCGGAATGAGTTATGCCGCCGGATGCAGCATCCCTCCCCGGCGCCGTTCACATCTTGTTCACAGGCTGTTTTTTCGCGCGGCAAACGGATTGGGATTCCCGCCTGAACAGAGCTCCAAAAGCGTGCTCTATGCGCTGCGGAGAGGCCGCACGTAAAAAAATACCGGTCGCCGCGAATTTTCGGCGCACATGTGATACAATCCGATTCCATGCACGAGTTGAGCCTGATGACAAATCTGCTGGATGCCGCGGTGAATGCAGCGGACGGTGCGCCGATCTGCGCCTTGCGCGTGCGCGTGGGACCGCTGTCGGGCGTCGTGGTCGAGGCGTTGCGCTTTGCCTTCGAGGCGCTCACTCCCGGCACGCCCGCCGCCAACGCCCGGCTGGACATCGAGGAAACCCTCCCCGCCTTCCACTGCCCCCACTGCAACATGGATTTCTCTCCGCCGGCCCTTCATTATGAATGCCCCGCCTGCGGCGCCGTGGACGGCGAACTGCGCGGCGGCGATGAACTGGAATTAATTGCAATCGAGGTGCCTGACCATGTGTGAAACCTGCGGCTGCGGCCATCCCCATGACTCTTCCCCGGCCCATGATGCGGCCCATGCCCACGGGCATGAACACTCGCATGACCATGCGCATGATCACGCCCCGCCTGTTCGGACCCTGAACGTGAACCAGCCGGCCCTGGCCTTGAATCAGCGGTTCGCCGACCAGAACCGGGGATGGTTCCGCGCCAAGGCACTCACCGTCTTCAATCTGCTTTCCTCGCCGGGATCCGGCAAGACCACGCTGCTGGAACGCACCCTGTGCGACCTGCCCGGTTCCGCCGCTATCGTCGGCGACCTGCAGACCGAAAATGATGCCCGGCGCCTGCGTGCCAGCGGGGCCCAGGCCATCCAGATCACCACCGGCGCCACCTGCCACCTGGATGCCCACATGGTGGCCCACGTCCTGGACAAACTGGACACCAGCGGCCTGCGGTTTCTGTTCATCGAAAATGTCGGCAATCTCGTCTGCCCCGCTTCCTATGACCTGGGCGAAACCCGGCGCGTTGTTTTGCTGTCCGTCACCGAAGGGGAAGACAAGCCCCTGAAGTATCCGGTGATCTTTCGCACGGCGGATCTCGTTCTCGTGGCCAAGTGCGATCTGGCCGAAGCCGTTGGATTCGACCGTGCCCAGGCGCTGGCCAACATCCGCCAGGCGGCTCCGAAGGCGCAGATGCTGGAAATCTCCTCCAAAACCGGGGCGGGCCTTCAGAACTGGTACGCCTGGCTCCGGGATTGATGCCGGCCGATCCGGCCCCCGCCGATGAGGCCGGTTCAGGCGCGCCTGCCGTTGCTCCGGACATGCAGCGCCGCACCGAACAGGACCGCCAGGCCGATAAACCCCAGCGCGGCTCCGCCAAACACCGCCCGCAGATTGATCGCCGCGACCGCTCCCGCCAGCAGCGGACCCAGCGACCATCCAATGGAGCGGGTTGTGCTGGCCAGCCCGAAGGCAATGCCTTGGCGGGCCACCGGCACGCGCTTGGCCAGCCAGGCATTCAGCGCCGGTTCGAGCGCGCCGGCGAAAAACACCGTCCCGAAACGCACCGGAAACAGCACCGTGAAGGAATCCACGACCATCTGCCATCCACTGAAGACGGCCGCCAGCAGCGCCGCGATGATCACCAGGCGCAGCGGATTCAAGCGATCGGACAGCCAGCCCGTCGCCAGGCCCGCCAGCAATCCGGCCAGGCTGCCGAACGCGTTCAGTCCCCCGCTCCACAGGGAGACGCCCTGGAGGGATCCGTGGATTTCCTGAACCAGCAGCGGCAGGAACGCCAAGTCGAACTGGCGCACGAAGGCAATGGCCCCGAACATCGCCAGCACGCCATACAGGGTGGCCGGCAGGCTCCGCCAATGAACGCACGCGCTTTCCGGAGAATCGTCGGGCACCGGTTTCCGCGCGGAGGGCACCACGGTTTCGCGGGTGCAGCACAACACCAGCAGACCAGCCGCCAGCAGCAGCACGCCGGAAGCCGCAAACGCCGCCCGATAACCAAGCCAGTCGGCTACGAATCCTCCCAGCGAGACGCCCGCCATCGTGCCTGAAAACACCGCTGCGCTCAATCCCCCGACGGCCAGGCCGCGCCGCTCGTGCGGCATCTCGCCGGCCAAAAACGCCTGCGCCGCCGTCATCGTGCCGGTCAAGGCCCCCTGCAACAGGCGCAGGATGATCAACATGCCCGGCGTCTGCACGCCGCCCATCAACGACATGACCACCGCCCCCGACAGATTCGCCCGGATCAACATGACACGCTTGCCAAACCGATCCGCCAGCAGGCCCCAGAGCGGAGCCGCAATCGCCATCGTGACAGCGGTCGAAGCTGAGAACAGTGCCACCCAGAGCTGCAATTCCCCGTGCTGAACCACGCCCAATTCCTGCTGCAGGAAATAGGGGGCAAAGGGCAGCGCGAACGCGAATCCCATGATCGAAAGGAACTGCGCCGCCCACACCAACGCCATCTGTTTCTTCCACGAGCCGGACATAAGTGAGGCATTCTGCCCCATTCTCGCCGGCTTGACATGATAAATATTCTCCCCGGGGCGGTCCGTGGGCGCATCCCCGTTTCATTGACCGACCGGACATCAAACATCTTGCTCCCGTCGGCCGGCCTTTGGGGAGTGCGCGGGCATGACCGCGCTTTCCCGAGCCGCGACAGGTCGCGGCCCCAAAGCGGCGTCAGGCCGCCGCACTCCAAATCAAGGCCCTGAATCCAGCCGGATCAAGTCAGTAAATTGGGGATGCGCCCTCCGATTCCGCGGTCCGATTCCGCGCTTGCGCCGCATCGCCCTTGTTTCTATGCTGCTCCGCCGTATGGATCATTCTGAGGATAGCCGCAAGGACAACCGGCCTGGGGACGATCCGTCCGCAAACGGTTCGATTCCGCCGCGCGCTCATTACATGGCGCCGCGGGCCCAGTGGGTTCCCCCGCCGTCGATCCGGCGCCATACCATCCGCCTGGCCGTCGCCACGGGCATCGGCGTAGTTCTGATGCTGGTGCTGTTGTGGCTGGCGATTCAATACGCCCAACGGGACTGGACGCAGAAAAACACCCGGGCGCGGGCGCGCGGCGCACGGCCAGCCGCCGCCAAAACCACCAACGGAAAGCAGAAGTCCGCGAGACCTGCGGGGTGGACCTATACGTTGCCCCCCGCGGCCACGCAGCGCCAACTGCGCCGGATGGCCTCTTCCCGCTCCGGCATCCAGTGGTGGCCGATCCTCGCCAGCGGAATTTCCAGCCAGCGTCCCGATCTCGCCGTGCAGGCCTTGCACATGGCCCTGGCGGCGACTGGCGACCACGCCGAATTCCGCAACGATCTGGGCGTGATTTACCTGAAACAGAAACGCCCCCAAAAAGCCTTCCATCAGTTCCAGGTCGCCGATCAGATCCAACCGGGCTTCCTCCCGAGCCGTTTCAATCTCGCCCTCTGGGCCATTGGCGAACGCAATCCCACCCGGGCCCTGCAATGGCTCGGTCAATATCTGGCCCGGCATTCAGAGGATGTCGGGGCCCTCCGCCTGCAATCCACATTGCTTTCCCAGATGAACCGCCCAGAGGAGGCCCTGCGCCTGCTGGAAAATTTCCTGAAAACCCAGCCTCCCGAACAGCCGCTGTTTCTTGAAGCCGCCATGCTGGCCGCCCGTCTCGACCAGCATGGCAACGCCCTGCGTTATTTGGAAACCGCACTCAACGGCAATCCCATCCAGAATGTCATCCGCGCCTATCAATCCCCAACCTTCCGCGACATCCGCCTTTCCGGCAAAGGCGATACCCTGGCTGCCCGCATGGCGGCCAAGGCCCGAACCGCTTTCGGCGCGCCGGTGCCAGTCGAGGAAATCGGCCCCCTATGGACCCCCTGGAACCTGAACCAGGCTCCTTGAATCAGCGGGCTGTCCAGAGGCGATAACCCGCGGCTGGCCAGCGCGCGGGCGCGGCGGCCAACTCCACGTGAATGATTCCTTGCTGATCGGTCCGCCAGACGCGGACGCCCTGCGCCACGAGCCGCGACAACACTTTTTCGTCGGGATGCCGCTGGTCCGCATGCGGTCCGGAACTAATGATGACGTCCTGGGGCCGTACAGCCTCCAGCCAGGCGGCAGAGGTTGCGCTGGCGTCGCCATGCCGGCCCGCCACGAGGAGCGAAGCGGCCAGGGAACGACCGGACGCCATCATGGCCTCTTCCAGGGTGTCCCCGGCGTCTCCCGCCAGCAGAATGGACACGCCAAACCGCGCCACCCGCAACACGAGGGCCCCGTCATCCGCGCATGACAGCGCCAGCGTCTCCGGTGGCCAGAACACCTCCCAGTACATGGTGCCGGACCAATCGCCGGCCTCGCCCGTCCGCAAACGTCGAACCGGAATGCCGCGGGCGGCGGCCCGTTCCAGGGTCTGGCGGAATAGCGGGGATGGCCAGAGCACGGCCGGAATCCACAGCTCTCCAACCGGCACTTGGTCCAGCAGCCATTGGGCCGCCCCCATGTGGCGGGCATCGGCGTGCGAAAGCATCACAACATCCAGTTTGTTCACGCCCGCGCTGCGCAACTGCCGCAGGAGTTCCTCCGCCCGGTACCTTGGACCGGTATCGATCAGGATCCGTTGCCGCTGCGCCTGGACCAGGGTCGCGTTGCCCTCGCCCACGTCCAGCACGGATACCCGGCACCGCCGCCCATCCCACACCCCCCAGCCCAACGTCAGCGCTGCCAGCAACAGGATCGCTCCCGCCAACACTCCGCGCAACTTCCGCGCCATCACTGCGGCCGCGGCCAAAATGACGTAGAAGACAATAATCCCCGCGGCCGGCGGGGTGCGGACAAACCAATGCCCGCCGGGCACGTCCGCCGCCCATTGGATGCAAAAGGCCAGAAAGGACGCCAGCGCCCGGCCGGCGTGATTGAAGATCTCCGAGAGGCCGCCGGAAATGGACGCGCACACCAGACTGATCACGCCGGACAGCAAAATGTAGAAGGCCGTTGGAATCACCAGCAAGTTCATGCCCAGCGCCACGGGCGAAAACAGATTGAAAAAATACGCCGTTAGCGGCGAAGTGCTGATCCACGCCGATACGGTCACCAACGCCAAGCGCGTCAAGTACAGTCCGGTTTCACGAACGGTTCGTCCCGTGGGCCGCTCTTCGGCGGGCAACTGCCAGGCATCGCGCCGGAATACTCGCACCGCCCAGACATCAAACAGCGGCTGGATCGCCAGTAATCCCGCCACCGCCGTGAACGACAGCAGGAAGCCCAGGTCGCCCAGTTGCGCGGGCGCCGCCAGCAGAATCGCCATGGCGGCCACCGCCAGGCCCGATACCGGGTCCGGACGCCGCTTCAAGAAAGGCCCCGCCAGCATCATCGTGGCCATCACGAATGCGCGTATCGCGCTCGTGGCCGCGCCGGTGGTGATCGTATAGATTCCCAGCAGCGGCGCCAAAAACAGGAACCAGCGCGTCATGGGAATCCCAATCGCGCGCAAAAACCCGACGATCAGGATGCTGACCATCCCGACATGCGCTCCTGAAATTGCAAAAATATGCACGGTGCCCGTCGCCGCGAAATCCTGGCGCAGGGTGCGAGGCAGGTCCTCGCGATAGCCCAGCAACAGGGCATGCAAAACTCCACGCTCCTCCGGGAAATCCTCCAGGCCGCGGGCGAGGATCGCGCGGCAGATCCGGCGTTGCCGCATGCACCAGGCCACCAGAGGCTGGCCCCGCTCCGCATCCAGGAAGACCGCCCGGTCTTTGTCCACCACCGCCTGGTTTTGCGGCAGCGTGAAAAGTCCTGTGCGCCGCGGCACCGCCGGACGCACGATCCCGTGCAACCGCCACCGCTCCCCGTAGCGGGGCAGGCGTTCGGCGTTGGCCGCCCCGCGCAGCACAACGCGGATCCGGTCGTGCACCCGGTGCCAAGTGCCGTCCCGGTTCAGGCCCTCGACCTGGGCAAGAAACACGGCATCGGGACCCCGGGGCGCCGCATCCTCTCGCGCCCAGGCCACCAGCTGGACATATTCCATCGGCCGGGGCAACCGTCTGGACAGGGAATCCGCGGCGCGGGGACTGGTGCTCTGGCGTGCATGGGCCGCCACCAGCAAAAACACCCCCAGCATCAGCGGCAGAACCGACCACCGGTGGCGCACCCAGACAAACAGCGGCAGCAACAGCAACGCCCCGGCACCCCAGAACCACATGGAGGAAACCGGCGCACAAATGCCTGTGGCCGTCCCGGCGATCACCGGCAGGGCCAGCCCCGCCATGATCCGCCGCCGGGGCGGCCGCACCCGAGGTGACATCCCGCGCAGTTCTTCCGCAATCCAGACTTCCACGGCCGATCCTAGGTGTTGTTGTACCCCCGGTGCCTCCCCACGGCAAGGGTATATCTGCGATGTGAGGCCCCCCGGGCGCATCCTCGTTTCATTGATCGACCGGACATGAAACATCCTGCTCCCGTCGGCCGGCCTTTTTGGAGTGCGGGGACAACGACCAACGGGAGGCTGCCCCGCTTTGGGTGTTCCGGCTGTTTTGGCTGCCCGTTCGGTGACCAACCCCCAAAGCTGCGTGGCGCTCGCCGAGCCTCGCTTCCCGCCACACTCCCAATCGGGTCGATCGTTGTCAATGAAACAGGGATGCGCCCAGGCCCCCGCAGACAGAAATTTGCTTCCCAAGGAGGACTGATCTGGAATGACAGGGGCTCGCCCGGTTCCTAACCTGATCGCCGATTCCAAGGCGGACAACACGGCGGTTGCTCCGCCCGGTGCGACATTGCACCCCATCGCCGATGCGCCCAACACCTCCCACCACCGACGGGGACCGCAGCCGAAAGATCCGGGACAGTCGGAAAGGACCGGACGCCCCCCCCGCATCGATTTTCTCATTATTAATTAACCATGGGATTTTCATCGGACTCATAATCGTGAATATCGGAAATATCTTCATTTCATAAAATATCATTATTAATTAATAATGGAATAATTCCAAGCTAAGGGCTCCGTGCGGCGGAAGTATCTGCGATCAGGCACAAGCATTCTGCCTGAAAGCTGAACTGCGAACCGGATTCGTTGGTCGTCCATGCTTTGGCGTGCTCACGTCCATGGCATCCGGGATTGCGGGGTGGTGCACCCAATCGCAGATGTGCCTCCCCGCGGCAAGGGGGCATCGCTGTTTCATCGACACCGATCCGCCAAATGTGGAGTGCGGCGGAAAGCGGGCTCGGCGACCACCGCGCCGCTTTGGAAAGTGGCAGCCAAGCCGACAGCCCAAACAGCCAAAGCGGGGCCGCCTCCCGTTGGTCGTTGTCCCCGCACTCCAAACCGAGCCGGACCATTTGGAGTGCGGCGGGAAGCGAGGTTCGGCGAGCGCCACGCCGCCAAGCACCTTGTCCCCGCACTCCCAAATAGCCAACCAGGGGAGACGGCGGTTCGCTTCCCTCCGGTCAATGAAACGGGGATGCGCCCCCGCAACATGTCCGCACCACATTAGACTCCTCTTTCTTCCGCAGCCGCTCCATACTGCCTGTCGACCATGCCGGCTGTTGCCGAAATTCTGGCCCAGCGTGGCCCCCTCACCGGGGCCGAACTCGCTGCCGCCGGATGTTTCCCGGACATGCTGGATCTGTGGCGCGCCTGCCACGCTCCGGGCCTGCGTCGGCAATGCATCAGCCGCCGCTATCTGCGCCTGGATGCCTCCGTGCCCGGCTATGCGCGCCTGTCGCCATCCATCCGCCGCGAATTTCTCACCTATACCCTGGTGGGACTCGACCGCCACCTGGTCGCCCTCGAGACCCGCGCGGCCGAACTCAAAAGCGCCATCGCATCGATTTCACGCGCCAAACTGGATCTGGCCCGCGAGAGCGTGTGCATGGCGCTGGCAGCTCTGCCGGACGAAGCCCGTCTGCTGCGCGAGGCGACTTTCATGATCGCCGGCGACATCACCTATCAAATGGCCCATCGCGTGCCCCGCCCCGAAAAAAGCTCCGGCCAGATGGTCCGCGGCTCGGACCTGGACATCATCATCGTGGTTTCTGACGCGCTGCCCGCAGACAACCTGAAGGCGCTGGATGATGCCATCTACCGCCAGAAACACTACCTGTTGACCCACCCCGATCACCGCGAGGAAATCGATTATATCCTGAAGCCCCTCTCCAAAGTCCGCCAGCAGCTCGCCTTTGACCGCTTCGAACAC
The DNA here is from genome assembly GCA_012514035.1 of Lentisphaerota bacterium. Lineage (GTDB taxonomy): Bacteria > Verrucomicrobiota > Kiritimatiellia > CAIQIC01 > Lenti-01 > Lenti-01. Next base: position 28,952 of record JAAZBB010000075.1, on the reverse strand, counting down.
ATGGTCGCCTGCAAGATCCTTTGCGAATGCCAGCTCCTCTACGGCTCCCCCTTTTTCTTCGAGGAAATCATGGCTCTCGTCAATGCCTCCGGCGTGCGCGATAAAATCGCCGCCCTGGAGGAGGCGGCCCGCGCCGAGCGCGCCGCCGCCGAGCAGCTCCTGCTCGCTCCGGCGCCCCCCGCCGACTCCCGCCCCCTGGATCTGTTCTACACCCGGGAAGAAAGCGACGAAATTTATTGACCCGCCACCGGCTGCTCCGGTTTTTCGCGGCCAGCCTGACCGTCTCGATAAAAACGCATTGATTTCCGGGCCGGCCCGCGACATGCTCCCGCCCAATCATCCAGTACCCGACCGGGAGGCCGCCCATGTCCCACCAAGTGATCATCACGCGCGATTTCCAGCACATGAGCCGGGTGGCCGCCACCTTCATCCGGGGCCACATCGCCCGGACCCTGGCGGACCGCGGCTCGTATGTCCTGGGCCTGGCCACGGGCAGCTCCCCCACCGGGACCTACAAGCTCCTGGCCAAGGCCGCCAATCAGGGCCGGTTTGACCCCGCACAGATCCGCAGCTTCAACCTCGACGAATACGTCGGCCTGCCGGGCGAAAATCCCCAGGCCCGCGCGCTACATCCCGAAAGCTACAGCTACTTCATGATCCAGGAACTGTTCGGCCTGCTGCGGACGAAGTTCCGCGAAACCAACGTACCCTGGGGCTGCCTGATCGATCCACACCAGCTCCAGGCCGAATTGCAGGCGCATCCTGAAGACTGGCAGGCCCAGGGAACGGACAAGGGACAGGCCATCGTCATCCGCCCCGATGCCCGATCCGACTACCTCCGCTGGATACGGCGCGACATCCTCGATGCCTACGAGCAGAAGATCCAGCAAGTCGGCGGGATCGACCTGCACGTCATCGGGGTGGGCGGCCGCGGCCACGTCGCCTTCCACGAAACCGGCATTCCGTTTTCCGGAAACCGCATGCTGCTGGTCCAGCTCGACGAGAACACGGTGGAAAACGCCGTCACCGACGGCCACTTCGCCCGCCGGGAGGACAGCCCCCGCTATGCCATTTCCATGGGGGCCGAACTGATCTACCAGGCCCGGTGCGTGGTGCTCCTGGCCTCCGGGCCGCGCAAGGCCGAACCGGTCGCCGCGGCGCTCGCCGAAAATCCGACCGCCGCGGTGCCCATTTCCTATGGCCAACTCTACGCCCAACGGGGCGGACGCATGCTGTGCATCCTCGACCAGGCCGCGGCCGCCGGAGTCCTGGCCCGCCGCGCGGAAATCGAAGCCCGGGGCATTGTCATCCGGGATCGCCGCGCACCGCGCCCCTGAACCCGGTGTTCCACACCGTGGACAAACGCCTTCCTGCCCCGCGAGCCCGCGGATCGATTCAAGCTCAGGCGACGGGCAAGCCGTCGCGCAACACGACGTGGCGGTGGCAACGCGCGGCAACGGCGTCGTTGTGGGTCACCAGCACCAGGGTGAGACGGCGTTCGCCGGCGAGCCCGAAGAGATAATCCAAAACCTCCTCGCCGGTCTGCGAGTCCAGGTTGCCCGTTGGTTCGTCGGCCAGGAGCAATTCCGGTTCGTTCATCAACGCGCGCGCCAGGGCCACGCGCTGCTGTTCGCCTCCGGAAAGTTCATTGGGGCGGTGTCCGGCCCGGGCGGCCAGCCCCACGCGCGCCAGGAGTTCCCCCACGCGGGCGCGCAGGACGCGCCCCCGCAGGAAGGCGCCATGGGCACTCAGGCCGGGCAGCAAAACATTCTCGGCCACCGTCAGTTCCGGCAGCAGATGGTAGGCCTGAAACACAAATCCGATCTTGCGGGCGCGAATGGCGGATCGTTCCCGGTCGCCGGCGGCATAAAAATCGCGCCCGCGATACAGCACCTGGCCGGAGGTCGGCCGGTCCAGCCCTCCCAGGGCATGCAGCAGGGTGCTTTTCCCCGCGCCGCTCATGCCGGTGATGGCCAGCGACTCTCCTTCGGCAATCGCCAGGGAAACGCCGCGCAGCACCTCCAGGGTGCGCGGCCCCATCCGGAAGGCACGGCGGACGTCTACGGCTTCGATCAGGCTACTCATAGCGGAGGGCCCCCACCGGATCGAGCTTGGCCGCCTGCCACGCCGGAATCACCGCCGCCAGGGTGCAGATCACCAGCACGGAAACCGCCACCAGCGCCACGTCGCCTGGCAGAGTATGGGCCGGCAATTCCGCCAGATGATAGAGCTCCTCCGGCAGCAGTTGCATGCCGAAGCGGTCGTTGAGCAGGCGCAGCAGATGGTTGCGGTATTTCAGCACGACCAGACCGGTGACGACGCCCAGCGACGTGCCCAGCACGCCTTCAATCCAGCCCTGCCAGAAAAACACCCGCATGATGCCGCCGGCCGAGAACCCCAGCGACCGCAGCAGCCCGATCTCCCGCGTCTTTTGCACCGTCACCGTGATCAGGGTGTTGGTGATCCCGAAGGCCGCCACAATCGTGATGAAGATCAGCAAGAAGAACATCATGTTCTTCTCCACCCGCAGCGCGGCGAAGAGCTGCTGGTTCTGTTCCATCCAGGTGCTGATGCGCACATCCGGTCCCAGCCGCGCCCGGAGCGCGGCGGCGACGGTCTCCGCCGCATAGGGATCGGCGGTCATCACCTGGATGGCCTCCAGTCCGGCCCCGCCGCAGAAATCCCGGGTCTCCCACAGGGAGGCCAGCATGTAGCCCATGTCGAATTCCCACATCCCCATTTCAAACAGGCCGGCAATCGTCATCTCCGAGGGGAGGCGGATTTCCTCTTCGCCGAGGAATGTTGCCGGCGAGTAGACGGTAAGCGTGTCGCCGACCCCGACCCCGAGCCGGGCCGCCAGATCGCCGCCGATCACCACGGCGCCGTCGGCCACGGAAAATTCGCCGGCAACCAGGCGCTCCGGAATGCGGCTGACGCGTCCTTCCCGGTCCGGATCGATGCCGCGGATCATCGGCGTCTCGACCTGTCCATTGGGTTTCTGGATGAAAACCAGGCTTTGCAGGAACGGCGCCGCGCCCGTCACGCCCGGCACTTCCTCGATGGCGGCGCACAGGCTTTCTTCCTCGTCCGCCAGGCCGCCGGGCACGGATACGGTGATATGCGCGTTGAAGTCGAGGATTTTCGTCCGCCACATCTCGTCGAAGCCGGTCATCACCGACAGCACGATGATCAGCACGGCCACGCCCAGCAGCACGCCCAGCACCGACAGGACGGTCACCACTGACAGAAACGTGCGCTTCGGCTTGAGGTACTTCAGGGCCAGAAACAATGAAAACGGCAGCGTCATTCTTCGGGCGGCTTTTCGTCCGGCTTGGGTTCGCGGTTCTTCATCTGCGGGAAGAGCATGACATCGCGGATGCTTTCCTCTCCGGTCAGCACCATGACCAATCGGTCGATGCCGATGCCCATGCCGCCGGCCGGCGGCATGCCGTGTTCCAGGGCGCGCAGGAAGTCTTCATCGATCTTCGCGGCGTCGCCGGCGGCCTGCTCCGCGAGGCGCGCGCGCTGATCCAGCGGGTCATTGAGTTCGGTATAGCCCGGAGCCAGTTCGCGTCCGCGCACCACCAGCTCGAACACATCGACCAGGGCCGGATCATCCTCGCACCGCTTGGCCAGCGGAACCAGTTCGGCCGGCAAGCGCGTCACGAACGTCGGCTGCCAGAGCGTCTTTTCCACCAGTTTGTCATACACCTCGTGCGTGACCTGCGCATGGTTCAGGTTGTCTGGAATGTCCAGGCCCTGCGCCCGGGCCCATTCGCGCGCAGCCGCGACGGGCCGTTGGAACCAGTCGGCTCCCGCCCGCTCGCAAACCACGTCGTGATACGGGACCACGCGCCACGGCGGGGTCAGGTCGATCGGCTCCTGGCCCGCCTTTCCCACCCTCATCGTGCCGTAAAGCTCCTGGGCCGCGGCGCTGACAAGATCCTCCACCAGGTGCATCATCGTGCCCATGTCGCCGTAGGCCTCGTAAATTTCCAGACTGGTGAATTCGGGGTTGTGCGATCGGTCGAGGCCTTCGTTGCGGAAGTTCTTGCCCAGTTCGAACACCTTGTCATAGCCGCCCACCAGCAGACGCTTCAGGAACAGTTCCGGTGCAATCCGCATGTACATGGGCTGGCCCAAGGCGTTGTAGAAGGTCTGGAAGGGCGTGGCGATCGCCCCGCCCGCCATCGCCTGCAGCACGGGCGTCTCCACCTCGAAAAATCCCCGCTCTTCGAGGAACCGGCGGATGAACGACAGGAGGCGGCTGCGGATATTGAACACCTGGCGCACGTCCGGATTCGCGATCAGGTCGAGGTAGCGCTGGCGATAGCGGACCTCTGTATCCTGGAGGCCATGCCACTTCTCCGGCAGCGGGTGCAGCGCCTTCGCCAGCAGCTCCCACTGCTGCACCTTGACCGATGGCTCGCCCGTACGCGTCGTGAACAACTCGCCCTCCACCCCGATGAAATCGCCGAGGTCCACCGCCTTGAACGCCGCAAACGAGGCTTCCCCCAGCGCATTCTTCTGGACATAGATCTGGAACTTGCCGGTCCCGTCCTGCACATGGGCGAAAATGCTCTTGCCCATTTCGCGCACGGCCGCCACGCGCCCCGCGATGCGGACCGCCTGGCCTTCGGCAAATCCGGCGCGCACGTCGGCCAGCGGGCCCGTCCGGGCAAATGCCCGTCCGTATGGGCGGTGTCCCGCCGCCTTCAGGGTCTCCAGATGCGCCAGCCGCTGCCGGCGGAACTCGATTTCATGCGCGCTCAATTCCATGATGGATCCTCTTGGATGTCCGTTGCTCCGCCCGCGGCGGCCGCTCTGCTACAGCCGGCCGTCCACTTGTTCCCAGGGCAGCAGCCCCTTGATGTCGAACAAAACCACGTCCGATCGGCCGGCCCGGACAAAATCCAGGTCCTTGAACTTGTCGTGGGCCACGGCCAGAACCACGGCATCGTAACCACCGAAGGGATCGTCCTCCGCCAGCGCCGGCAGCAGGTCCAATCCGTATTCCTGACGGACTTCTTCCGCGTCGGCCCAGGGATCGAAGACGGCCAGATCGCAGCCGAAATCCTGCAGCTCCCGGATCACATCCACCACGTGCGAGTTGCGGATGTCGGGACAGTTTTCCTTGAACGTGATGCCCAGCACAAGGATTTTCGTGTCCCGGACGCGATGCCCCTTTTGGATCAGCAGCTTGACGACGCGGCTGGCCACGTGGGCCCCCATGTTGTCGTTCAGCCGCCGTCCCGCCAGGATGATCTCCGGATGATAGCCCAGGGCCTGCGCCTTATGGGTCAGGTAGTACGGATCGACGCCGATGCAGTGTCCGCCCACCAGCCCCGGCCGGAACGGCAGGAAGTTCCATTTCGTGCCCGCCGCTTCCAAGACGGCCTGCGTGTCGATCCCCATGCGCTCGAAGATCAGCGACAGCTCGTTGACGAAGGCGATGTTGATGTCGCGCTGCGAATTTTCGATGACCTTCGCGGCCTCGGCCACGGCAATGCTGGGCGCCAGATGCGTGCCGGCCGCGATGATCGTACGGTACAGGGCGTCCACGGCCTGCCCGGCCTCGGGCGTGGAGCCGGAGGTGACCTTCTTGATCTTCGTCACCGTGTGCACCTTGTCGCCCGGGTTGATGCGCTCCGGGCTGTAGCCGCAGAAAAAGTCGCGGTTGAACTTCAAGCCGCTGAACTTTTCCAGGATGGGCACGCAATCCTCCTCGGTGCAGCCGGGATAGACCGTGCTTTCATAGACCACGATGGCGCCGGGCTTGAGGGCCTGGCCGACGGTTTCACTCGCCTTGACCAGCGGCGTCAGATCCGGGCGCTTGTGACGATCGATCGGCGTCGGCACCGTCACGATGAAGACATCGACTTCCTTCAAATCCCCGATCCGGTTCGTGAAGGACAGCCGCCGGGCCCGCCGGAGCTCCTCGACCGTGGTCTCCAGCGTGCGGTCGCGCCCGGCCCGCAGTTCCTCCAGGCGCCGCGTGCTGATGTCGAAACCCGCCACGTCGAAATGCTTGCCGAACTCCACGGCCAGCGGCAGACCGACATAGCCCAGGCCGATGATGGCCAGGCGCGCCTCGCGCGCTTCGATGCGGTCAAGAAGAGGGGAATGGCTCATGTCACTTGCTCCTGGAATTGCCGGAGGGCGCGGGATCGGGGGGGGACAGGCCATGGCCGGGACATGGCATCCCGCCCGGCGCGGCTAGTCCACCATCGTTTCAATGAAGCGGTCGGCCTCGGCGATGGCGGACGACAGGTCCTTGAGCAGGGCGTTCACGTCCATTTCGATCTTCGCCGATTCGTCCTGCAGCGCGGCCAGCGCCCGGGCGTTTAAATTGTGTTTCAGATAGAGCACCTGGTCGCGAAAGACGGACAGGACCGGTTCGATCTTCGCTTCCGCGTTTTGCATCGCGGCGAGCATCTGGTCGTACTTGCGCTGGGTTTCGCGCAGCTTGGCCTCGCTGTCGCGCCGGAACTCGACATTCTGGAACTGCCGGGCCTCGCCCGCCCACTCCTTGAACAGGTCGCGCGCCACGCGGTCCACCTCGCTGATGCGGGTGTGCACGGCCTCGGCGCGGCCTTCGCAGCGCGCCAGCTCGGCGGACAGCTTGTTGTATTGCTTCTGCAGGTCGCCGCCGGCGAACTTCACCACCGAACCGAACTGCTCCAGCGCGTCCTTGAAGACTTCCTGCGTGTCCTGCTGGGCGTCGCGGGCCTTGCCGACGCGCGCCACCAGGATGTCGCGTTTCTCCCGCCCCAGGAACTTTTCCTGCATCTTGTAGTTCAGGCTGGCGCAGCCGCTCAACACGGCCACCAATGCCGCGCCCATGCCGATCCGATGGAATGTGTTCATGGAGGGCATCCTATTCCGGGCCGCGGGCTTCCTCAATCCCAAAATCCGCCCGGCCTGGGCCGGGCCCGGGGCCGGAATTTGCTGGCGAACCGCCGTCGGTTCTGCCATATCCTTCCCGAACAGGCGGCTTGGCCCGTGTGGGCATCGCGCACACCCAGGATGTCATCATGACGAATCGGACAACACAGCGCTGGACCCGAGGGCTGGCCGGGCTGCTGGTGTTGAGCCTGGCCGCCTGCGGCCGGACCGGCGGGCAGACCGGCGATGCCGCGGCGCTGATCGACGCGGGCTGGACGGCGTATCGCCTCAGTGAATTCCACAACGCCGCGCGGGCGTTTGCCACCGCCCGGACCAGCGCCGAATCCGGATCCGACACGTGGGCCATGGCCACCTATGGCCTGGCGACCACCTGGGACCTGCGCCGGCCCGGCGAGGATCCCAAGACCGCCACCGCGCTTTACCACGAAATCCTCGCCACTGCGCCCGGCAGCCCGATGGTCCCCTGGACCCGCCTGGCCCTGGCCCGCCAGCAGCATCTTGTGCCCGTCGGCCAGGAGCCTGACTACGCCGCCGTCACCCAGGCCTATGCGCGCCTCATGGCGGATTTTCCCGGGCATCTGGCCGCCCTGGAGGCGTTCCTCTATCTCCAAAGCATCCAATTGGCCAAACTCGAACCCGCCTCCACCCGGACGGCCATCGCCCGCCTGCGGGAATTCGCGGCCCGCGAAAACCAGGAATTCGTCAGCCCGGCCTGGTCGCTGCTGGCCGTGGGCTATCAGACTCTCGGCCAGCATGAGCAACGCTTCGAGGCCGAGCAACGGGCCTTTGAAACCACCGAAGTGGACCCGTCCGACCCTTTCCTTGAATTCGCCTGGGCCTACTGGAACCTGGCCACCATCGCCGAGTTCGAGGTCGGCGACTTCGACCTCGCCCGCCGCTACTACGCCCTCCTGCTCGAGAAATACCCCACGGACATCCGGGTCCACGGTTGCAAACAGGCGCTGAAGCGCATGGATGCCCTGGAGGCGAAAATTCGCGCTGAGGAAGGCCTCTAGCCATGCCGAAATTCCTCCAATCCGCGTTCGCTTTCCTCCGCACCTACTTCGCGCTGCTGGTGGTCTTCGCCGTCTTCCTCTGGTCCGCATGGGTCATTGCCACCTACCGGGCGCAGCAAACGCCGCCCGGCGCGGTCGTCATCCGCCTCGGCCACTGGCAGCTCGAAGCCAGCGTGCGCGAAGGCATCGACGAAATGGCGCGCGAGTACCAGAAGACCCACCCCAACGTGATCGTCATCCAGGATGCGATCCCGGAAAACACCTATGGGCAGTGGGTCAGCACCCAACTGATGGGCGGCACGGCGCCGGATATCCTGCAGGTGGGGGCGATGCTGCCGCCCAACATCTGGCTCTCGTACTACAACCGCTATTTCACCCCCCTTTCCCGCCATGTCAATGCCCCCAATCCCCACAATGCCGGCACGGACCTCGCCGGCGTGCCGTTGCGCCGGACCTACAAGGACGGCATGAAAACCGCCTACATCACGGAAATGCAGCAATACATGTCCGTGCCCCTCTCGCTTTTCGGCGTGCGCATCTTCTACAACCGGGACCTGCTGAAGCAGATCACCGGCCGCACCGAGGCCCCCCGCGACTACCGCGAATTCCTGGCCGTCTGCGAACAGATCCGCCACACCCCCAATCCGGTCACCGGCCAGCCCTTCATCCCCATCGCCGGCTCGCAATACCACTTTCAGCACTGGGACAACATGATGTTCATGCCCGTCACCTATGGCGTTTACCGCCGCGCGGATTTCAACCGCGACGCCTTTGTCGGCAACGACGAAACCTTCGTCGCCTTCAAGACCGGCCTGCTGGATTTCCACTACCCGCCCTACGCCCTCTGGCTCAAAATGCTCCGGGAAGTCACCGACTACTTCCAGACCGGCTACACCGGCCTGGGACGCGATGAAGCCGTCTTTCTCTTCGCCCAGCAGCGCGCCGTCTTCATGACCACCGGCACCTGGGACGCCCGCTCCCTGCAGGAACAGGCCAAAGGCCAGTTCGAGGTCGGCATCATGGACTTCCCGATCCCGGCCGCCGACGATCCGGTCTACGGCGGGGTGGTCGAAGGCCGCATCTACGAATCCCCCAGCGGCGGATTCCAGTTCGGCGTCACCCGCACCTCCAAGCATCCCGAGGTCGCCGTCGATTTCCTGCTCTTCCTCGCCTCGCAACCGGGCAACGAAAAGCTCAACGGCATCATCGGCTGGATCCCGGCCATCACCGGCTGCCGGCTCGATCCGCTCTTGCAAGCCTTCGAGCCGCACCTCGAAGGCATCTACGGCAACGCCAATTTCACCCTCGGCGGCAACACCGCCGTCACCTGGGCGCAGATCTATTCCCTCTACCAGGTCAATCAGCTCTCCTTCGCGAAATTCGCCGAACGCTACACCCAATACTACCTCCGGGAAGGACTCAAGGACTTCCTGGAGCAGCAGCGCGACTGGCGGCGCGGCATGCAGCGCAACGAGCAGTTCCTCGCCGGCATCCGCGGCCAGGCCATCCTGGCCGATCAGGCCGCCGCTGCCGCCCCGACCCCCGCCGCCCAGGCCGCCGCCGCTCGCGAGGCGGAATCCGCCTGGGTCCGCTACCGCGCCATCACCGCCTCCCGCCAGATCTGGGGCGAACTCAACCACGCCCGCCAGATGGACCTCGTGAAGCGCGACCAGCTCCCCGCCGGCTTCGTCGCCCCCTACGAGTATTCCTCCAACGTCCTCGCCAAAATCCGCCGGCGCATTCGCGAAGAGGCCAAGCCGTGAGGGCATGCCGATCTCAATATCCAATGTCCAATATCCAATATCCAATCATCCAGGCTGATCCCGCTGACTGTTTTCCGCGGCGTGGAAACATTTTTTCCATTGTGTGGAAAATTGCCGAAAATTTTTTCCATTGTGTGGAAAAAATCGGCCTTTTTTTCCACAGTGTGGAAAACTTTTCACATCGCGTTTGGGAGACCCGCCGCCCTCGTCGGGCGGCTGTTCCCTTGATGGTTGGAAATTGGATATTGGAGATTGGATATGGAATCCCTTCTACTCCGCGGCACGAGGGCGTGCCGTCTCCATCCTGTCCTCTGAACTCTGACCCCTGACCTCTCCATGCAGCCTAAAGACGTCCAACCCAACCAGCTCCGGCATCACTGGGAAATCTACTTTTTCATCATCCCGACCCTGATCCTGATCGGGCTGTTCCAGTACTATCCCGCCAGCTCCGGCATCTTCCACTCCCTGTTCCGCTGGAATGGATCGGACATCTCCGAATTCGTCGGGCTCGAAAACTACGTCGATCTGCTCAGGAACCTCGAGTTCTGGAACTCGTTCAAGCTGGCGTTCATCCTGGGCTTCTGGAACGTGATCAAGATGATCCCGGCGCTGCTGGTGGCCGTCTGCATCCACCGCTGCACGTCGGAAAAAATGCAGTTCTTCTACCGCACGCTGTTCGTCGTGCCGATGGTGATTCCCGGCCTGATCACGGTGCTGATCTGGCGCTCGTTCTTCTTCGAGGCCACCGCCGGCTACCTCAACCAGTTCCTCGACTGGACCGGGCTGATGACGCTCCTGCAATACGGCGGGAGCTACGTCTCCGCCAAGCTGGCCGATCCGAACCTCGGCGGCCTCGCCAAGGCCTTCCTCGAGTCCTTCGACTGGCTCACCGCCTTCAAGGCCGGCTCCTCCCCCGCGTGGCTCGGCGATCCCAAGATCATCATCATCGCCTGTGTCGTCTGGGGCTTCCCCTGGGTCGGGTCGTTCGCCGTCCTCACTCACCTCGCCAAACTGCAGAACATCTCCAAGGACGTCTACGAGGCCGCGGACATCGACGGCGCCAACTGGTGGAGCCGGTTCACCAAGATCGAACTGCCCCTGCTGATGGGCTCGATCTACCTGCTGCTCGTGTTTGCCATCATCGACACCATCAAGGACGCCGGCATGATCCTGGCCCTGGCCGGCATCGCCGGCGGCCCCGGCGGCAGGGCCACCGTCCCGGCGCTGTTCATGCTGCGGAAAGCCTTCATGGACCAGCAAATGGGCTACGCCTGCGCCGTTGGCATCGTGCTGACCGTCGTCGTGCTGCTGCTCCAGAAGATCTGCAACATGCTCCTGCAGCCGGAATCCGAAAGCGGCGCCAAGCCCGGCAAGTCCGCGTGGTTCGGCATCCTCGCGCTCTACGCCTTCGCGGAAGCCTACCTGTTCTTCAAGGGCCACCTGTTGCCGAAGACCGCCACGCTGCCGATTTTCGCCGCGTTCGTCGGCGGCCTCGTCCTCAAGCTGGCGCTGCTCGTTTCCGTGCCCGTCGCACTGCGCAAGTTCGGCGCGGCGCTTCGCAACGGCCTCATCCTGATCGCCGCCGCCCTGATGGCGTCCACCGTCCTCAAGGGCGCCGACGTCCGCTGGCTGCTGTTCGGTTCCGCTCTCCTGCTGATGGCCTCCAGCTCTCTGTTCAAGACCGCCATCGGCGCGGCCGGCGCCGTCCTGATCGGGTACGGCGTCGCCGGCAATTCCCTCAACCTGATCGTCTCCGGCGTCGTCTTCATCATTCTCGCCACGCCGTGGGGCCGGATTTCCGCGCAAATCAACAAGGCCTATCTCGCCCGCTGCCTGAAACGCCCGGATTCAAACGTCGACAACTGGGTCCCTTATCTAGTGCTTCTGGGATTGTTCGCCGCCGCCAGTCTGCTGAGGCCGTTGATGCAGTTCCTTTTCTCCAGCACGGCCGGCACCAAGCTCGCCTTGCGCTATTTCGGATGGGTCCTCGTTGAATGCGCCATCCTGTACGTGGTGTATGCCATCTCCCGTATCACCGCCCTTCAGCGGCTGAAAAAGCCGCTGATCGCGCTCTTCGCCGCGGTGGTCATATGCAGCTATTTCTCGCCCTCTATCGGTTGGCTCGCCATGGGCTCCATGGCCATCTGCATGCTGACAACCAAGCCCTTGCGATCGGCCGCGATATTGCTGGGGCTCCATCTGGTTGCCATCGGCTCCATTGGCAGTTCGTTCCCTTATGTCGTCTGCGGCGCCATTATTTTCCTGGCCGCGGTCCCTTGGGCCGATTGGTTGCTGAAATTCACCCAATTCAGAGCCGGGGGATTCCCATCCATGGGGGATCTGTACATGGCGCGCTCGTTCGCCCTCCAGCAGCAGCCGCTTTACAAATCTGCCTCCGCCATCGGCGATTGGGGCCTGCGCTTCTCCAAGCACGCCTTCATCTGGTTCGTCCTGGCCTTCGCCTTTCTGCCGCTCTACCTGATGCTGATTGTCTCGCTCAAGGACAACAACCAGTTCTACCTGAACCCCACCACCCTGACCCAGCCCACCCACTGGGAAAATTGGAGCACCGCCTGGGCCATGGTGTCGCCCACCGTCGCCAACTCGATCTTCCTGTCCACCACCGCCACGTTCCTCATCGTCATCTTCGGCCTGGCCGGCGCCTACTTCTTCGCGCGCCTGAAAGTGCCGCTGTCCTCGTTCCTCTGGAACGCACTGCTGCTGCTGATGATGATGCCCATGATCGCCAACCTCGTCCCGCTGTTCATCCTGCTGCGCGACCTGAGCCTGCTGAACACGTTGACCGCCCTGATCCTGGTCGGCGCCTCCGGCGGCCAGGCCTTCGCCATCTTCGTGTTCCGCAATTTCATCGCGGATATTCCGCAGGACCTGTTCGAGGCCGCCGAAATCGACGGGGCCAATCACTTCCAGCAGCTCAAGATGGTGGTCATCCCCCTCTCCGGCCCCATCATGGGCACCGTCGCCGTCATGCAGTTCCTCGGCCAGTGGAACGAATTCGTCATGCCGCTGATCGTCATGCGCGAGCAGGCGCGCCTGCCCGTCACCGTCCAGCTCATCCGCATGGCCGGCGAATACATCAAGCTCTGGGGCCCCCTCATGGCCGGCTATGCCATCGCCTCCATCCCCGTCATCATCCTCTTCACCTTCTCCATGAAACTCTTCGTCAAAGGCCTCACCGAAGGCGCCGTGAAAGGCTAGGGTTCTGTGGACGTATTTGGTGAATTCAGGCAAATTGCGCATGATCTCGCCGAGCGGCAGATTCCCTATGCCCTGATTGGCGGGGTGGCCATGGCGTTCTACGCCCGGCCGCGGTTCACCAAAGACGTAGATCTGCTGATCAAGACTGAACATTTACCTGCTGTACGGGAGATGTTGAAGGCGCGCGGTTATCTGCCTCCCGGCGAACCATGGACCTTCCCCCGAACGCCGCTTTCCCTGCACCGTTTCGTAAAACTGGTACCGGACGATGAATTTTTGGTGGACGTGATCGTGGCCAATTCTCCGGAACTGGCCGCCATCGCAGACCGCGGCTTGCTCGTGGAATCGCCCGACCACCCTTCCATCCGGCTTGCCCGGCGCGAAGACATCATCTTGCTGAAAAAACTCCGCTCCTCGCCGCAAGACCTGGCGGACATCGCCCTGCTCGAACCCGATGAATGAGCCGCGTCAAGTGTTCAGAGAGCTTTCCGAGCTCTATCAGTTTCATAAGAAATTGACTAAAACCTATGTCCTTCCCGCCCGCAAAAATCCGCACGTCTCCGAGTCCCCATCCCCGCCCTCTCTCCCGGCCTCCGCGACAAGGAAACAACGCCATGGCGAATAACTCCCCCTTTTCCGGCGATGAAATCCCCTTGGATTCCCATTTCATTGAAATCCGCATCCGGAATTTGAGCCAGTTGTTTGATTCCCGGGATCCGTCGCCCTTTCTCGCCAAGGATCTCGACGACGACGCCCAGCAGTACATCGTCGCCAGCGCTGGCGAATCCTCCTCCCGCCTGCCCCTGGCCTTGGCCATCCATCTGACCGAGCCCGTGGAATCGCCCGAAGTCGCCCGCGATGCCGGGGAGGCCATCCGCGAGCATTTCAAGCGCCAGTCCGGGTTTACCAGCCTCCGGCTGCGCGAACTGCTGCACGATGGCTGGATCAGCCTGGCCATCGGCCTGACCTTCCTCAGTCTGGCGCTGGCGGCATCCGCCACGCTGGCCCAATGGACGGAAGCGCATCCCTGGCTGAATGTCTTCCGCGAAGGACTCATCATCTGCGGCTGGGTCGCCATGTGGCACCCGTTGCAGATCCTGCTCTACGACTGGTGGCCCATTCTGGGCGACCGCCGCATGTTCGACCGCCTCGCCCGCATGCCGGTCCAGTTCATTTGCCAGCCGCCGGCACGCCATCCTCCCGCGCCGGGTTCTTAGCCCGCTGGTTGCCGGAGGCCGCGCCGGCCCGCAGAATGCCCCGTGCCATTCCCGGCCCGCCCCCGAAAGCGACGGCATCCTTTGGGGCGCATCCCCGTTTCATTGACCCCGATCGGTCAAATTTGGAGTGCGGCGGGAAGCGAGACTCGGCGAGCGCCACGTCGCTTTGGGTTTTTGCAGCTGAACCGACAGCGGAACTCGGCACGTTGAGCCAACGCGCCCTACCAAACAGCCGAAACACCCCCCCGGGAAATACCGAAAAAGAAATACCGGAAAATACCGGGAAAAACCCGCTTGCCTCGCCACTCCAAGACTCTTATTGTCCATGGTTGATTTCAGAGCAACTGAAAGAAGGAGCAAGGAACCATGGCCAGAATCGATTTCGGCGGCGTGAAGGAAAACATCGTCACCCGCGGCGAATTTTCCCTGAAGAAAGCGCAGCAGGTCTTGAAGAACGAGGTGGTGGCTGTCATCGGCTACGGCGTACAGGGCCCGGCCCAGTCGCTGAACATGCGCGACAACGGCATCCATGTCATCGTCGGCCAGGACCCCCGCTTCGCCAACGACTGGGCCCGGGCCGTGAAGGACGGTTTCCAGCCCGGCCGGACGCTGTTCAACATCGAAGAGGCCTGCGAAAAAGGCACCATCATCATGATGCTCGTGGCCGATGGCGCCTTGAAGCATGTCTGGCCGCGGGTCAAATCCTTTATGACCAAGGGCAAGGCCCTCTATTTCTCCCACGGTTTCGGCTGGGTCTATCGCAAGCTGACCGGCATCGATGCCCCGAAAAATGTGGATGTGATCATGGTGGCCCCCAAGGGCTCCGGCACTTCGGTGCGCCGCAACTTCCTCGCCGGCGTCGGCATCAATTCCAGCTTTGCGATCGCCCGGGACGCCACCCGGCGCGCCCGTGAACGCACGCTGGCCATCGGCATTGCCGTCGGATCGGGCTACCTCTTCCCGACCACATTCGAGAACGAAGTCACCTCCGACCTCGTGGGCGAACGCGGCGTGTTGATGGGCGCCCTGGCCGGCATTATGGAGGCCCAGTACGACACCCTCCGCAAGAACGGCCACTCCCCCTCCGAGGCCTTCAACGAAACCGTCGAAGAACTTACTCAGAGCCTGATCCGCCTGGTGGACGAAAACGGCATGGACTGGATGTACTCGAATTGCTCCGCCACGGCCCAGCGCGGCGCGCTGGACTGGAAGCCCCGCTTCAAGAAGGCCGTCCTGCCTGTCTTCGCCCAGCTCTACAAGGCCGTGAAGAGCCAGGCCGAGGCCAAGCGAGTCATCAAGGTCTGCGGCGCCTCCGACTACAAGAAGAAACTCGACGCCGAACTTCGGCAGATGGGCAATTCCGAAATGTGGCGGGCCGGCGCAGCAGTCCGGACTCTGCGGCCGCACGAGAAGGCCAAGGCCGGAGCCGACAAAGCCGCCGGGGTTAAGGGCCGCGGCAAGAACTGATCCTGCCTCGCCCCCAACCGCCCGCCGGAATCATCCCCGGCGGGCGTTTTTTGCCCCGCGTCACGGACCGCCGCCCGGCTTTTGTCCGCCACGAACAAGAATGTCGGTATCCGCAGACTTTATAAAGTGTCCATATATAAAGTTAACTATAATGGAATAAGATCGAAGAATTTTCCTGTATATATTATATATTTCTCTGTCGCACACTTTATAAAGTCTGCAATTTTATCATGTCATAGACCTGAACAACCGTGGGCGACGGATGCACGGTGCCGGAGCTCATCTGTGCGGTCCTGCCCCGACCGGGGGGTGCCTTGGCCCTGGCGATTTGGCCGGCTGTGGATCGTTTTCCGTTGATGAAATTTCCGGAAAGCGCGATTCTGCGCACCGGATTCTCAATCAACCGCCACCCCAGAAGGACCCTGCCATGGAAATCACTGAGCCCAAATACAGCGTCAGCCCCGCCGGAGAAAAATTCCCCCTGCCGCGGCCGTCCGATTACCCGGCGGAATTCAGCCGGATTGCCACACTGGTCGAGCAGAATCGCGCCGCTGGACGGGAAATCGTGGCCGTGCTGGGGGTTGGGTTTGTCGGCGCAGTCATGGCGGCCATTATCGCCGATACGAAGGATGCCGCAGGCCGGTCAACCAAGTTCGTGATCGGTGTCCAGCGCCCCAGCACCCGCAGCTTCTGGAAGATTCACCTGCTCAATCGCGGCGAATCCCCGGTCAAGGCCGAGGATCCGGAAGTCGACCCGATGATCCGGCGCTGCGTTCTCGATAAGCACACGCTGATAGCCACCTACAATGAAGACGTGCTCAAGCTGGTGGACTGCGTCGTGGTGGACGTCCAATGCGACTATCTCAAGGAATCCCTCGGCGACCTCGCTACCGGCCAGGCCGACATGGCCGCCCTGGAAAAGTCCTTTGGAACCATCGCCGAGCGTATCCGGCCGGATTGCCTGGTGCTGATTGAAACCACCGTTGCCCCCGGCACCACCGAGCAGGTTGCCTACCCGCAGTTCAAGAAGATCTTCAAAAAACGCGGAATCGCCACCGAACCTCTCCTCGCCCACAGCTACGAGCGCGTCATGCCCGGCCGCGACTATGTCAAAAGCATCCGCGATTTCTGGCGGGTCTGCGCGGGCGTCAACGAATCGGCCCGCCAGCGCGTGGTCAAGTTTCTCAACGAAGTGCTCAACACCAGGGATTTTCCGCTGACAGTGCTGGACCGGCCGATCGAATCGGAGACCGCCAAAATCGTTGAGAACAGCTATCGGGCCACCATCCTGGCGTTTCTGGACGAATGGAGCCTGTTTGCCGAGCAGAACGGCGTGGACCTGGTCAAAGTCATCCGAGCCATCAAGGTCCGCCCCACCCACAGCAACATCATCTTCCCCGGTCCGGGCATTGGCGGGTACTGCCTGCCCAAGGACGGCGGGCTGGGCATGTGGGCCTACAAGCATATCCTCGGCTGGAAGGACACCATCTTCAAAATGACGCCGACCGCCATCAACATCAACGACACCCGCGGACTGCGAGCGGCAGAGATGGTGCGCGATGCCCTGCGCAACATGGACCGGCCCATCGCCGCGGCAGAGGTGCTGCTGCTGGGCGCCTCCTACCGCGAAGACGTCGGCGACACCCGTTACAGCGGCTCCGAACTCATCGTCCGCAAACTGGCCGAAATGGGCGCGGAAATCCGCGTCCACGATCCATACGTCCAGCACTGGTGGGAGTTCGAAGCACAGGATTCCTATCCCTCCAATGCCCACAGTCTCAAACGGTTCTTCCGCAACCAGGACAAGCTGTCTGCCCTGGCCGTCAACCAGGATCTCCCAACCTCCCTCCGGGATGTCGATGTGATCATCTTCGCCGTCCGCCATCATGCCTATATGGGCCTGCCCCCCGATGAAGTGGTCGCGATGGCCGGCAAGCCCGTGGCCATCATCGACTGCTTTGGCATGCTGGATGACGCGAAAATCCGGCGCTACTTCGAGCTTGGCTGCGAGGTGAAAGGGTTGGGGCGCGGCCACGTCAACCGCATCAAGAAGTCAGTCAAGGGATAGAACCGGGGCGGGGCGCCCAACTTCGCCGGGGAAGGAACGGTCTTTCTCCCTGGCGTCAAGTCACCACCCTGGCCTGCCGGTTGGATAAAAAGCGGGGCCGCGGCGCAGAGCGCCCTTGTCCCCGCACTCGATACCGAACCCCCAACTTGGACGGCAGCAACAGCCCGGGCATGTTGAGCGCAGGGCTCCGCGCCGAAGTCGAAATCACTTGTCCCGCATGGCAGACGCGTCCGGGCCAGGGTTCACCGGACATCGAACCGGCGCTGGTTACGGCACGGCACGCAGTTGGTAGTAGGACGGCATCGGCGGAGCCACATTGGTCCAGGGCGAGGTTTGTGCTCCGAGATTGGTCCAAGGCACGGGGGGCTTGGTGATGTTCGTGGCGCGCCAGACCTGGATGACGCCCACGGGATTGGGATTGGACCATTCCAGGCGAATGCCGGTGTTCGTCCATCGGATGAAGGTAAATTCCGGCGGCAGCAGGATGCTTTGGATTGAAAGAGCGAACACGCGATTGGTCCAGCCGTAATCGTTGGTGGCCCTCACGGTGAAATTCCAGTTGGTCGCGACCGTTGGCGTTCCGCTGATGAGGCCGTCGGCGCTCAACCCCAGGCCGCCGGCCAGGGTTCCGGCCACAATGCTGAAGGCATCGGCCTCTGATGCCTGGAGTTGCAGGGAATAGGACACGTTCAAGATGCCCTGCGGCAGGGGACTGGGCGTGAGAAACACCGGCGGGCCGTATACCTGCAAATCGAAGGCCCGATCATCCCACCCCCACATGTTGGTGGCGCGCAGGGTGAAATTGAAGGTCCCCGCTGAAGTCGGAGTCCCGGACACCAGTCCGGCCGCTGACAGGTTCAGACCCGCCGGCAGCGCTCCGGAATAGAGCGTGATGGCCGACGGGAAGTTGCCGGCTTCGACCTGGAATGAATAGGACTGAGCCACAACGCCCTCCGACAAGGGGCTGGTCGTGACGAAGAACGGCGGTCCTTCTGGCGGTTCAATGGTCAGTTCGTACATGCGACTGGCCGACCCATAGGAATTGGTCACCTGAACCGTGAAATAGAATGTATCCAAAACGGTGGGAACGCCGGTCAACAGGCCGCCGGCCGACAAGGTCAACCCGGCCGGCGGATTGCCGGATTCCAGGCTGAACACCGGGTTGCCGGTTGCCTCCAATTGCACCGAATATGGCGCGTAAAGCCCGCCGTTGGGCAAGGGACTTTCCGTTAGCAGTGCAGGCGGTCCGCGAATTTCCAGATCATACACGCGGTTGCTGGCCCCGGCCGCATTGGTGGCCAGCAACGTAAAAGTATACGCTCCCGTAAGGATCGGGGTTCCATTCAACAACCCCGAGGGTGTCAATTCCAGTCCGTCCGGCAAACTGCCGGCCAGCAGGCTGAAGGTGGGTCCGTTGTTGGCGACGATCTGTCGCGAATACGGCTGGCCGACCGTCCCGCTGGGCAGCGGACTGGTCGTCACGAATACCGGCGGTTCCGTGGGCTGGAGAATCGTGATCTGGTAGACCCGAGTGCTGGCGCCAACCACATTGGTGGCCCGCACGGTGAACTGCCGGACCTCCTCCGTGGCGGGAATCCCGCTGATCAGTCCGTTGGTGGACAGCGTCAGCCCCGCCGGCAAATTGCCGCCGCCGGAAATCAGAGAAAAGACCGGATTGTTACTGGCCACAATCTGCCGGGAATAGCTCACGCCGACGGTGCCGTTTGGCAGCGGACTGGTGGTCACGAACACCGGTTTTTCCGGGGGCCGTTCCAGGACATTAATCGTGAAAGAGTTGGTTAATTTGCCATGGATATTCGTGGTGACGATTGTCAGGTAGTTCATCCCCAGCGTCGTGGGGGTGCCGGTCAACGCGCCGCTGTTGGCATTGAGATTCAGCCATCCGGGAAGTGAACCTGAAAACACGACCCGGGGATCGCCGGTGGCGGACAAAGTGTGGGAATAGGGATAGGTCCGATACGCGTCCGGCAGCAGGGTGGAAAACATCCGCGGCGGCATGCCGGCGCATATGGCCAGGCAATGGCCGAACCCGGCGGCAATCCGG
Organism: Lentisphaerota bacterium; assembly: GCA_012514035.1. Classification (GTDB taxonomy): domain Bacteria; phylum Verrucomicrobiota; class Kiritimatiellia; order CAIQIC01; family Lenti-01; genus Lenti-01. Next base: position 9,231 of record JAAZBB010000075.1, on the reverse strand, counting down.
GTGACACCGCTCGTGGCGAAACTGGGGATATTCGTCTGGCCATTGAAATCATCACCCCAGATGACCAGCGTCCCGTTGGTTTTCAAGGCGATGCTGAACATGTTTCCCGCCGCAATGGCGGTGACCCCGCTGGTCGCCGCGGCCGGAACATTGGTGGCACCGTATTGCGGCGTGCCCCAGGCAATTACGCCGCCGTTTTTCAGAGCCAGGCCATGCCAGTGTCCCGCGGCAATGGCCGAGACGCCGCTGGTGGCGGTCAACGGCACATCTCGGATGCTGTAGCTGAGGGGGTTGCTGGATGATATGCCAAACACGTGCACGCCGCCATTTTTGAGCGCCAGGCTGTAGTAGCCCCCGGCGGATATGGCGGAAACCCCACTGGTCAATTCCGCAGGAACATCGCATTGACCATAGGTGTTGGCGCCCCAGGCGATCACCGCGCCGTCTTTCAAGGCCAGGGCATGGGCTTCGCCCGCGGCCACTTGCGAGACCCCGCTGGTCGCTGCAGCCGGCATGTTGGTCCGAACGATGTCCGCCCCCCAAACAACCACCGACCCGTCATTGCGCAGCGCCATGCTGAATTCAGCACCGGCGGCCATGTTGCTGACTGCGCTTTGGGCGGCAACCGGCACATCGATCTGCCCGGCGGAGTTGTCGCCCCATGCCCACACCCGCCCGTTTTTCAACGCCAAGCTGTGATAATGACCCGCCGCAATGGTGGCGACATCGGTCATTGCGTTGGTAGGCACGGGCGACGCCTGTTCGCTGCCGTTCAATCCCCATCCCAGCGGATGATTCGCCGCGCTGGCCGGAACGGCCAGCATAAGGACAATCGCCTTCAGCAAGCCGGCACCCGCTCCGGCCCATAGACGAAACCGCTTCATATGTACAGTATTGCGCATCGCCCATTCTTCCGCAAGTCAAACCTGCAAAAAAACATATTCAGACGGGCTCGGGCGATTCCCTGCCCCCTCCCCTCCGCGCAAACAGCCGCCATAGCGGGCTCCGGGACGGTTTGTATGCCAAGCCATCCGGGGGCGCATCCCTGTTTCGATGACAACGATCGGCCAAATTTGGAGTGCGGCGGGAAGCGAGGCCCGGCGAGCGCCACGCCGCTTTTTTTTGGGGGGGCAGCCGAAGTAGCAGCCGGAACAGCCAACAGCCGGAACAGCCAACAGCCGGAACAGCCAAAGCGGGGCCGCCTCCCGTTGGTCGTTGTCCCCGCACTCCAAACCAAGCCGCGCAATTTGGAGTGCGGCGGAAAGCGAGGCTCGGCGAGCGCCTCGCTGCCAAGCACCTTGTCTCCGCACTCTTAAAATAGCCAACCATGGAAGACGGCGGTTCGATTCCGGTCGGTCAATGAAACGGGGATGTGCCCCCCTTCATCCGGTTGAAACAGTCTTGCCGAGGCATTTGCAAAACCTCACGCGCCGAGGGCGTCGCGTCAACTTTGAGGCAGGCCCCTACTTCCTGTTGTGGACTGTGCGTCTACGTTCGATGCATTTTTGGAGTTTTGCAAGAGTCTCTTGCCGCTTGTATTTTCGCCGGGCGGGTGTATGCTTGTTTCCAGTTCCGGCGCGTGCAAGGTGCAGGCGCCAGTGAAAGGATAACCATCATGGCTCCATTATGGATCGTTCTTGGGCTTTTGGTCGCTCTTTTCCTCTGGTTCATATCGATTTACAATGGCCTTGTTCATCTGCGCAACTACGTGGACAACGCCTGGGCCCAGATTGACGTGCAGCTCAAACGCCGGCATGACCTCATTCCCAATCTCATTGAAACCGTCAAGGGCTACATGGGACATGAGCGCGCGACCTTCGAAGCCATCACCAAGCTGCGCACCGCCGCCATGAATGCTCACGGGCCTGCCGAGGCCGGGCCCGCCGAAGCCGCCCTCTCCGGCGCCCTGCGCGGCTTGATGGTCAATGTCGAACGATATCCAGACCTGAAGGCATCGGCCAATTTCCTTGCCTTGCAGGAAGAGTTGTCCTCCACCGAGAATAAAATCTCCTTTGCCCGGCAGGCGTACAACGACAGCGTGACCCGCTACAACAACAAGATTCAGTCCATTCCGGCCAACATGGTGGCCGGACCGGCTGGTTTCTCGAAACGTGATCTGTTCGAATTGACGGATGCCGCCGAGCGCGCCGTGCCCCAGGTCAAATTCTAGCGAATCCGGCAGATGTCCGCCGCCGGTTCAATTGCGCAGCTGATGACCGGCATCCGAAACCCGGCCTGTAAACCATGAGCACTCCCGCCATGTGGGAAGCCATCGCCGCCAACAAACGGCGGTCTGCCTGGCTGATCGCCATCCTGGCGCTGCTGCTGGCCGCCCTGGGAGGCTCCCTGGGCTGGCTATGGGGCGGTTCTTCCCAGTTCCTTTCCCTGGGTATGCTCGCGGGGCTTTGCATCTGGGGCGTCATGCTGCTGATCAACATGATGGGCGGGGAATCGGTTCTGCTGTCATCGGCCAACGCCCGCGAGGTGTCCCACGAGCAGGCCCCGCAGTTGTACAATATCGTCGAGGAAATGCGTATCTCGGCGGCCCTGCCGGCGATGCCGCGGGTATACATCATCGACACCCCCGTGCCCAACGCCTTTGCCGTCGGGCTCAAGCCGGAACGCGCCTGCGTCGCCGTCACAACCGGCCTCCTTGAACGATTGAACCGGGATGAGTTGCAGGGCGTTATTGCGCATGAACTGGGGCATATCTCGAACCGCGACACGTTGTTCATGACCTTGGCGGGTGTGACCCTCGGGGCCATCGTGCTGCTGGCAGACCTTGGAATGCGCACGATGTTCTGGGGAGGCGGACGCCGACGTTCCTCCAACAGTCGCAACAGCGGTCCCGCCATGGTCATCCTGGTGGCGGCCACCTTGATCCTGGCCATTCTGGCTCCCCTGGCGGCCCGTTTGCTGTATTTTGCCTGTTCGCGGCAGCGCGAATATCTGGCCGACGCCTCGGCCGCGCGGTTCACCCGCTATCCCGCCGGCCTGGCCAATGCCCTGCGCAAGATTGCCGCGCAACAGGACCCCAGGAAAATACCCGTCAATCGCGTGGTCGCCCCCATGTATGCCATCAACCCGCAGGCCGCCGCCGGCTCGTTCAATATCTTTGGAACTCATCCGCCCACGGAAGAACGCATTCGCCGTCTGCTGGAAATGCAGGGGTCGTCCCCTGCCGGTGCGGCAAGCTAGGCCGCACACGTCCTTCACCGCCCAGCAGGTTTTTCCAGCCCCTTGAGCAGAGCGGGCCAGACCACCAGAATCCAGACGGGATTGGCCGCCGCCGCCACATACGACGCGATCTCCGATCCGAGGCCCGGGGCCAGCAGGCGGACGAGATTCTCTTGCATCAGAGCCAGCACGATCACTCCCATCGCAACACCCACCAGCCGATAGGCCCCCAGGGCCCCGGGATTAAAACGGACGTATTGTCTTTCCACGAACCAGCCGCCGAAAAAGCCCAGCAGGCCCCAGATTGACCGATAGGCATCCCGGGCAAAATGGAGATCGCCGCCTTCCGGCACGGGCTTGAAACGAACAATCCCCCAGACCAACCCCGCCAGCAGGACCGCACCCGCCAGTACCCACCCCCTGCGGGAAGGATGTTGTTCCGTCCAATCATAAATGCGGCCCATGAACCAAATGACCGGAAGGGCCAGGACCAGCGATCCGACCACATCCATGGGCGTGTGGACACCCAGCACCATCCGCGACATGGCCATGAGGCCGATCCACAGCAGGATGGGAATCCAAAGCCATCCCCGGCGACATGCCGCTCCCAGCCCGCCCCAGAGCAAGGCGGTATTGGCCGTGTGTCCGCTGGGAAAGGAATAACCGAAGGCCGTCCATTGTGCCTGGGGCACAGGCAGGATGGCGGGATCACGCAGCCAGGGCCGTGGAATCCCGCATATGTTTTTCAAGGCTCCAGTCAGCAAATCGCCCGCGGCCAGCGCAAAGCCAACCCGATATCCGATGCGTGCTCCAAACAACCAGAACAGGGTGGCTGCGGCGGCCAGAATCCAAAATCCTTCCCCTCCCCTCGTGACGCGAAGAAAGAACTCCTCCATCGCCGGCGTGCGTTGCTCTTGCAGCCATTTCAAGAAGGTCAGATCCAGCTGATTCATGGCATTTCCATTTCCTGCCGGGACGACAGCCCGTTCCGGCTCATTCTATGCCCGACTTGATCCACCGCGCCAGGTCGTCAACTCGAACCCGGCGAAGTACGCCCGGACAACACCGCTCAGAACCGCTTCCAGAAGTCGGCCGCCTGCTTGCGGGACTCGGCGCAGATTTTCTTCTCGTTGAGGCCCTTCAACTGGCCGCCCTGCATCAGCACCTTGCCGTTCACGATGGTGGAATCCACCCGCGCCGCGCAGATGCCGAACAGGTAGTGGCCCAGGAACGTGTTGCCGTTCATCGGGGTCGGCGGCTCGTAGTCCATCACCACCACGTCGCCGTAGCACCCCTTCTTCAGCGCGCCCACCGGGCGGTTGAAGAACCGGCTGGCGATCTGCGCGTTGTTCTTCATCAGCAGATTGCATGCCTCGACAAAGAACACCTGCGAATTCTGCGCGGCGTGCTTGTGGAAAACGTTGGCCACGCGGACTTCCGCCTTCATGTCGGTGGTCATGGCGTCCGTGCCCAGCCCGACCAGCACGCCCTTCTCCATCATCTTCATCACGGGGGAAACGCCCACCGCGTTGTTCATGTTGGATTCAGGATTGTGCACCGCACAGGTGCCGGTTTTGGCCATCAGCCCGATTTCCTTGTCGCTGACATGCACGCAGTGAATCGCCAGCGTCTTGGGGCCCAACCCGCCCGCCGCATGCAGCCGCTCGATCACCGACTGGCCGTACTGCTTCTTGTTCGCCACCTGGTCGGCCTTGTCTTCGGCGACATGCACGTGCATCCCGCAGTCGAACTCCCGGGCCAGGTCGCAGGATTTCTTCAGCGACTTGTTGTTCACCGTAAACAGCGCGTGCAGGCCCATCATCGCCGATACCAGATCGTCGCCCTTTTTCCGCTTGGCCTGGATCTTCTTGAGAAACTGAACGTTCTCCGCGATGCCTTCCTCGCCCTTCTTGTAGCGGTCGGAAATGCCCAGCGTCAGCACGCTGCGCACCCCGGCCTGGCGGCAGGCTTTTTCGATGACCGACAGGCTGCCGGTCTGGAAGCTCTGACTTTCGTGGTGGTCAATGATGGTGGTCGTGCCGTTCTTGATGCAGTCAATCAGCGGAATCAGGCTGCTGTAGAGCACGTCCTTGCCGTTCAGGGCGTTGTCCAGCGGCCACCACAGGCGCTCGAGCACTTCCACGAAGTTCCTGGCCGGCGGCTGCTTGGGCGAGAGCCCGCGGCAGAACGTAGAATACAGGTGCATGTGGGCATTGATGAAGCCCGGCATGATGACCTTGCCCCCGGCGTCCAGCACCTGCGCACCGCGCGCCTGCTTCTTCACCGCCGCGGCCTTGCCGACCGCCTGGATCACGCCGTCCACCACCAGTACCGCGCCGTCGCTGATGATCTTGTTGTTCTCGCCCAGGGTCACCACGATTCCGTTGGTGATCAGCAGGGACTTGCTCTTCTTCTGCGCCATGTTGTTCTCCTCTTTTGGGTGTTCAAACGAATCACGGGGGCCGGACGGCCCCCGTGAGCGGATGGCTAGGCGTGCATTGCCTGCTTCTCTTTCGGGGTACGGTCGCGCAGGCGCAGCGCCTTCGCGGGGCACTGCAGCACGCACAGGCTGCATCCGATGCACTTGGACGGATCGGTTTCCGGATAGCCGTCCGCGTTCAGCGAAATGGCCAGATACGGGCAGCGCGTACAGTTGCCGCACTGGACGCACAGGTCGTCGGTGCAGTTGGAAATCTGCTTGGTGCCGTCCAGGTCCATGAACCCGCGGATCGGGTCGGGCTGGGCGATGCCCACCAGCTGGGAAACCGACTTGATCCCGCGCGCCTGCATCAGGTGGCTCAGGCCCGAGCACAGCTCGTTAATGATCGGGTAGCCATGCTTCTCAACCACGGTGCAGAACTGCACGGTGTTGGTGCCCAGCGCCAGGAAGTCCGCCGCCGCCTTGTAGTTCACCGGGCCGGCATTGCCGGAGATGGTCACCCCCAGGCCGCCGGCGCTCGCGAGGCACAGGTAGCTGACCGGGGTGATGCCCTCGCCACTGATGCCCACGACCACGCCGTCCTCCCAGACCTTCGGGCCCGGCTTGAACGCCAGCGACGGGAAGGTGTTCGCCAGCGTCACGCCCGCCTTCGATTTCGGATGCTTCTCCAGCACCGGCTTGATCGCCTTCAGGATGCTCTTGATGTCGGTCACCGCGCTGGTCAGCTTGAACAGCTTGGGAATACCGGGGTTGCCGACTTCCAGCACCCAGCCGATGATCTTGGCCGACAGCGCCGCGTTCTGCGAGACGATGTCGCCCTCAGCGCCTTCGCCGCCCTGCGGGCAGGACAGGCTGTATTCGATCACCATCGCGCCCGCCTTCTCCAGCTTGCGCGTGTTGCTCTGCCAGCTCTTGCGGTCGCTTTCGTCGTTGCCCGACACGTTGCCGCCGGTAGACGCGCCGGTCAAGCGGTCCGGATACTCCTTGATCAGCCGCTTGACTTCCCGGCACACCCGGTCAATCGGGTGGTCCGACACGTTGTCGCAGTTGCCCCACGTCGAGCCGTTGAAGCAGGTCATGTAGGCCGCCGGGATGTGGATCGGCAGGTTGTCAAAGGCGGTCTTCATGATGCCGCCCGCCCAGCCTGCTTCATAGGCCTTCTTCATCTGCTCGTAGCCGTCCGACGCCGGCGACGCCGACAGCAGGAACGGGTTGATCAGCTTGCGACCGAAGAAATCGGTCTCCAGCGAAACCGGTACCATGTTGTAGCCTTCGACCAGCACGCGGCTCTTCTTCGGATCAGGCACCTTCGGGGCCTTCCGGCGGTTCAGTTCCGCATCCACCGCCATCGCGCAGTTCTTGCCCGCGCCCGAAGCCGTCACCACGAAGGTCGGGCCATTCGCCATGTCGCCCGCGTAATACACGCCCTTGGCCGGCTTGACGGGAATCGTCCCGCGCGCGCCGATCGCCATGATGACCGCCCGGATGTCCGAGCGCGTCTGTTCCGTGCCCGCCACATCCTTCAGCGCGCCCACGGTGAACGCCTGCCCCGCCGGCAGCTCGACCTTCTGCGTCCGGATCCCGGCCACCTTGCCGCCCTGGGCGAGAATCCCGACCACGCGCATGCGGCCGTTCACGTCGATCCCGTGCTCCACCAGGTCCTGCTTTTCACGCGCGGTCAGCGGCATCTCGCCGACATTCTCCAGCGCGATCATTTCGACGGACTTGGCGCCCGCAAGCTTTGCGGCCACCGCGCAGTCCAGCGCCGTTGCGCCGCCGCCGACCACCGCCACCTTCTTGCCGCGCACGCCGAAGCTCTTCGGCTTCTTCAGGAAGTCAATCCCGCCGATCGCCAGCTCCTTGTTCGGGATATTCAGGATGATCGGCTCCCACAGGCCCGCCGCAACGATCACCGCCGGGTACCCCTTCTTCAGCAGCGCCTTGGGGTCGGTGATCTTCCGGCCGGTCTTGAGCTGGATGCGGCCGCCCCCCATCCCCAGGCAGAACGCGACGTCCTTCTCGAGCATTTCCTTGTACAGCCGGTGTTCGGGAATCAGCCGGCACATGCCGCCGCCCTTGTCGTTCTGCTCGAAAATATCGACCTTGTAGCCCTTCTGGACCAGCGTGACCGCCGCCGCGAGGCCCGCCGGGCCCGCGCCGATCACCGCCACCTTGCGACCGTTGAGCTTCGCCTTTGCGAAAGCCGGAAACACACCGTACTCGCGCGCCTTCGCCACGACCGTCGCCTGCACCGCCGGGATGTTCACCGCGCAGTCCATCTTCTTGTGCACACACGCGCCCATGCACAGCGTATCCGGACACACCATCCCGCAGATGCCACCAAACGGATTCTTCGACATGATTTCCGCTGCCGCCCGCTGGAAGTCCGCAGGCGTCCCCAGCTTGACCGCCATGATGAAATCCGCCGGCGAGCAGTCGCACGGGCAGGCTTCCTTGCAGGGCTTTTCTTCGCAGAATTCGCACTTTTCAATTTCGGCCCGCAGCTGGGCATCCGTCAAAATCGGGTTGTTGAACAACATCCGCTTGGCACTGATCGTCATGACTTTTCTTCTCCTGGGGTTCACCTGGATTCGTTGAGAATCGGGCAGTCAATCTAGCAGTCCACCCCCCTTCTTGCCAACTGCCGAATTGGCATAACCGCCGTCCAGGGCGCATCTGCGAATAGGTTGTCGGGCGGCCAGAGCGAACGGCACCGGCCGGACCGGGCCCCCATGGCTCAGATTTCGATGGCCGGCCGCAAGGCACCCAACGAATCGGGGGTGCAGGGGATCCACGCCAGACCGATCTGCTGAATGGCCGTGTCTGCACGCCGGGGAGCGATGCGCACGGTCGACAGGACGAGATGGGCCGGATCGAAGCCCTGCGTCACGCGCGCGATCTCCGTTTCCACCTCGGCTTCGAGCTCTTCGCGCTGCTTGCGAAGGGTTTCGAGGGTTTGGGCGGCCTGTTCGATATCCAGCTTCTCCTTGCTGCTCCGGGTCATCGAACCGATGCCCGTAGCGGCCCGGCCCAGTCCGCCGGCCCGCCGGCCCAGCAGGACCGACAACGCCGCCGTGCCAAAACTGATCATGGTGCCCATCCGCGACCGGGAAAGCTGGGCTTTTTCGTTTTCGACCTTGGCGGCGGCGCGCCGTTCGCGTTCGGCCAGCGTGTTGATCTTCGCGGCGTATTTCCGACGCATTTTTTCGATTTCTTCGTCACGTTTTTCCCTGAGGAGCTGGCCCGCTCGAATGCGGAAATCGCCCTCGCTTTCATCGGGACTGGCCACCAGCTTGTGTTCAGGCAGGCTGGCGAGTTCCAGCGTGAACATCTCGGACAGAAACACCTTGTAGCCCTTCTCGTGCTGGCGGTACCGCTTGGGATCGGCCAGATCGGCCGGCACGTTTTCATGGCCGGCGCCCGGCAGGGGATCTGGCCCCTCCCCTGCGGGGGCGGGACGGGCTTCAGTCCAGGTCAGCTTGCCGCGGGAAGAATCAGTCATCACCAGATGCCGGACATTCTGCCAAACATCGAGCTTGTGCTTCATGTCCAAAAAATGGATGCGGGCCGAGGCGAAAAGCGCAGGCCGGTAGGTCACTGGCGCGTCGGCCGCC
>JAAZBB010000074.1 GCA_012514035.1 Lentisphaerota bacterium | reverse complement strand
GCGGCGGCGGTGGGCGCGTGGCGATCTACTACGACGAGATCGTGGATTTCGATCTGGCGGGCCAGGCATGGGCGCAGGGGGGGGCGCATGGCTGGGGAGAGAATGTTGAACATGGCGGGGCGGGGACAATATACCTGGAAAATCGTCGCGGGCCGGCAATCATTCTATCCAGTGTCCCCGCAGGTCCAATCAACACACCCGTAGACACAGTCGAGATCCATTTCCTTTCCTCCATCGATCCGTCCACGTTCACTGTGGACGACGTCGTGTTGACCGGACCTTCCGGTCCGATCGTGCCGGATAATGTCGTACCGTCGAACAAACTATGTTACCTTGTTAATCTGTCCGCCCCGTTGACGGAGGAAGGGAGGTATGAACTGACCATCGGGCCGGACATCCGCACGTTGAATGGCGTGGCAATGGATCAGAATCGCAACGGCATTCCCGATGAACCGGACGGGGATGTGTATCGGGACAGCTTTGTCATCGATTGCGAGGCGCCGGCGGCTCCAGAGATCACAACTCATCCTTTGGCGCCTGTAACCAATTACCTCCGGGCGGTCCTCGCAACGCTTCAAGGGACCCGGGAAGACCAGTTGTCCGTGTGGGTCCAAGGCGTGCTTCGCATCGCCGAGGGAGGGGGCGCCTGGTCGTGCAGCGTGGAGCTGACGCAGGGTGTCAACACGGTGCTCGTGCACGCCCGGGATCAGGCCGGCAATTGTTCGACCACCAATGAGGTCTTGTTCCTTGTGGACACGGTGGCGCCGGCAGTGACCGGCGTTTCTCCGGAGCATCAGACGCGCACCAATGTGCCGCCGGGTACTATTCGCCTGGACTACACGGAGATCACCAGCGGATTGGATGTGTCCCGTTCAGCCATTGACGTCTCGCGGGCGGGCTTGTCGATACCGGGTCAATGGGCTGTTGCCTCCGATTCTTTGACCTTTACGCCAGCGGGGGCTTTGCTGGACGGGCTTCATCAGGTGTCGGCCGTCCTGGTCGACGCTATGGGGAATACAGGCGTGTATTCTTCGGTGTTTATGGTGGATTCGATTACGCCGCCGCCGCCCGTTGTCCAGCCCATCGTCAGTCCGACGACTATCCGTCAACAGACTTTTTCCGGGGCCAAGGAGGCCGATACTGCGATCTACCGAAACGGGCAGCAGGTGGTCGGCCATACCTCATCAACCAACTGGTCATTCTCCCAGTCCTTGGCGAACGGGCTCAATACGTTTGCCTTCACGGCCCGCGACCAGGCCGGAAATGAAAGCGATCCCGTTGTGGCTATGATTGTTTATGACGACTTGGCGCCCGGGCCCGTGACGGTGACGGCGGATGGGGATCGCGACGGGCTGAGCGTGGCGTTGAATTGGAGCGGTTACGACGAGGTGGTCACAGGTGACGATATCTCGCACTACACGGTCTACCAGTCGGGCGCAGCGTTCACGAATCTGGGGCAGGCGGTGGCGATCGGTACGCAGACGCGGCACCAGAAGAGTTACATCGTCACGAATCTGCAACGGAGCACAACCTATCATTTTGCGGTGGTGGCGAGGGATCTGGCGGGCCAGTTCATTCCAGCGGTGACGTCGGTGTCGGCGACCACGGTGGATGTGACCCCGCCGTCGAATCCGTCGGGGCTGCGGTTCGATTGCTTTGCCACGAACCTGATCGCGCGCTGGACGCCGCCTGCGAACGCGGACCTGGCGGGTCAGCGGGTGTATTTCAACGGGGCCCTGACGGCAGTGGAGCTGCCGGCATCGGCGACGGAATACGACGCGGGGGGGGGATTGGATTCCGCGACGGCGTATCCGGTACGGGTGACGGCGTACGACCAGGATGATAACGAGAGTGCGGGGGCGAACGCGACGGGGATTACGTGGCTGTCCAATCCAACGGACGTGACGGTGACGCCGTACAGCGGATTGGCCGACCTGACCTGGTCGGCCTCGACCCCGACGAATTATGTGAAACACTACGCGATCTATGTGCACACGTCGGCGTTTGCGTCGGTGGCGGGAATGACGGCGCAAGTGACGCGGACGACGACATGGGGTTCGGTGGCGGGCTTGAAAAACAAGCGCACATACCACTTCGGAGTGGCGGCTGTGAACCGGTCGGGCGGCATGGATCCGGCGATCATCAGCTGGCCGGCGACGCCGCGAGCGGACACCGAAGGTCCGGTGTTGAGCCATCTCCGATTTGATTCGACGCCGCTGGCTTCCTCGCTGGTCATCCGCCGGCCGGGAACTTTCTGGGTCGAGGCAAGCGACCGGGCCGGGGTATCGCGGGTGAAGTTTTGGGTGAATGGGGCGCTGCTGGTGTCGACGGCGAACGGGACGACCAATTGTTCGGCGTTCTGGAATGCGGCACACACGACGAACGACGGGTTGCACGAGCTGGAAATTCGGGCGTATGACAGCTTGAACAACGAAACAGTCTTGTCCACCAACGTGAATGTGACGCTGGCCGTGCCGACGGCGCCGACGATCACCGCACCGGCAAACAGGATGTTTTTGAACCGGACGCAGGTTGCTGTGACGGGCACGGGGGCGGCATATGCCGATTCAGTGGTGCTGTACGTGAACGGAACGGCGGAGACAGGGCGCGTGGTGGTGCTGTCTTCGGGTGCGTTTCAGGGGACGGCGACGCTGGCGGAGGGGACCAATGTGCTGCGGGCGGCGGCGGTGAACCGGGCGGGGGAGGGGGCGCTCTCGGCCCCGGTGACCGTGACGGTGGATCTTTCCGTCCCGGATGCTCCGCGTTTTCCGCAGGCGACGGCGCGCGCGGACGGAGAGGTGGAGTTGAGTTGGATGGAGGGGGCGAACGTGCGGGGCTATCGGTTATACGGGGCGAGTGTCCCTTTCGAGAACCAGGATGCCTCGCTGCGCTTGAATGCCATGGATTGGCTGGGAACGAATTACCGGGATCTGCCCGCAACGGATGGAAACTGGTATTATCGCATCAGCGCAGTGAATGCCGCGGGGACAGAAGGTCCGCTGTCGGCGATCGTGTCGGCGGTGTCGGACCGCGTGCCGCCGCGGGTGGTTGAGGCCGATTACGCGACAACGGGCGTGTATGACCCATCAAGCGGAACATTTGGCCGGGGCCGGGTGACGGTGACGCTGAAGCTTGACGAGGAGCTGCTGGCCGCGCCGTTTTTCAGTCTGAACGTGCCGGGCGCGTTGCCGATTTCCGTGGCGATGACGCGCAGTGAAACCAACGTGTTGATTTGGCGGGGCGCGTTTGACGTTACCGCCTCCACGCCGGGGGGCACGGCCCATGCGGTGTTTTCGGGACGGGACAAGGCGGGCAACCGGGGGACGGAGATCGAGGCGGGCATCGCAATCGAGATCGACACGGCCGGACCGGTGATGCGCGACTTGCAGGTATCGCCAGCGGCGCCGATCCGGAATGATTCGGCGAGTCCGTTGAGCGTGGAGGTGGTGGCGGTTTTTGACGCGGAGGATACGCCGGTGGGTGGGCCACGGCTGATGTGGAGGTTGACCGAATCGTCGCCGGAGTGGGCGGAGTTGAGCATGGAGCAGGTAACGAGCTCATCCTGGGCAGGAACGGTGGTTTTGTCGGCATCCGCAGGGCAGAATCCGGAAAATCTGGAGTTCTCGTACGAGGGGCAGGATGCGTTGGGCAACACGGGGGGGGACATAGAGGGTGCGGGTTGGTTCCAAGTGTATCAGGGTGACTTGCCACCGCTGGAAGCTCCTTGGGGAGTGACGGGCACGGCGTTGCCGGACGGTTGGGTGCGCTTGGAGTGGGCGGGGGTGGATGAGGCGGCGGATTACGCAGTGTTCATGGGGCCGTCAAGCGAGGCCCTGTCTTTCGTGGAGCAAACGGGAGGGACGCAGGAGTGGAGCGCCCGGATGGGGGATGCCTCCAATTGGTATGGAGTGGCGAGCGTACGGCAGGCGGGCGAGCTGAGCTCGACCAGCGCAGTGTCCTCGGTACGGCTGGTGACGGATGCGCAGGCCCCGGCGGCACCGGAGAACATTCAAATCACTCTCTATGGCAACGGGATGTACGTGACTTGGGACGCGGTGGCCGAGACAAATGTACGGTACCGGCTCTATCGGGACTCTTCGCCGATTGCGTCGGTGGAGGGATTGAGCGCATTGGTGACGAATATTCCCAGACCCGAGGCCTTGGACCGGAATCCAGCCCAAGGGCCTCTGTATTATGCGGTCACCGCGACAGATACGGCGGGGAACGAGTCGGCATCCTCGGCCAATGCGCATACGAATCTGTCTTTGTTGCCGGTGAACTCCCTCAAGATTCGGTTGCCAGAAGGGGGCTTCCCTGTTTTGTCTTGGACGCATGCCGCGCCCAGCGGGATCGCAGGTTACAATCTGTATTTGGGGGATGGAGATGATAACAGGCTGGTAGCCGAGTTGACGAGTGCACAGGCAACAAACTGGATGGATACGGGCTATATGGGGGATGTCCGACAATACACGGTGCGGGCGCGGGATGCGAGGGGCCAGGAAAGCGTGCCGCGCAGCGTTTTGTTGCCACGGCTGGCATTGCGCGCGCCCGCCGATGCGACGTTGAGGCGTGGGATGATGAACCGCCTGGTCTTCACCGCCGACAACCTCATGGACACGGCCCTGACGAATGTGCAGGCGCGCGTGGCGGCGGGCGGACATCTGCATCAAACCGAGCCGTTTGATGTGGCACCGGGCGAGACTCCCGTGGCGGTGGTGGTGGGCGGATATTCGAATCTGCCGCCTATGGCGACGTTGACCAATACGCTGGCGTTGACTTCGCAGCAAGGCGAGGTGGAAATCACGGGGGTCTCGTCGCATGAAGTGGTCAACGACTATCTCGTGGCCCGGATTATGAATGGCGAGTTGAATCGGGGAGGAACGACCGAGATATGTTTTGAGATTCATAACACTTCGGAAGAGCCGGCGGAGATCGTGCTGGCCAGTGGCATGGGGAGCCAGCCGTCGCCCGAAATCCGTGTCAAGCTGCTGACAATCGATGGCATGGTTCTGTCGACCGCCTCTCCCAAACAGATGACAGGGGAGAAGGTCGTGACACTGGCATCCAAGGTGTCTGTTGCGCGGGTGCCAGCGGGTGAGAGCTTCACCTCCGAACCCTTTGCGCTCATTGTGCCGACCAATGCCCCCACCCGGGCGCGACTGCAACTGGAGGTGGACCGTCTCCATTACCACCATGGCGAAATCGACCAAGTGAGCATGGACGGGATCATCGTGACGCGGGACATCAGCTTGTCGGAAACGATCTACTATGCCGAGGCGACCAACATCACGCCGGCGGCGAGTGTGGGGGCGACCAACATCCTGATCCAGGGCCGGGCCGTTAATCGAGCCACGGGGGATCCGCAACAGAACGCGCCGGTGCGCGTGACAGTCTCGCGGCAGGGCTTCGAACGCGACTACGCGGTGATTTCGGACGGCCTTGGGCAGTGGTCCTTGAACTTTGCGCCGTTGCCGGACGAGGCCGGGCTCTTCAAGGTCTGGGCCACGCATCCCAATATAGCGGTCAGTCCAGAACAGGGAACCTTTGTCATTCAACAGATCGGGCTTTATCCGACGGCCTTCAACCTGACCATGCCGTATCACGCCGCCTACACCGGCGCGGTAACCCTCACCACCGCGTCGGGAACGGATGTGACCAATCTCCGCCTGATCGGCCGGCCGGAGGATCAGGAGGGCGGTGTGTGGCCGGCGGGGATCGCGTTCGAAGCCTTGAATTCCGTTGGTTCGTTAGGCGGCGGCCAAAGCGCCACCTTGCGGTTTGTGATTGGATGCGACGAGACGGCGGCAAGCAACAGCACGGCGATCCTACGCGTGGTCAGCGAGGACAACGCGGAGGAAGGCTGGGGGACGCTGCGGCTGGACCTGCGGTTGCGCGAGCCTGCAGCGGCGTTGCGGTGGGAACCATCGTGGCGGGAGTTGGGGGTTCAAGCGGGGAACGATCTGGAAACCGAGCTGGTTCTCATCAATGCAGGACTCGCTCCGGCGGAAGACCTGAGTTTTGAAATCTTGATGACCAACCGTACGCCCGCTCCCGATTGGGTGAGGTTTTGCATGTCCACCCAGGCCAACGATCTGGAGGCCGGCGCATCGCGCACGGCGGGATTGCGCATCGCTCCCCCGGAGTCGGTCGAGGAAAAGGTATGGCCATTTCTGCTGCGGGCTGGCACCCCCCGCCAGGGCGGCGCGGATGCCCCGTTGTATGTCCGGGTGGATAACAGCGGGCGAGGTTCAATCCTGTTCAAGGTCATGGATATCTATGCGGGAACCCACAACGTGGCCGGTGGCTTGATCGAAGGGGTTGCCGGTGCGCAAATCCAGTTACAGCGCGAAACCGGCATGTCGTATCAAACCAATGTGGTCACGGATAGTGTCGGCGAAGCCTGGGTGGAGCAACTGCCCGAAGGTTCGTATCTCTACCGGATCAGCACCTCCGCCCATGAACCTCTCGCCGGGCGCCTCTGGGTGCACACCGGCGTGGCCACGCCCGTCGAAGTGATGCTCAACAACCGGTTGGTCGCCGTGGAGTGGTCCGTGCGGGAAATCACCATCGAGGATCGCTATGAGATCGTCCTGCACACGGTGTTCCAGACGGACGTGCCGGCCGCCGTATTGGTCATGGAGCCGGCCGGCATCACCATCCCCAGGGGCATGGAAGCCGGCCAGGTCATCAACGGCGAGTTGCGGATTATCAACCACGGTCTCATCCGGGCGGTGGACGTGACCTTCCCGCAGGTGGTGAACCTGCGCCGGCACCGCATGGAATTGCTAGCTCCCGTGCCCGAAACGATCGAGGCCAAGCAAGTCGTACGCATTCCCTACCGAATCGTGTGCCTTGTCTCCCGGTCAGGAACCGAGCAAGGTGGCGGCGGAAGCGACGACCAATGCCTGGTTTCCTCCGGTTGCGGCTTGCGATATGGCACGGAGTGCATCAACGGGCAATACATGACGTGCGCCTTTTCCTTCAGTCTGTATGAACCCGAACCATGTCCGCCGGCATCGAAGCCGGGCAGCGTGGTGGCACAGGTCAGCGGCACGAGTCATGGCGCCGGCTATTCGGGCGGTGGCGGGGGGAGTCTGCGCTCCATATCGATTGAAGCGCCCTGTGTGGATGACCCGTGCAAGGACGATCCGGCTCCCGAGTGTTGCCGGTTGCGGAACCGGTACAAGGTCAGAAGCGCGGTTCAAACCAGCATTGGCGATTATCAGGATGAACGGCTGGACTTGGTCGTCAAGACGGTCGGCGGCCATGTCGGGATCGGCCGCGTGTATCGCGAAGGCCGGTGGCACTGGGCCGAGGTCCAGTCGCAATTGTATTTCATGGATTCCACCAATCGCCCTTCTGCCCACACCAATGATTCGGCCGTTATCCATTTCGTCTATAATGATCAGGGGCGACCGACCGGAATATTGGATCATTTTTCTAATCAGGTTGTGTGGATCGAGTACGAAACCGCAGGGTCGGTTCCCCGCGTCGCTTCCGTTCGGGACTATGAGAACCGTACGGTTGAATACCGATACGACCACCTTGGACTGTTGACGAATGTTGTGGATGTTCTGGGGCGCGAAGAAACCTATGCCTATGACCCAAAGGAGCGGCTGATCGCGAAGACCATGCCCGGGGAGGAGCCGGTCACGCTGGAGTACAATTCCTACGGCGGGATCGCGCGAGTGGGGGATACCCAGTTCGAGTATTCCTTCAACGAGGCCGCCCGGGTGTATTATGCCACCATCACCACCGCCGACGGACGGATCAAAGAAACCTGGACGGATGAATCCGGCCGGGTGTTTCGCCATGCGTTGAACGGCGTTATTGTCTATGACCGCGACAGCGAAGCCGCGTCGAGGCCGGAGTATCCAAAGGCCATGACCAATGAATTGGGGCGCATCGAGCGGGTGGAATTCCTCAATGGCACCTATCGGCAGTACGAGTATAACGGTCCGGAATTCGGTCTTACGAAGATCGTGGATGAACACGGCAAGGCAACACAGTTCGAATACGACCCCGAGGGTCGGCTGCTCCGGACCATCATCGCGGTTGGCACGGAACGGGAGCAACGCACGGACTATCTCTACGATGGCTTGGGCCAATGCATACAGAAGACCGTCTCCGGCGCAGGCATTCCGAGTGACATGGTTTGGCGGTGGACCTATGACGACAAGGGCAATGTGCTCGCGGAATCGGACCCCAGCGGCCTCGTCATCAGCAACTTGGGCTATGATGTCATGGGGAATCTGCTGCATACCGTCGATTCGCATGGCGCCGAGACCCGCTACACGTACGATGAGTTGGGGCGGCGTACCAGCGAAACCGATGCGTTCGGACGTGTCAGCAGCAACCGGTATGACGAGGCCGGGCGCCGAATCTGGAGCCGAGATCTGGACGGACTCGAAACCGTCTGGACGTATGATGAGCACGGCGATCTTGTCGCCGTGGAGGATCCGGTCGAGGGGATGACGCGGATGGAGTACGATGAAGCCGGACGGATCGTTCGCGAAATCCATGCCGACGGGACCGAAATCCCTTACGAATACGATTCTTTGGGCCGTGTGATTCCACGAATGGAACCGGGGGTGCTGACGGAAACGGATGAAGAAGGTCGCCTGATCAAGGCCGTGCATGAAGATGGGGCGGAGTACCATTACGAATATGGTGAAAACGGCCTTCTGGCGCGGGTCCTGGGGCCTGAAGACGAAACAAGATATTTTTACGATCCTATCGGAAATCTCATTGAACGGGTGGATCGCTTGGGCCATGTGACCCGAACCAACCGGTGGGAATACGATTTGTTCAACCAGTTGACGCGCGAAGAAGATCCCGAGGGACGCGTTTGGCAATATGAATATAACGCCTATGGGGAAATGGTCCGAGCGACAGATCCCCTGGGTCATGACTTGACCTATTCTTTCACGCCCTTTGGGCGACCTTCAGGCTTTGGCGATCAAGCAGGGAAATCGGTGGCCTTCGAGTACGATTTCGCGGCCCCTCATGTCCTGGAAACCCGTCCGGACGGAGCGTTCATCAAGCGTCAGTATGGGCCAACCGGATTGCTCTTGACCGAGGAGCATGCGAGCGGGCGTCGGATGCGCCTGCAGGGGTTGCGAGGTCTCATGACCAATATCCTGTACACGGCTGACGGGCAGCCGGACCTGTCCGTGGACATGGCATACGATTATGACGGGCAATTGACAAATGCCCGCATGCAGGGCATGACTGCGACGCTGGAATACGGCGAACATGGGCAACAGGCCAGCCGGACGTTCGACTTCGGTCATTTCTCCAAGACATATGAAGTGGGCCTTGATTCCCTTGGCCGTGTGACCAGTTTGACCTATCCCGAGGGGGATACGGTTGCATACACGTACGATGCGGAAAACCGGCCCGCGTCCATAACCGGGGGGGGGGAGGGCGTGGTTGCGTTTCAACGGGAGCCGCGGGCCGCCGGCCATTCCATCCTCTGGCCCGGGGGTGTCCGCCAGATGATCCGGCAGGATGCCTGGGGCCGCATCACCAATAACGTGGTGGTGGACATGGCCGACACGATTCTCATGGAGCGGCGGTACGACTACTACAAGGACGATCGCCTGAAGACCCTCTCGACCGGGAGCGAAGAACGGGAGTATGCGTATGACGGGCTCGGTCGCCTGATCTCGGCGACCTCATCGGTTCCAGGGGGGCTCCAGGAAGCCTATGCGTATGACCCCGCCTGGAATCGACGGGTACCCGGGGAAATGCAGACGACCAATTGGAACCGCCTGGTGTCCTGGCCGGGCGGATCGTATGAATATGATGAAGATGGCCGGGTGACGCGCCGGACAACCGGCACCTCCGACCTTCGTTTCGATTATGATGCCGCCGGCCGGCTGGAGTATGTCTGGGATGCCGCGAGCAATCGCGTGGCCCGCTATCTATATGATGCCGGCGGATTGCGGATCGGGAAAATGACGGCATCTGCCACGAACTGGTACGTGTACGGGCCGTGGGGACTGCTGGCGGAATACGATGACGCGGGAACCCTCCTTCGGGAGTACGGATACAGTCCGGATTCCTCCTGGATGACGCCGCTGTGGGTTCAAGAGAACGGGGAAAGGTATTACTATATCGTCGATCCCTTCCATGGCCCCGAGATGCTGTTGCGCGACAATGGCGCCGTGGCCTGGCGCGGAGTGCCGGAGGCCTATGGCCGGCTTCATGTGCTGGAAGGCGATGGCCAGCCCCTGCGCGTGTCCGGGCAATACTACGACGAGGAAACCGGCCTCCACTATAATACTCGCCGCTATTACGATCCCGAAACCGGCCGTTATCTGACACCCGATCCAGCCGGCTACGTGGACGGGGCCAACCTGTATCTGTTTGCCCTGGGCGATCCCGTGAACAGCAAGGATTTCATGGGATTGTACTGCGAAGACTTCAAGTTCAACTGGGATACCTGCACGGTGGAAACGTTCTGCGATCAAATGCGGGAAGCCCTGGAATACGCGGAGTTGGCGGGCATGCTGTATTCGACGGTCCCGGATTCTTACAAAGGATCGTATAGTCGGGTTTATTCATGGAATATTCTTGGCTTCCAGGCGGCGCTCTTCCGCAATGATTGTGGCCACTGTTTTTTGACTTACTCGGGGACTCATATGTGGTTTGGCCTCCCGTCGCCCTTGGATATCGTCGGCGGGTGGACGGGTGGCGGGTTGCCGTTTTGGCAGACCGAGCAAGCCAAACGCATTGCACGCTATGCGAGGCGGAACTGCAAGTCGGGGAGCATCGCCGGGCACTCCCTTGGAGGGGGGCTCGCCCAGGTCGGCACCAGTGTTTTGGGTTGGCCAACGGTCACCTTCAGCAGCATGGGGGTCAATAAATGGGATGCCCTGTGGCTGCGCGGCAAGCAGGATTGCGTCAAAAACTACTTCGTGGATGGCGAAATCCTGACCCATGCGAATGATTCCTCGATTCTCAGCCCGGTGATTCCCGGCACCTTAGGCCCCGTCATCCAGTTGCCCAAGCCTTCCGATCAATCAGGGCGCACATCGAGACACGGCCTGGACTCGGTAACGACATCGCTGGAGATCGTGATCGAACTGGAATGTGGAGGATCAAGACAGCCGGAGGCGGAATGCCGGGCGAAGTGACCTGGCAATCAACCTGGAGATCGGACATGAACAAGGTCAAAGAATGCTCTGCACTTCGGATGAAGGCTTCACGATGGAAATGGTCGGCGTTTCTGTTCTGGCTGGGTCTGTTCTGTGGACCGTTGGCCTGGGCCCAATCGATGTGTGCCGAGGTGAAGATCGAGATCAGCCAGGATCTGACCCTTGAGCGTCAGGCTTTTGACGCGATGATGCGCATTTCCAACGGATTGGACGAGCTGTCGCTCAGCAATGTGACGGTCACGGTGCATTTCGCCGACGCGGAGGGTGTGGCCGTGACCGCGACCTCCGATCCGAATGACACCAATGCGCTCTTTTTCATTCGCATGGACAGCTTGCAAGGCATCAGCGCCTTGTCCAACGGCGTGGTTCAGCCGGCGAGCATCGCTGTAATCCATTGGCTGATCGTGCCTGCGCAGGGTGCCGGCGGAACCAATACGTTGGGCCGTTATTACAGCATCGGCGCCACCTTGAGCTATGCCATCCAGGACCGCAGCGGGACAATAAACGTCAATCCCGACACCATCCTTGTGCGGCCGATGCCGATGTTGGCGCTGGACTACTTTCTGCCCAGCCAGGTCTATGGAGATGACCCATGGACCCCGGAAATCGAATCGCCGATGCCCTTTACCCTGGGCGTGCGGGTGCGGAACAGCGGGGCGGGGGACGCGCGAAACCTGAAGATCGAGTCGGCTCAGCCCCGCATCGTGGAGAACGAACTGGGCCTGCTGGTGGGATTCGAATTGCTTGGATCGGAGATCCACGGCCAGCCGGCGGATTCATCGCTGCTGGCGGAGTTCGGAACGGTCAAGGCCGGCGCCGCGAAGATTGCGCGCTGGAGCATGACGGCGTCGCTCGTCGGGCGCTTCACGAATTTCACTGCGAGCTTCACGCACGCCAATGAGTTGGGAGGCGAACTTACGTCCCTGATCGAGAGCGTGAACACGCACATGCTGGTCCGGGATGTGCTGGTGGACCTGCCGGGGAGGGATGGGATCCGGGATTTTCTGGCGGCTACGGACGGGTTTACGGTCTTCGAATCGAGCGGCACGAATTTGTCGGTGACGGATGTATCCGTTGCCTCGACGCTGACGTATCAAGGCGATATGGAGGATATGGTGGAATATGCCATCCAGACTCCTGCCGCCTCGGCGGCGCTATATTTGAAAATACCATTGGCGGCGCTGGCGGGCAAAGACGTGATTTCAGCCGTGCGCCGAAGCGATGGCAAGGAACTGCACCCGGCGAACGTATGGATTTCCAAAACACGGGATCGAGGCACCGACTCTTGGGAGTACTGCGTGCATCTGTTCGACACGGGCGTAGGCGGCGAGTATGTCGTGACGTTCCGGGATCAGGCGGATGGGGAGAACCGCTCGCCGGTACTGGCATTTATCGGCCATAAGGTCGTTGCGATCGCAGAGCCGCTGAACTTCCTGGTGGAGGCCAGCGATCCGGACGGAACGATGCCGGTATTGGGTGCGACCGGCCTCCCGGCGGGGGCCGTATTCGAGGATGGGCGGAATGGACAGGGAGAGTTTATGTGGACACCGTCGGCGGGACAGTATGGCGTCCATCCCGTGTGTTTCACGGCATCGGACGGCCAGTATGAAGTCTTCCGCATGGCTCGGCTCTATGTGGGGCATTCGGGCGAGCCGCTGACGAATGGCTTGCCGCTTTCGCTGTCCGACTGGGAGCCGGAGATCAAGGATGTGTGGGCCTCCAGCCGCTCCGACGAGGCCACCGTATGGTGGGATTCCATTGGCGGAGTTCACTATGAAATCTACAGTACCACGGAGCCGTTTACAGAACATGCCGCCTGGCAGCGGGTTGGAGCCGGCCGGGAAGGAACCGGGGCCGAATTGGAACAGGCGGACGCCAGCCTCAGCACCAACGAGATGGGGCGGTATTATCGTGCCGTGCTGGCAGGCGAACAGCCGGACGCACGGAGCCTTTGGGGTGTGATTCGCCGGGATGTGGCGGCAAGCGGATTTACGATGGTCTCGCCGCCGCTGCTCATGGACCGTCGGTTCAATGGGGAATTGGGCGTGGCGCTCGCGGAAGCCCTGTCCGGGAGCAACGGCGGCATCGGTTCGGGAGGCGATGAAGTGTACATCCGGAAGCCGGACGACACGTGGCGAATGTTGTATCTGGACGCCTCCGGCATATGGCGGGAATTCAATGGCAGCGCAAGTGAATATGAATTGCCTGTTGGCCATGGATTCTGGGTGCGCCGCGCCGCCGGCAGCCCCGCCCGCATCACGTTCGCGGGAGCGGTGGGGAATGATGGCCGTTCCACTACTCCAATCTTTCAGGGTTGGAACATTCTGGGGCTGTCGGAAGGTAAAGAGATTCCCTTGTCGTCCACCTTCGCCACGGCCAATCCGTTTGGCGCCGCCACCGAACAACAGGCCGATCAGATCGTCATACCGATGCCGGACGGGTCCTGGCGGCGCTTGATCTACCTCCAGGGCTGGGGCGAACCCTACGATGGGAACTGGTTTGACCTCAACCAATTTCAAATCCTCTCGGATGACGAGGTGCTGGAGCCCGGTGCGGCGATCTACTACTTGCGGCAGGGTGAAGAAACGGAGATTACGCATTAATTGAACCGGAATTGGTGCCATCACCAAGGACTGAGTTCGTCAGGGAGAATCAGTGCCATGAAAACCAAACATGATGTTGCAGGTTACTGCGGTCGGCGGGTTGCGTTCACACACAGAATAAGAAATCAGGCATGAAAACTATTCATCTTCAGGTCCGCCGAAGATCGTCCTCCCAAATGGCTTTTGCGGCCATCCTGGTCGGGGCTCTGGCTCTGATGCAACACAGCCGCGGAGAGGATATAGCATGGGTTCAGGCAAGTGGCGGCGAAGTGATGGTGGCCGATGGCTATGCCTACCACATCTTTTACAGCAATGGGACGTTCGATGTCGTTGAGGGCGGAAACATCGAATGCCTGATCGTTGCCGGCGGAGGTCAGGGGGGGAGACGATACGATAAAGGCGGCGCCGGCGGCGGTGCCGGTGGTCTCATTCATCAGACGGATTATGCGGTCACCAGCGGCCAGAGTATCCAGGTTACCGTTGGCCAGGGCGGTGCGGGATCAAGCCCGAGGGGAATGAGCGGAGAGAATTCCGTTTTTGGCGATCTGACAGCCATCGGCGGCGGAGGAGGTGCAGCGGGCGCTTCGGGCGGCGGGACGACGAGTCACTCTGGAATCGATGGCGGCTCCGGCGGTGGAGCGAGTGAGAGCGGGAAACCCGGAAGTGGAACGGATGGGCAGGGTTTTGCCGGTGGGTCATATACCGGTGGGGGGCGTCCAGGTGGGGGGGGCGGCGCGAGTGGGATAGGCGGCAATTCGTCACAACTCGCGATCGGAGGCGCCGGACTCTTTTTCGAGCAATTCTCATTCGAGGGGTCACCCGCCGGATGGTTTGCGGGAGGGGGTGCCGGCGGAGATGGGTGGGATGGCGTCGGCGGCCACACCGGCGGTCTTGGCGGCGGGGGAAATAGCGGGGTAGCCGCCATCTCGCACACCGGAGGTGGGGGCGGTGGCGGGCAAGTTGGGACATCAGCGGGGCAAGCAGGCGGCTCCGGGATCGTTATTGTGCGGTATCCACAGAAACCGGTGCTGGTGAGTGCAAGCGGAGGGGACGTAACGGAGGATGACGATTACATCTACCACACATTCAAGACAAACGGCCTATTGGAGGTTCTCGGAGGCGGGGTGGTCGAGTATTTAGTCGTGGCGGGCGGGGGGTCTGGAGGGGGCGGCTTGCATGGTGGTGGCGGGGGTGCGGGTGGGCTTTTGCACGGAACAATGATAATTGAAGCACACTCCTATCCTGTCGTTGTGGGCGAGGGTGGAAGGGGTAATTCCAGCGGAGAGAATTCGACCTTTGCCGGATTGACGGCCTTCGGGGGGGGGAGAGGGGCCGTGTCAAGTGGCGGCTCGGCATATACAGGCGGATCTGGTGGCGGCGGTGGATATTGGCATCCACAAGGGGCAAGTGGGACAACCAACCAGGGATATCAGGGGGGAAGCGGCGGCGAATGGGGCGGTGGCGGTGGGGGGGCCAGCGAGGTTGGGAACGCGGACGGCCAGGGCGCCGGAGGTGATGGATTCCAGTTCAGCCAGTTTACCAACGCGGGTTACCCGCCAGGCTGGTACGCGGGGGGGGGCGCGGGTTCGCGCTATAATGCCTCACCGTCGGGGGCCGGCGGACTGGGGGGCGGTGGCGAAGGGGCGACGCCTTCCATTCTGGCTACTGCGGGGGCACCCAATACTGGCGGTGGCGGCGGTGGAAATGACCGATACAGCGGCGTTACGGACGGCGGCTCCGGGATTGTGATTGTTCGCTATCCCAAAGGAGGCACCCTCTCCATCCTCGGACGCGTTACGGATGTCTTCAGCGGTCAGGGCGTGGAGGGTGTAACACTGTCCTTCTCGAATGCGGTGTCGCCGGGAGTGGCCGAAACGATCACCGACAGTTCCGGATGTTACACCCAAGCGGTGGCGCCGGGCTGGAGCGGAACGGTGATTCCTGCGCACCTGCGAGGGGGAGTCTTCACGCCTCCGACGCGCAGTTATGAGAACATGATTACTGCGCAAGTCGGCCAAGACTATCAGTGGAAATCGCCGGATCCGGTTGTGGCCGGGCGGATTGTCAATGCGGAAACCGGCGAAGGGGTAGATGGCGTGACGGTCACGGCGTCGGGGAACGGCGGGAGTTGCATTTCCAGCAATGGGGGTGTTTACAAGCTAATGATGCCGGAAGAGTGGTCGGGGACGGTGACGCCATCGTATCACCTGGGGTCGTTCGAGCCGGCCGGCCATACCTATCCGGTGTTGACGCTGGACCAATTGGATCGCGACTTTGCATGGGTCGTTCCCGGGGTCACGATT